>PLXP01000194.1:0-32937 GCA_003151435.1 Acidobacteriaceae bacterium
TGGCTCCCGCTTCCCTCCCTATTTGGTCTTGCTCCGTGTGGGGTTTACCCTGCCCCCGGCGTTACCGCCGGAGCGGTGCGCTCTTACCGCACCATTTCACCCTTACCCCGGCGCGGACTGGCCGTCCAGGCGAACCTGTCGGGCCTTTCCGGGTCGCCCTCCAATCGAGGGGTAGCCGAGGCGGTATCTTTTCTGTGGCACTGGCCGTCCACGGACCTTGAAGCCCGCGTCCCGGACGTTATCCGGCACACTGCCCTGCGGAGTTCGGACTTTCCTCCCCCGCTGTACACGCTCGCGCGAGACAGCGGCAGCGACCGCCCGGTCCTCCTGCCAGCCCTTAGTCTATCGCGAATGCCGATTCGATCGCCTCGCCTTCGAAGACTGCGGTTTACCCTGTCGCAGTCGGCGCGTCTCTATAATCGAAGACAGCGATGATTCAGTACCTCTATCTCGGGCGTGTGGGCTACGACGATGGCCTGCGGCTGCAGGCGGAGCTGGTGGAGTTGCGCCATCAGCGGCGCATTGGCAATGTGCTGCTGCTGCTCGAGCATCCGCCGGTGCTGACGCTGGGCCGCAACGCGCATCGCGCCAACGTCCTGGCTTCAGACGAACTGCTCGCCTCACGCGGCGTGACCCTGCACGAGATCAACCGCGGCGGCGACGTAACCTATCACGGACCGGGCCAACTGGTGGGCTATCCCATCTTCGACCTGCGCAGCCTGCACAATGCGAATAGCGGACGGATGGGGCCAGTCGACTTCGTGCGTTACATGGAAGAGGCCCTGATCCGGCTCTGCGCCGTGTTCGGCGTGCGCGCGGGACGCATCGCGGGCCTGACCGGCGTGTGGTGCGGCGTCAAGCCGGACAGTGCGGAGGCCGAAGCACTCGACAATCCGGAAAGCGGGCCGGAGAGAAAAATCGGCGCCATTGGCATTCACGTGTCGCGCGGCATCACCTCGCATGGGTTTGCTTTTAACGTCACCACAGACCTGCGAGACTTCTCGCTCATCAATCCCTGCGGCATCACCGACCGTCCCGTCACCAGCCTGGAGAGAGAGATTGCTCGGCCCGCGGAGTTGCAAAATCTCGAAGCGATCGCACACCAGGCGGCTCGGCAATTTGGTGTCGTTTTTGATCAACACGTGCTGGCCGTCGAGAATCTCGACGCATTGCGGGCTCAGGCAGCATTGGTACCGCCGGCCACCGTTTTCCCCGCTGAGGACACACCGCTGCAGGTCCCGGCAGAAGTCGAGCGCCTGAAGCATGGCCCAGAGCCGTCTTTCCGAGCCTGACCCGCCTGGAAACCCGGGTCTGCATTTGCTCACAGAAGCAGCTCTGCCGGTGCAGCCGCGTTTCAGGCCGTCGCCCCCGTCGATGCCCTGCGATTTATAATCCGGCTGGAAACAGGCACGCCCCGGCGTCCCGCATCCCGGAGAAATCATTCATGCCAACCGAAGTGGTTATGCCCCAGATGGGCGAGTCAATCTTTGAGGGCACCATCACCAAGTGGCTCAAAAAAGCCGGCGATACCGTGCAAAAGGACGAGCCGCTCTTCGAGATCTCCACCGACAAGGTGGACGCCGAGATTCCCTCGCCCGTGGCCGGCGTGCTGTCTGAGATCAAAGTGCGGGAGGGCGAGACGGTACAAATCAACACCGTGGTCGCCGTGGTCTCTGAGAGCGGCACATCGGCGCAGGCCGCGGCTCCGTCTCCAGCCGCATCGGCCCCATCCAAGTCAGGCTCGAAGGCTTCGGCACCATCTACGTCCGCAAAAGCCGCACCTGCTCCCTCGGCCGCTGCCCCACAGGCGCCAGCGGCAGCGCCGGCACCCTCGTCGGCATCTTCTGGCGGAACCGAAGTCGTGATGCCGCAGATGGGCGAGTCCATCTTTGAAGGCACCATCACCAAATGGCTCAAAAAGGCCGGCGATACGGTGCAGAAGGACGAGCCGCTCTTCGAAATCTCCACCGACAAGGTGGACGCGGAGATTCCTTCGCCCGTGGCCGGCGTGCTAACGGAAATCAAGGTTTCCCAAGGCGAAACGGTCCAGATCAACACCGTGGTTGCGGTCATCGGGGGCGCGGTGGGCGCTGCCCAGCCAGACGGAACGCCTGCTGCCACCGCTCCGGCGCCGGCCCCAGACACGGCGGACGCCAAGGCGGCTCCGCCTCCAGCCCCGGCCGACGGCAGCGAGCGCATCCGGTCGTCGCCGCTGGTGCGCCGCATGGCCAGGGAAAACAACCTCGACCTGAGCCGCATTCCCGGCAGCGGCTCCGATGGCCGCATCACCAAGGACGATGTGCTGTGGTATATGAGCGCCGGGGCGTCGGAAAAGCTGGCCCCACCGCAGGTGCTGCCGGGAAGCTTGCAACCTATGTCACGGATGCGCGGCATCATTGCCCAGCGCATGCTTGAGAGCAAGCTGAGCAGCCCGCACGCATACACGGTTTACAAGGTCGATATGACCCGCATTGTCCGCCTGCGCGAGCGCGAGAAGTCCGCCTACGAGAAGCGCAACGGAGTCAAGCTGACCTACATGCCGTTTATCGCCGCCGCTGCCGTTGAGGCGCTGGGCAAATTCCCCGTCGTGAACGCATCGCTTGAAAACAACTCCATCCGCTACCACCAGAACGTCCACCTCGGCATCGCGGTGGCGCTCGAGTGGGGACTTATCGTGCCTGTGATCAAGGAGGCGGAAGACCTCAGCTTCCTGGGCCTGGCGCGCGCCATCGCCGACCTGGCCGAACGCGCCCGCGGCAAGCGCCTCAAGCCCGACGAGGCCTCGGGGTCCACGTTCACGCTCACCAACTCCGGCATCTTCGGCGGCGAATTCGGAACGCCCATCATCAATCAGCCCGAGTCGGCCATTCTGGCCATCGGCGGCCTGCACAAAGAGCCCGTGGTGCTCACCGACGCTGAGGGTAACGACACCATTGCGATTCGGTCGATGCAGCTGTTCTGCCTGGGCTTCGATCACCGCATCATCGACGGCGCCGACTCCGGCAAGTTCATGAGCGAGTTCAAAAAGATTCTGGAGACCTGGGACAAGGAGATCGGTTAAGGTATTCGCCACATTGGCGAGATTGTGAGAAGCTTTTGGCGGGGTTCCCAAGTCAGTTCACAGCAGCTTGCGAAACTGTTCTACGCTGAGGCCCGCGTCGCGCACAATGCCGCCCACGTAAAAGCATTGACCGGGTTGTGACGCGGGACGGTCAGAATCCGTGCTCCATCAAGTCATTACGATGTGTGCGCCCTGACGAAGAATCCAGAAGCCGGCTTTTTCAAGGGCTCCCACAGCCCTGAGATGGTCGACCCCCGCGATTTTGGGCATATCTATCGTCCCTTTGCATTCACAAGCGGAGGTACGCCTCGCTCAATATCAGAATCACATCTGGCTGATCGTCACGCGATGCGAACTTCGACGACACGGCTACCTTCGCCTCTTGCCAGTTCTTCTGCCGCATCAACATATTCTCGGATTGCGATTCGAATATTCTCCAGCGCTTCTTCTTCGGTGGCGCCCTGCGACCAGCAGCCAGGCAGGCCGGGACACGACACGCTGAAACCCTCGTCGGACTGTCGGAGAACGACACGATAGCTAGCCATGCAAGTCATCGTACACCCATCCTGGATCCCGAAGGTGATCCCGAAACTGATCAGCTAAGCAACCTTCATCGTCCCCCCGCCCACGCCAACCCATCCGTCGACTTTCCGGTAGCAATCATCCGCGTTACCTTCCACGTGGCAAGATCGATCTCCGCCACCTGATCGCTGTGCATGCAGGAGACGTACGCCGCCTTGCCATCCGGCCGCACCACCACCGCCTGCGGATACTTGCCTACCTCGACTGACCGCGCCACCTGCATCGTCTTCAAATCGACGACTGCCACCTTGTTCTGATCGGGCAGTGTCATCAACAGCCACCTTCCATCCCGCGTCGGTGCGCTCCCATAACCCATGCCCTCCAGCGGAACCCACTTCCCTACCGTGTCCGTTGCTGTATCGATCACGGCCATGCGCGGCTGAGTCTGGTCCGCAGTAAACACCCAGCGATCGTCCGGCGAGATGGAAATCCGCTGCGTATTGCCGGAAATAGGAATCACCTTGAGCATTTTGCGCGCCTGCATGTCCAGTACTGAAACCGTGCCCGGCCCCACGTTGGCCGTGTAGCCGCGGCGCCCATCGTGAGAGATGGCGAACATGTGGCTCTCCGGCTCCCCGGTGGGGATGGACCCTACGATCTTGAGCGTTTTGGGATCGATGATCGTTACCGTCTGATCAAGCTCGGTCGTCACGTAGAGCAGCCCGTCCCTGGGGCCGAAGACCGGCAGATGCGGCCGCACTTCGTGGCCGAAATCCACGTTACCCACCACCTTGTGCGCGGCAATATCGATGACCACCATGTCGCGTCCGCTGGTGCCGGGACTGCCGACGCCGGAGTTGCCATAGATGGGCACGTACGCGAAGCGGCCGTCTGGCGAAGCCGTCACTTCATGGCCGGTAACGCCGTTCTCCGGCACCGAAGCGACAACCTTACCCGCTGCGGGATCGACGATGGCCAGGCTCTGATCGCCCTTCTGCGCCACCAGCAGCAGCCCATTCTGTGCGTGTGCCACAGCTAACATCAACGACAAAAGGACACAGGAACCCATCGCGCGAAACCCCATGAGCAAGACCTCCCTCGCGTCACGAATCGACTATACGCGACGGCCAACGGAGTGCGCGCCCCGAACACTTCAATCCTCCCGATGTCCTGGGGCGCTACTCGGCGCGCCCCAAAGAGCAAGTCAATCTTCGCTGAAAATTGCCGGCGCGCGAGCGGCATCCTCGCTCACGCTCTATGCTTGTCCTCATGCGGGTGCCCAACGGCGATTCCGAGCTGGTGCAGATCATAGACGCAGCCCTTGCCGACGCGGCGCGGCGGGCGGGGGAGTGGCTCGTGTGCCGACCCGGATGCACGCCATGTTGCCACGGGGCCTTCGCCATCAACGCGCTCGACGCCGCGCGCCTGCAGGCCGGCATGGAGACACTGCGACAGACCGACCCGGCCCTTGCCGACGAGATTGAGCGCCGCGCCAAAAGCTGGATCGAAGGGCATGGCGGCGATTTCCCGGGAGACCCAGCGACGGGCCGGCTGGGCGAGTCCGACGAAGAGCGGCAACGGTTCGAGGAGTTCGCCAACGAGGCAGCCTGCCCCGCGCTGGACCCGGCGACCGGCCGCTGCGATGTGTACGCTGCTCGACCCATGACCTGCCGGGTCTTCGGACCCCCCGTTCGCATGGAAGCCGGGTCGGGCACCGCAGCTCTCGGCTGCTGCGAGCTTTGTTTTGCGGGTGCCACGGAGGCTCAGATCGCCGCCTGTGAGATGCCCGTACCGCATGAGCTGGAGGAGAAGCTGCTGGCAGAGCTCGCCCCGGAAGGCGAAACCGTCGTCGCGTTTGCGCTCCTGCGGTAATCGCCGCGGCACACCGCGCTAAACTGGGGTCTGGACAGCCTGATGCCAACGCGCCCCTGCTGGGTTGAGACTCGCACCCGTTCCCTCGAAGACAATTATCGATTTCTCAAGAGTCTGGCCCCCGCTGACGCGGAGTTGCTGGCGATTGTGAAGGCCAACGCATACGGGCACTCGCTGGCGCTGTGCGCCCCTGCTGCCGTGCGCGCTGGAGCCCGGTGGCTGGGCGTAACCAGCGTCGAAGAGGGTGTCGCCGCCCGCGCCGTGTGTCCTGAGGCGCGCGTTGTGGTCATCGGCGGCCTCTTTGCCGGCGACGGCCCCGCCGTCATTGCGCATCGGCTGACCCCCGTCGTGTGGGAGCTGAGCCAACTGGACGAGTTGGAGGACGCAGCGCGGAGGGCAGAAGCGCCAACCGGATCGCTGCAGGTTCATCTCGAAATTGACACAGGCATGAGCCGGCAAGGCGTAAGCCTGGATGGTCTTCCACCACTTCTGGCACGATTCGGCGCCAAGTCTCCCTTCAGGCTTGAGGCGGTGATGACCCACCTCTACGGCTCTGACGAAGCAGACGGCGGGGCCACCGACGCACAACTGGCGCGTCTGGATGAGGCGATGCAGCAGATCGCGGCAGCGTTCCCCGAAGCGGCAACCCGTCCGGAGTGGCTCAGCGTGGGCGCCTCCGCAGCATTGTTGGGCGGCGAGGCCGATGCAATTGCCTCGCTGGCCGGCCGTTTTGGGTTGAGAGCCATGCTGCGGCCGGGTCTCGCGCTCTACGGCCTGGTTCCGCACTTCGAACCGCCATTCGAGCCAGGGCACGAACCCGCGGCCTTGACTCTGGCGCGTATCCGCCTCCAGCCGGTGATGAGCTGGAAGACACGCGTAGCGAGCGTGCGGACCGTTCCTGCCGGCACCGAGGTGGGCTACAACGGGACGTTTGTGGCCACTGAGCCCATGCGGCTTGCGCTGCTGCCTGTTGGCTACGCAGACGGCCTTGACCGGCAACTCGGCAACCGCTTCAACCTGCTGGTGCGCGGCGACCAGGCGCCCATCGTGGGCCGCATCAGCATGGACCAGACTGTGCTCGATGTGACCGGGATCCCGGGAGTGGAGGCGGGTGACGAAGTGGTGATTCTGGGCAGTCAGGGAGCGGAAGCCATCACCGCTTTCGACCACGCACACGCCGCCGGGACCATCCCGTGGGAAGTCTTTACCCGCATCGCCGCCAGGGTCCCCCGAGTTCAGGTTTAGCAGTTGCGCCGGAAGGTCACAGCATGCTCTGGATGTGCAGCCCGCCCGTACCCTTTCGTGCTGCGCGATACAGTGGAGTCTGGAGACCCGGTCATTTGAATCATCCCCCTCGACAACTGCGGCGACAGACACCGGTGCGCCGGTCACGGGCGCGACGTCCCGACCCTCGGCGTTCCACAGCAAGGCACAGGCGCTTTGGCTGGCGCGGCCGCCTGATCCTCGCTGCATTGGCTGTCATTGTGGTTTCGTTCACCTGGGCGATCTTTGCGCGCATGTTTGCACCTGCGGGAAATACCGCGCTCAACCGCTTTGACGCGATCATCGTGCTGGGTAACCGGGCGGACAGCGAGGGCAATCCGACTCCTGAGATGTTGGCGCGCGTCTCGGAGGGGGTGCACGAATACGAGCGCGGAGTGGCGCCGCGGCTCATCCTCACCGGGGGGCTTACGGGCCCGTTTGTCGAAGCCAAAGTGATGGCGCGGGTCGCGGAGGCGCAGGGCGTGCCGCCCTCTGCGATTCTCATCGAGCCTGAAGCCCTGGACACGATCCACAATGCCTGCTACTCCACGCGGATTCTCAAGCAGCGTGGAGGTCGTTCGGCGGAGGTGGTCTCCACCGATTACCATTTGCCCCGCGCCGGACTCATCTTCAGCCGCTTTCCGCTCCAGTGGCGCCTCCACGCCGCACCCCCGCTGGCTCCCCAATCGGGCGGTTCCAAGTGGCTCAATGAATCCATGGAAACGCTCAAGACCGTTCGCTATCTTGTCTATGCCGAATGGGCAGAGCGCTGCACTCCTTAGCGCAGCTTCTTTCCGCGCGTGCTGTGAGCGTAAAGCGAAACCCGATTTGCTCGTCCTCTCAGCCGGTATTCGCCGTGCCTCTCAAGAGGCGATCGCCGGTCACGAACGAACCGAAACACTGCGCGTCGCGTTGTCCCCCCTCGGCGCGGTCCTGTAAGCTTGGATGTGATGCGTTTCCCAGTCAGTCTTTCCGTTTCTCTTGCTGCCGTTGCCGCCTTGGTAGTATGTGCCGGAGTACGCGCCCAGGCGCCTGCGCCGGGCCAGCCCACGCCGGGCCAGCCTTCGTCTTCGTCCGTTCAGGCCCCGGCCACTTCGACTGCACCCAATGGCACGTATATCGCCATCGATCCGCTGGCCAATGTGCGCTATGACAACCGCTTCGACGTTTCGCTGGGCATGGCCTATGACCATTTGAAAGCCGGTCCCACGTTGCTGCAGGGGTCGAACCTCGGTGGGCTTGATCTCACCGGCTCCTACTGGCTTGCCAAGCACTGGGCCGTGGAGGGCACGGGCCGCGCTTATGTGGGCACCAGCGGCGCGGCGCCCAACCACGTCAGCATCAACGGCCCCTTCGTCGCCCAGTATGTCTTTGCCGCCGGCCCCGAGTGGCTGGGACCGCACAACAAGCACGGTGCGATGATCGCCCACGTGCTGGTGGGTGGCGCGTACGGCAAATTTGAACAGGATCTGCGCGGAAATTCGCCCTCGGTGGTTGGCTTCTATAACGACCAGATCGCCCCGGCCATGATCATGGGCGGCCACATCGACCTGAACCGTTCGCCGCGCTGGGTCTTCCGCATCACTCCTGACGCCGTCCTGACCCGCTACGGCATCAATTACGGTCCAAAGACCACCCAAATGGATGTCAACTTCGCCATATCGGTCGGTATCGAGTACAAATTCAAGAAGAAGCGGTAAGCCGGAATCTCTCTGGTTTTCCGGAGCCTTTCCACACGGTCACAAAAACAACGCTGAGGGTCGTCCCCTCAGCGTTGTTTTATTTAGGCGTCAATCACTCCCCTTAGGCGGAAAGGGCACAAACGGGAACCGTCTGAATCGAATCTGGCTGACAAGATGGGGCGCGAGTCGATAGACTACCACATTCACAGGGGTGTGGTATTATTCGCCGTTCGGTGCCGCCTGAAGAAGAGCGGCTCAGTAAATGTGAGACGTACCGAATTGCGGCACTTCCTGCGCGTATGAGCCGTTTCTACCATCAGAGAGAATGAGGCAGGTCAAAACGGACATGAGAGATACGCTTGGAGTATTGCTTGCGGGCGGAGCCGGAGAGCGGCTCTTTCCGCTCACCCGCGATCGCGCCAAACCGGCCGTCCCCTTTGGTGGGCACTACCGGATCATCGACATCACCCTTTCCAACTGCATCAACTCCGGCCTCCGCAAGGTCTTCATCCTCACCCAGTACAAGGCACTATCGCTGAACCGCCACATCCGCGAAGGGTGGACGGGCATTGTGGCCCAGGAACTCGGAGAGTTTTTCGAGCTCCTGCCTCCCATGCAGCGCACCGGCGCCAATTGGTACATGGGTACTGCGGACGCCGTCTACCAGAACATTTATTCCATCGGCAGCGAGCAGCCCAAGCACGTAATCGTCCTCGGCGGTGACCACATCTACAAGATGGACTACAGCCGCATGCTGGAGTACCACAAGGAGACCAAGGCCGAAGTAACGCTGGCCACCCTGCCCATCTCGCCCGACGAGGTTTCGCGCTTCGGCGTGGTGGAGGTGGGGTCGACCGGCGAGGTTCTCGGCTTCCAGGAGAAGCCCGCCTCGACGACGATCCGTTCGCCGTTCAATCCCAACTCGGTGGATGCCTCGATGGGCATTTACATCTTCAACACCGAGGTGCTGCTGAAGGCTCTGATCACAGACTCAGAGGATCCCGATTCGAAACACGATTTCGGCCACAACATTCTGCCCACACTTCTGGGCCAGAAAAAGATGATGGCCTACAGCTTTGTGGACGAGAACAAGCAGCAGGCGCTCTACTGGCGCGACGTGGGCACGCTCGACGCCTACTACGACGCCAACATGGACCTGTGCTCTGTTTCGCCGGTCTTCAACCTGTACGACAAGAACTGGCCCATCCGCACCCGGGTGCGCCAGTATCCGCCCGCCAAGTTCGTCTTTGGCGAGCCGGGCCGCACCGGATCGGCCACCAACTCGGTGATCACGTCGGGCGTCATCATCTCCGGCGCTTCGGTCAACAACTCGGTGGTTTCGCAGGATGTGCGCGTCAACTCCTATTCGGATGTGGATGCAAGCATCATCTTCTCCCACGTGAATATCGGCCGCCATTGCCGCATCCAGCGCGCCATCATCGACCGCGACGTCCACATTCCCGAGGGCACGGTAATCGGCTATGACCAGGTGGAGGACAAACGCCGCTACTTCGTCACCCCATCCGGATTGACGATCGTGACCCGCGATGCGTCGCTGTTTGAAAACCCCGTCGATCCGGATTTCCTGCAGCGGTATTAGCGCATTTTCTCCTCATCGGCTCGGTAAAACAGGCGGCCTTTTCCCCACCGGAAGAAGGCCGCCTTTCTTTTGGTGACATCAAGGCCCAGCTGTTGAGTGGAGCTAGGCCCACCGGGTTCTCGTAACTTTCCGCATCTCACCGTAGTCCAATTCGCAGGTGAGTATCGACCCCATTCCGAGTGCTGTGCCGCGCGAACCCGAGCTGTTGCGGACGGAACCATCCTCGCGGTGGGAGAACCTGAGCCGGCGCGCTTTTATCGTTTCCGCCGCCGGTGCGGTCAGCGGAGCGGCTTTCTGGGGCCTCCGCCGCAGCACCGTCGCCGCCGCGCGTCCGCTGGCTCCGGACGAGGGACCAGCCACCGTCACAATCGCTGAATTCTCCGCCGCCGGCACGAAGACCGGCACAGTCACGGTCTCCCGGGTCATCAAACCCGATGCCGAGTGGCGTCGCCAGCTCTCCCCCGCCGCCTACTGGGTCACGCGCCACGCCGACACCGAACGTCCTTACACCGGCGACAGCCTGAACGAGCACGGGCGCGGCATCTTCCGCTGCATCGGATGCGACCTGGCACTGTTTAGTTCCGAAACCAAGTTCGACTCCGGCACCGGCTGGCCAAGCTTCTGGCAACCCATCGCCGACGAAAACGTGGTGAACACCGTCGACGGAAGCCTGATGGTGGTGCGTACCGCGGTCTCCTGCCGCCTCTGCGACGCTCACCTGGGGCACGTCTTCAACGACGGCCCCGCCCCCACCGGGCTGCGCTACTGCATGAACTCGGTCGCCTTGCGATTCGTGCAGCTCGCATAGTCTCCCCAGTTATTTGCCGTTGTATTCCTTGAACAGCTCGGGGAACTGCTGCTTTAGCGCTTCGACCTTGGGCCGATCGCAGACCAGGATGTAAGGATTGCCGGGATTGTGAAGCGCGTAATCCTGATGGTAGGATTCGGCGTCGTAGAAGGCCGTAAACGGCACAACCGGGGTGGCAATCGGCTTGGGAAAGACCTTGGCTGCATCCAGTTGGGCGATATAAGCCTGGCTGATGCTGCGCTGCTCGTCATTGGCATAAAAAATCGCCGACCGATACGAAGTTCCCACGTCAGGACCCTGACGGTTCAACTGCGTGGGATCATGTGCGACCGAAAAGAAGATGCGGAGCAACTGGCCGTAGGTGATCTGCGAGGGGTCGTACACCACGCGCACTGACTCCGCGTGGCCGGTGCTCTCCGAGCTGACCTGACCGTAGGTTGCGGTGTCGGCAGTGCCGCCGGAGTAGCCCGCCGTCGTATCGAGAACGCCTTTGACGCGCTCAAAGACAGACTGCGTACCCCAGAAGCAACCACCGGCGAACACCGCAGTCTCTTTCCCGGGTGCCTGCGCCAACTGGGCATCAGCGGCAGCGGCCGGGATGGGAGACTTGCCCGCTCCCTTTGCATTGGTGTAAACGCCCGCCACGGCGAGAACCACTACGAAAACAGCCACCAGAGAAAGCAATCTGAACACGGGGACCTCCAGCGCCCGCCCTGAGAAGAACGCGAGCGCGCCAACAGTAAGATGAACCCGGCCCGGAAAAGTTACCGGCGCAGCGGACCTGGGCCAGCCCACCGTTTCTGTTTTCCTTTCCCCGCCCCCAAAAGCCGGGTGTCCTATTACGCATTTTGTGAAGGGTGGGATACCTCGAACATCGACCGCTCCTTACCCGTGCTCCGGCCGCCCTTCAAGCAAATTCCCCGAGTCCGCAGCGAGGAATCATAGGCCCAGCGGCAGTTCCCGCCATGGAACCATCCTTCAAAATCTTGCGTATACCCCACCATGCAGTGCGTTGGTACATTAAGCTGGAGCGTGGTGGAACTGGCATCGCTGCCAAAGCCGGCGCAGCGCCGCATCGAGCCCCGTGATTCCGGAGGCATTCAGCCATCCACCACCGCATCCATACCCGCCGGCGAGCGAATCAGCTCAGACGCCCGCCATATTCGCGGGGAGGTGAGGCCGCTGGAGATCGACTGGTCCCAAACCGTGCGCCACTGCATGGATGGAGATTCCGGCGCATGGGCCCAATTGGTCCGTGAGCACCATCGCCGTGTCTATGGACTCTGCTACCGCTTTACGGGCAATCCCTCCGACGCCGAAGACCTGACCCAGGATGTCTTCCTGAAGGTCTATTCGAACCTGTCTAGTTTCGACACCGGCCGGGGCAGCCTGCAGGTGTGGATCACCACCATGACCCGCAACCTGCTGGTGGATAACTTCCGCCGTACCAAGAACCTGCGCGCCACCAGTTCGCTGGATGACGGGTGGGAGTCGGCCGAGGATCTGAAGCCGGTGGACCGGCTGGTGGCCCGCGACGCCTCTCCGCACGAGATGGCGGCTCGCAAGGAACTGGAAAAGATGGTGCAGGATGCCCTCGCGCACGTCTCCGTGGAGCTGCGTGAGGCCGTGATTCTGCGCGATTTGCAGGATTTGGATTACAAGGAGATCGCCCAGGTACTGGGGATTCCCGAAGGGACGGTAAAGTCCCGCATCAGCAGAGGTCGCGCGGAACTTGCGCGGCTGCTGGAACGTAATAAACGGGAGGTGATGTAAATGTCAGACCGTCCCCACATTCCGACTTCCCCCGCCTGCGGGCTCTGGGAAACGCTTTTGGCCGACGCGCTCGACGGTTTGCTGCGGCCCGAGGATGAGGCGATCTTTAACGCCCACATGGCTACGTGCCCGGCGTGTACGGCACTCTACGATGAAGCCAAACGTGGCCGCGAGTGGCTGCAGTTCCTTTCATCCGAGCCGGAAGTGCCCGCCGGCCTGCTGGATAAGATCCTGGCCCAGACCGGACCGGGACAGGCGGCGGGCTTCGGACTGGTGGCTGCCGGCAGCCATGGATTGCCGATTGCCGCGGGCTCCGCGACTGTACGCAAAGGCCATGTGGCGGGAATGCCTGCCTGGCAGCGCCCCGGGTTCATGGGCCATATACGCCGCTTCGCCGAGCCTCGCCTGATGATGACGGCGGCGATGGCGTTCTTTTCTATCGCTCTCACGCTCAACCTGACAGGCGTCAAGATCACCAGCCTTCGCCTCTCCGACCTTCGGCCCACCGCGGTGCGCTCATTCATGGAGCGGCGGCTGACCATGGCCTCCACGCCCATCATTCGCTACTACGACCACCTCCGTTTCGTGTATGAGGTGCAGTCGAGAATGCGGGAGTTGCGCCGCACCACAGAGAGTGAAAACGGCGAGCAGAAACAGAAACAACCGGGACCCGGCGAGTCAAAACAGAATCCAAATCACAAAGACGGAGGATCCCGAGTCGATCCTCCGCAGCAGTCGGGAACCCCGGCCCTGAATGATTCACTTGATTACCTGGAGTCATCGCTTTCACAAGAGCAAATCCAGAGCAGCTCTGGATTT
Source organism: Acidobacteriaceae bacterium (assembly GCA_003151435.1). GTDB lineage: Bacteria > Acidobacteriota > Terriglobia > Terriglobales > Acidobacteriaceae > Telmatobacter. The sequence continues at coordinate 13,401 of PLXP01000194.1, forward strand.
GTTGTCGACCGGTCCGCGCATTCCGGCGGCTCCGCGAAAGAAAGACGGGAAAGGAGCACAGTATGGACTGCGTAAATCACAGCGGTGTGACCGCTACCGCCTTTTGCCAGAACTGCGGCAAGGCACTTTGCCCCAACTGCGTGCGCAACGGCGCGGGAGGACAAATTCTTTGCGAACCATGCTGGGTCGCGTGGCAGAACGTGCCTAATCCGTTCGCAGCACCCCCGGTNNATGTACAACGGCCAGTTCTTCAAGGGCCTGATCCACGTGGTGATCTTCGCTGTGCTCATCAACATCACCGAGCACTACGGGATCTTCGGAATCTTTATCGGTGCGTGGGTTCTCTATCAGTCGTTTGAGGCCTTTCACACCGCCAAGGCACGACGCGACGGGCAGCCAGTGCCTGACCCGCTGGGCCTCAATGAAGTGGGCAGCTGGCTCAACCTCGGCACACGGCAGCAACCAGGGCAACCGGGAGCAGCGCCTTACAACACAGGCGCACCGGGACAGGCGAATCCGGGTTCGAATCCGGGTCCGATGGGTGGAGCGTATCAACCGCCTTATGCGGGGCAGTACCAGCCTCCCTATCAGGCTCCGTACCAGACTCCGTACCAGGCGCCCTATCCGCCGGCTGCCGGGTTTACCGATCCGGGCGTCCCGCCGGTTCCTCCCGTTCCGCCCATCACCTGGCGGCGCAAGGAGCCGATCGGCGCCATCATCCTGATCGGCCTGGGACTGCTGTTTCTCCTCGGTCAGTTGGATATCTTCAACGGCCGCCTCTTTGAATTCACCTGGCCATTGCTTCTGATCGGCATTGGTGTGTGGCTGGTGATCCGTCGCATGGGCGACGCGCAAGGAGGTTCCCGATGAACCGCTATATCCTGATCCGCCGTCTCAAGGGCCCGGCCATCTTGCTGCTGCTGGGGGTGGTTGCGCTTCTCCATCAAGCTGGACTTGTCAGCTTCTGGAAGCTTTTCATTCCGCTGCTGCTGATCCTGTTGGGTTTGTTGCTCCTGGCAGAGCGAATGACGCTGGCCACAGAGACCGAATATCCACCGGCGCCTTATCCTGGCGCACCTTATCCTGGCGCTCCTTATCCCGGCGCGGTCAACCCTGCCGCCGGCCCTGTTGTGACGCAGCCGGGCACTTCGATTGTTCCGGCGCACGATGACGATTTTGAACGCGATAAGAATGGAGGACAATCATGAGCAGCGTACCTCCTTCCACACCTCCCGGAGGCGGGATGCCGCCCCCTTATGATCCGCACACCCAGTGGCGCGTGTACCGAGAGCAGCAAAAGGCTGCTTGGCGCGCGCAGCGGGATCAATGGAGAGCGCAACAGCACGCCTGGAAGGCGGGCGTGGTTGGCTCCTACGGTCCGCGCGTTCCTTCCGTCGTCGGTCCCTTTCTGCTGATCGCCGCCGGCATCGTTGGGCTGCTCATTTATACCGATCGCATCTCCGCCGCGGAATTCTGGACCTGGTATGGGCACTGGTGGCCGCTCTTGCTCATCGGAGCCGGGTTGGCCCTGCTGGGCGAATGGGCGCTCGATCTCCGGCGCAAGACTCCGGTCCGTCGCGGTGGCAGTTTTGTCGGTATCCTCATCCTGCTGGCCATTTTGGGCCTGTGTGCAGCCTGGGGAAACAACTTTTGGGATCCCATGCGCGCCGAGTGGGGCGCGCATGACGACTTCTTCAACATGTTCGGCCGGCCCCAGCATGACATGGACCAGCAGGTGCTTAACTCGCAGATCCCGGCCAATGCCACCATCGAGATTCAGAATCCTCGTGGCGACGTAAGCGTGACGGCCGGCGACACCCCCACGATGCAAGTCGAGGCACATGCCGTGGCCTACGCCAACTCCGACATGGAAGCGGCCAAGATCTTCGCCTCTGAAGCGGCGCACGTGACGGTGACGGGCACTACGGTCGTGGTGAAGTCGGAAGGCAATACCAGCGGCCGGATGAACATGACCGTTGTGGTCCCCAAAACCTCGCGGGTTACGGTGAACGCGGGACGGGGCGACGTAACCGCCGCGGGCCTCGGCGCAGGCACTGACATTACGGCGGCCCATGGCGACATTCACCTCAGCACCATTCAAGGTGCCGTCCAAGTGCATTTCTCCACCGACAAGGGCGATTTTTCAGCGCACCAGGTGACCGGCGACATCACGGCCGACGGCCGCTGCAACGACCTCACTCTCTCCGAAATCAAGGGCAAGGTCACGGTCAACGGCGACATCTTCGGAGAGGCTCACATGGAAAGCCTCGGCGGACCTGTCCATCTGCACACTTCGGTCACTGACCTGCAAGTGGCGGAACTGCCGGGAGACATGACCCTCAACGACGATGACCTTCGTGTGACAGAAGCCAAAGGGGCAGTCCGCGTGGTCACGCACTCAAAGAACGTGGAACTGACCCAGATCTACGGGGACACGTATGTGGAGGATCGCGACGGCAACATCAACATCGAGCCGGCCGGCGTCTTCAGCGTGGAAGCGAAAAACAGCAGCGGCAAGGGCGACCTGGAACTGACTTTGCCACCCAACGCATCGGCTACCGTCGATGGGCGCACGCACAATGGCGATATCGTGTCGGACTTTTCGCTGGCCATCAACGGAGAGGAGAGCAAGACGGTGACGGGGCGCATCGGCGGCGGGTCCGCCAAAATCAGCCTCAGCACCGACGTGGGTGACGTACGCATCAAGCGGGGCACGGGAGTTCCGCCGCCTGCCACGGCCTCCATACCGAAGCCCCCCATTCCGCCCAATGCGCCGCGCCTGAAAGTACCTAAAGCGCCGCCTGCTGAGCCGGTCACGCAATAGCCGGCGGACGATCGCAGAGACGTCCACCCCATAACCGGAACTTCGATAGGCGCGAGAGGCAAACCTCCGCGCCTATTCCGTTCTAAGCGCCTGCATGGGATCGACCCGCAACGCGCGCCACGCCGGCAAGACGCAGGCCAGCGCGGCGACCAGCAACAAAGTCGCGACAACCGCCCCGAATACCGCCGGATCGAGCGGCTGAGTTTCATACAGCATCGAGCGAATCAGCCGAACGATGGCGGCGCTGGCAGCCAGGCCGAAGACCAATCCCGACAGGGCGGGGCGAAGGCCATCGAGCAGCACCTTGCCCATCACCTGCTCGCGAGGCGCGCCCAGCGCGATGCGGATGCCGATCTCGCTGGTCCGCTGCGCCACGATGTACGAAAGCACGCCGAACAGTCCCACGCCCGCCAGCATCAGCGACAACACCGCAAAACCCAGCAAAAGTGTGGCGTTGAAACTGGCGTCGAGTGTGGACTTGCCCAGCAACTGATCCATGGTCAGCACGTCGGAGACGGGCAACTGGTGATCCAACTCGGCCACCACTCGCTGCACCGGCAACGCCAACTGCTCCACATCGTGGCTGGAGCGGATCACAAGGCTGCCGTTGTTCAAAAAGCCGGAGTACAGGTGAAAGTACTGCATGGGCTTCGGCTTCTCTGACGGCGCATAGCGCGTATCGCCCGCCACACCCACGATGGTCATGGAGTGGCCCATGACGCTCAGGTGCTTGCCAATCGGATCTTCTCCCGGGAAGTATTGATCGACAAACGATTTGCTGATCACAGCTTCATTGGCGCGTTCCACCCGCTTGCTCGGGTCGAAGCTGCGGCCTCGCAGCAGCGGAATCCCCATAGTCGCGAAGTATCCCGGATCGGCAAAGCGGTCGATGGCATACTGCGCCTGCCCGGCCGGCAGAGGCGGATGTTCGACGATGGTGAAGCCGTTATCGCCCCAATAGCCTTGTCCAGGAACCGCCTGTACAAAGCCCGCTGCGTTCACTCCCGGCAACGTGCGCACCCGCGCCAGCAGTGCAGCATAAAAATTGGCCAATTGCGCCGGGTCGTTATAGCGCTTCCCGAAGAGATCGAGCCGCATGGTCAGCACATTGTGCGTCGTGCATCCCAACTCTGACGACCGAAGGTGTGCGTAGCTCTTCAGCAGCAGCCCGGCACTCGTCAGCAGCACCACGGTCAATCCCACTTCGGCCGCCAGCAGCGTCATCCGCAACCGTGCGCGTCCCTGTCCCGCGCTTGCGCCTCGAGACGAGTCCTGCAGCCACGCCAGCAGATGCGCATCCTGCGTGCTCAGTGAAGAGATAAACCCGGCAAACAGCGCGCACACCACAACAATGCCGGCAGTAAACGCGGCCACGGCGCCATCGATGTGGATGGCTTCAACGCGGCTTATGTCCAGCCGTGTGCGCACCAGCCATTCGACAGCGCCAAAGGCCAGCACCAAACCCGCCGCGCCGCCTGCGGCTGAAAGCAGAAAGCTCTCCATCAGCCGTTCGCGCAGCAGCCGCCACCTGCTCCCGCCCAGCGCGGAACGAATCGCCAGCTCCCTGCGCCGTGCCGCTGCGCGCGCAATCAGCAGGTTGGCCACATTCAGGCACGCAATCAGCAGCACACAGCACGTGGCCGCCAGCAGCACGTAAAGCGGCCTCGTGATCTCACCCACCATCGACTCCAGCAGGGGCATAATATTCGCGGCCTTGCTCACTGAGGCGTTATCGAGGTGCTCGTCATGCACCCGGTGCGTAATGACCGACAAGTCAGCTACTCCTTGACTCATTGTGACGCCGGGCCTCAAGCGTCCCACAACGGCAAAGCTGTGCATGTCGACTCCCGCCATGAAGGTCGCCGGTTTGTCATGATAAATCGGGGTCCAGAGCTGCGTTTTGCCGTCAGGATACGCAAACCATGCCGGCAGAATGCCGATGACGGTGTAAGGCTGGCCGTTCAGGTAGACGGGTTGATTCAGAATCGCCCGATCGCCCCCAAAGCGCCGCTTCCACAAGCTCCAACTCATCAGCACCGTGCCGTTCGCTGAGTGCTGGTCGTCGGCTGCGGTAAAGCTGCGGCCCAATGCCGGTTGCACCCCCAGCGTCTGCAGCAGGTTCCAACTGCAATTGCTCCCCTGGATCTTCTCCGGCAGTTGTTCACCCGCCCCAGCCAGGTTGAACCCCTCGTCGCCCATGATCGCCATGTCGCTGAAGCTGTGGTTCTGCTTCAGCCATTCGGCGAACATGCCGCCTGAAACTGCGTTGAACGCAAACGTGTCGTCGTTGGAGTGCTCATAGAGCGAGACCAGCCGGCCCGGATCGCGGAAGGGCAGCGGCTTCAACAGAACGCTGCGCACCACCGTGAACAGCGCCACGTTTGCTCCGATGCCCAGCGCCATAACGAGAATGGCAATTGCCGCGAAGCCTGGAGTCCGACCCAGTGCGCGCACTCCATAACGAACATCGCGCCAGAGCGACTCCAGCCAGCCCCAGCTCCACGTGGCGCGCGCCTGCTCCCGCACCAGCGCCGGATTGCCGAAGGAGCGCAGCGCCGCGAAGCGAGCCTCTTTCGCGCTCATGCCGGCTGCCATGTTCTCGGCCGTCTGCCGCTCAATGTGGTAGCCGAGTTCCTCATCCAGCCGCGAGCCCTGCCTTCCACGCTCAAACAGCATCCGAATACCCATGCGCAATTGCCCAGGCCAACGCATTGCATCCTCCTTCGGCCGATCTGTGCTCATGCCTCGCTGACAATCAGGTTGATGGCCGCGGAAAGGCGGCCCCAGTTGGCGGTTTCCTTCTCTAGTTGCGCGCGGCCCGGCGCGGTCAGCGAGTAAAACTTGGCCTGTCGGCCAGTTTCGCTCTCTGCCCATTCGGCCGTGATCCATCCCTGCTGCTCCAGCCGGTGCAGCGCGGGATAGAGGGAGCCCTGCTGCACCTGCAACACCTCGCCGGAAATTTGTTGAATGCGCTTGCCGATGGCCCAGCCATGCATGGGCTGGGGCGCCACGGTCTTTAGAATCAGCAGATCAAGGGTGCCCTGCACAAGATCGTTTGGTTTTCCCATGCCTAGATTATCTACAGCTAACTGTAGACCGTCAAGGTATCGCAATAACTTTTTCGCGCCACCGAATTGCGCCCTTACCGGGCGAAACCCGACCACCCGATTCTCCGCTCAACCATCGCGGGATTACCATCGGACAACGCAAGGATAAAATGCGCCGGCCAGCGCGGAATCGGCAGCCCCAATTGAGTGAGTCTTCCGGCCCTCTTGCCGTCCATCCCCGATTCTGTTGTATCCTCCAGTCGCGAGGAGAGTGATTGATGCGCACGCCTATCCGTGTCATTACCGTTGAACGCGAGTACGGTTCGCGCGGCGGTGAATTTGCCCATGATCTGGCGGCCCGGCTGGGCTGGCGGCTGCTGGACTCGGAACTGCTGACGAGCGCGGCGCGGGCGGCTTGCGTTCCGGAGGAGATGGCCGCAAAATACGACGACCAGCTCGACCCCTGGTATTACCGCTACGGCAAAGTCTTCTGGCAGGACTCTGTGTACTCCTCCACCGTATTGAGCGACGATCAGGTGTTCGACTGCGAGCGCATGTACACGCTGATCCGGACGGAGATTCTGAAAGCGGCGCAGGCGGGGGACTGCGTGCTGGTGGGCCGGGGTGCGGCATGCGCGCTGGCGGGCCAGGCCGGGTGTTTTCACATCTTTGTCTACGCCACCGCGGCGGCCAAACGCGACTGGTACACGAAGGCGTTTCCCCTGAAGGCGCAACAGGCCGACCAGGAGTTGGCCGCCCATGACAAGCGCCGCGCTGCCGTCATCCGCCGGTTTTACCAGCAGGAGTGGTGCGCGCGCGGCCTCTATCACATGCTGTTGAACTCCGCCATCGGCTCGGAAGCGATGATCACCGCAGCGCAGGGCGCGGCTGGCCTTCTGATGACTGCGCCGGAGTCGGCGGCCAAGGTTTAAGCCTCGAGCTTTGCCGGCTCGCCCCATGCGGAGAAGACGATCTCCGAGACCGGCTTGCGTACGCGCGGCGCCAATTCCATGTTGATCATCTGTTCGTTCGCTAAAGCTGATGGTTCGCCGAGATGTCCAAGGGCGATCACCGCGCCGAGAATGTAGTCTTCGGGAATGGCGAGTGCCTTGCGCGCCACGTCCTTGTCGAATCCGGCCATCTGGTGCGTGAAGAGGCCGAGCGCGGAGGCCTGCAGGCACAGCACCTGGGCGGCGGCGCCCAGGTCGTAAAGCGCAACGCCATTGGGTGCCCCGTTGTGGGAGAACTTGGTGCTGGCCGCGCCCAGGATCAGAACCGGCGCAGTCTTTGCCCAGGCCTTGTTGAAGTCGCCCAGCGAAGAGAAGATCTTGTCGTAGGTTTCAGACCCGCGCGTGCCCGTCAGGAATCGCCAGGGCTGCTCGTTGTAGGAGGAGGCGCTCCAGCGGGCGGCTTCAAAGATCTTTCTCAGGTCGGCGGGGCTCACCTCGCGGTCGGCAAACGATCGCGGGCTCCAACGATGCAGAAACAGGGGTACGACGTCCTCGGTGGCGGGGGCCTGTTTCAACTGGTTCACTTCGCTTGCTGACAATGTCATGCGTACGCTCCTTAAGGTCGAATGCATTCGATTGGATTACCGGATACGAGCATGGGATTCCCAAACCTGCGCCATAGAGAGCCTGGGCCATGCTGACGGGCCGCGGATTTACCGTCGCATTAGGCAAAAATGTTGTGCTATCATCCCACCTGTTCCGCATTCCACGATAAGAACGTCCATCAGGCGTCCAGTGGCGACATCCCAGTTGCATTGAATGCTCGACCCCCGGTCCATCCTCAATCGATCGAAAAATGGAGATACAGTCATGCCCTGCCCCAACGGCAAAGCGTGGTGCCCAGGTCCCGGCGGATTTGGAAACAAGTGCCAACCCTGCCAACAGACGCCAGCCAGTGGAGGACTTCACCCTCCGCTCGCCACCGGAGGAAAAACAGTTCCGCTGCCCCCTCCGCCCTCGCCTCGCGGCGTGACACCGCCGCCAATCGTCAAAGGGGTACCGCCTCCGTTGTCAATGCCGGCCCTCAAAGTTAAGACGGTGATACCGCTGCCCGACCCGGTTCTTCCGCTCCCCAACGCGGCCCCCGGCGTGGGCAGAAGCGTGGTTCTTTATCGCGGAGACTCGCGCGAACCGGGCGAGATCAAGCGGGTAGGCTTCGAGCGCTGGGGCGAATCCATTGCCAACGTCTCCAAAATCGGCGGAATCGGCAATTACATTGGGGAGAAATGTAAGGAGCTGAAGAACGGAGCCACCTTCGCGGATTTCGTGCGCGTGTCGAAGAATCAGGCCCGGCCGACCATCTCCACCTCGCTGAACAAAGGGTGCGGCGGCTACGATTCAGGACCCATCTACAAGATCGAGGTCAGCGGGTTGCAGGAATTCGAGCTGAATGAAAAAATCATGCCTCCCGCTTTTGCCGGAATCTCGTGGCGGAGCGACGGCCTGAAGGCCTACATCGATGGACCGAACCTCGCGCAGTCCCGCACGATCATCATCGACCTGCGGCTGGCGACCGAGGAGTGGGCCTTCTTCACCAACGTGCACCCGTCGAGGATTACCGAATACAAGCTGGTGAAAGGGGACTTCAAATCGATGTCAACGGTTGAAGTAAAGGTGAAGAAGCTGTGGTGAGTTACTCCTGCTCTGAGGCAACGTAGGCCACCACACCGCTCAGCACGGCAAGCGCGGCCAGCAGAGGCACCACGAACCAGAGGTGTCCATCGAACGTGGGCGGCGCGGAGGGCCACAGAGCCTCAAGGTGGAGCGAACGAGGAAAGTCCTTAATCCATGAGGTCCAGGGCGCACCTTGCCGGAATTGCAGGACAAGGAACCCGGCGGCCACCAGCACGCTAACGGCGAGGGCGAAGATCTGCGCGCCCAGGATGGGCCTGCCGATGCGCTCGATGGCGGCGTTGCGGCGGCGAAGCTGAGCGCGAGCCCACAGCGCCCCCGGCGACTCCAGTCGTGCCATTCCTGCGGCATTGGAACGCGCCCGCTGGAAGGTCTCCGTCACCAGGATGAGGTTTCCGCAGGCTCGGCAGCCGCCCACATGGGCGTGCAACTCCAGAGAGCAGGCCTGGGGCCAATGACCGCTCCTCAGCAACTCGGCGACTTCCTTCTCTCGTGCGCAGGTCCCGGGAATCATAGCGGCCTCCTGTCTTTTGACGTCTGTTCGCGCAGCAGGGCGGCCATCTTGCGGCGGGCGCGAAACAGCAGCAGCCGGATGCTCGCAGACGCCAGCCCGGTGACCTCGGCAATCTCGCGGTGGGAGTAGCCCTCGGCGTAGGCGAGCCACAACAATTGGCGATCGCGGGGACGCAGCAGCTTCATGGCCGGACCCAGCATCGCTTTCGTGTCGGCCGGTGCGGATTCATCAGCCGCCCGAAAAACCTCTTCGGGAATCTCCTCAATCGAGGTCGCTCGCGGCCGCCGCCAGTGATCGCGCAGCAGATTGGTGGCAATGCGAAAGAGATAGCGCCGGCGGGCTACGTCCCCGTCCGTGGGGTGCGCGGCACACAGGAAGCGCAGGTAGCTTTCCTGCATCAGGTCGTCGGCCAGCGCGGCGTCGCACGACACACGCGCCAGGTAGGCCCATAGCGATCGAGCCGAACGCTCGTAGAACCCCGCGAACTCCTCGCTATCCATGGGCGAGGAGGCGGAGGCCAAGCCAGCGAGCGGTTGCTCGCCGGCCAGCACGTCCGGAATGGCGGTTTCCCACGGCATGGGCCGATGCTTCCTCACCGTTTGCGGCACCCTTCTGGCTTGTTGCCGATCTCGCTACCGGTTTAGCTTGGGGGCTCACTGGCGGTTGGGCGAGATGTACGGCGATTCGGGCCGGTCGGGTGCTGCGGGGTTCCCCGGCATCAGGCCCAGACGTGCGGCCAACAGCCAGGTCATCCCCGCGGAGATGATAAACCCAACGCCGGGCATCAGGACGAAGGTACCGAACACCAGCATCGGGATATTCATGTCGGGGCTGGCGTTGCGCAAACTCAGCATGCCAATACCAAGCAGAACCAGAACGATTCCGATTTGCAGCGGAGTGAGCACGCGGGCCACGGCGTTGGGCACGCGCTGGCTGGGCTCGAAGCTGACCGGAATCGGAGCAGCCTCAAGGAAGCGCTTGCCGGCTTCCGTTTCCATGTAGAGCGCGAGTTCCTGGCTGGAGGTGAACTTGTCGATCAGCTTGCCGTGCACTTCGCTTTGCAGCTTGAAGATGCGGGCCCAGCGGCGATTCTCGAGGAAGACTCGGGTCATCCACATGACCGCGACGAGAAAGCACGCGAACGCCAGCAACGGCGACAAGTCACTAAGAAACTCCGTAAACATCGAACGTTGTTCCGGGGCGCGGAAAACATCCGGCCAGACAGCGCGTTCGAGAGCTTCGTCGGGCTGTCCGCCCTCGCGATTCAGATGCGTAAAGAGATAGAACTCCGGGTTCCGCCCGACCTCGGGATGGCCTGCGAGGAACTCGGCCAATTGCGGATTGTTGTGGGCCACGTATTCCTGATTTGAAAGCAGCGACGGATCGTGGGCCACAACCGTGGTCAGCGTGGGGCTCAGGCGCAACAGCTTGATGAGCTGGCTCTGGGTCGCGGCCACATCCCTCTCGGTGGGAACCGGACCATTGAGAATGGGCGCTGCGGGTGCTGGTGCGGCTGCCTGACGTGCCGGTGCGGCGGGGCGTGCGGACGTCTGCGCTTGCGCGGCGCCGACGGGCCAAATCAGCAGAACAGAAACAGCGGCAAAGCAAAGAAGCCGGGATAGAACGCGACGATTGTGCATGTTCGATTTTCCCCTCAGTCAGAAGCAGGCGTTATGCCTCTTCTACACACACAACGAACGAGGAGGGGGATTGGTTAACAAAGCAAGCGCCGCCGCGGCTAATTGTTTCAACAGATCTTATTTCAGCAAGCCGAGAGCCATCGCGGTCATGGCCGTAACGCCAGTAATTATTGTGGGAGCATACACCGGAGCGAACAGCGGTGAGTGCGGCCCGGGCAGCGGAACGCCCGTCTCCCTGGCATGTGCCAGCTTGGCTGGATCGGCAGCGCCCAGCCGGAACATGACTTCCGGAATCTTGCCGTCCAGCGACAAGAGCCCAACGTCCTCTGAGCCCATGATGGACTCCGCCGTTTCCACCCGATTGGCGCCAAGTGTCTTCACCGCAATGTCGCGCAGCCGTTCGGCCAACGCAGGATCGTTGTATGTCACCGGCGTGATCTCGGTCTGGCTCACAGTCACAATCGGCATGCGGTCGGAGGGCATGCCGTACCCGACTGCCACTCCCTCCGCTGTGCGACGGATGGCCTCGATGATCTGGTCGCGCACCTTGTCGGAATAGGTGCGCAACGTAAGCCCCATCGTCACCTCTTCGGGAATGATGTTGCGCTTGGCGCCGCCGTGAATGGTGCCCACCGTAAGCACCGCCGGCTGCTGCGGATCCACCTGCCGGCTGACAATACTCTGCGCCAGCACAATGAACTCAGCGGCCATCAGAATCGGGTCTTTGCCGTTCTGCGGCGCCGATCCGTGCGCGCCGATCCCGCGCATCACGACGTCGATGCTGGTGGAACTGGCTGCCAGCGGCCCGCCCTTTAGCGCGATAGAGCCGGCAGGATGCGTCGAATCATCATGCTCCGCAAGAACGAGGTCAGGCCTGCCAAAGCGCTCATAGAGGCCATCTGCAAGCATGGCGCGAGCTCCGTCGATCGTCTCCTCTGAAGGCTGCCCGATCAGCATCAGTGTGCCGTGCCACTGGTTCTTGCGGGCCGCCATCTCGCGCGCCATGCCAAGCAGCACCGTCATATGGATATCGTGTCCGCACGCGTGCATCACGCCCACATCCTGTCCTTGCGGATTGGTCGACCGAACAGTGGATGCGTACTCAAGCCCGGTCTTCTCCACTACAGGCAGCGCGTCCATGTCGGTGCGCACCAGCAGCCGCGGACCGTGTCCGTTCTCGAGCACAGCGACGATGCCAAAAGCCTGCGTGCCGTCCTGGTATTTGCCTACGTGTTCCGTCACGGTGTAGCCCGCCTTGCGCAACTCCGCGGCCAGATAAGCTGAGGTCTTCTCCTCGTGGTGCGATAACTCGGGGTTGCGGTGCAGGTGCATGTAGGTCTCAGTGAGCGTCGGCAACTGCCCTTCAGCGGATGCGGCGAGTCCAGCTTGGCCAGACAGCGGCAGTGCTGCAAGCGCAGCGCAGGCAACAGCAACAACTCGCAGAAACATGGACACAATTCCTCCGGGAAGAAGCAGTTCAGTGCAGATATGCGCCAGCCTACCACAGGCGTCGGACAATTGCAGGCCGAAACGCAATGAACACAGGCCGCTGCACTTTCCTATTGCGGACCCATAGGAGAAGGCGTATGGTCCTCTCTATGGGTTAACCATAGGAGGCGGAATATGGGCGACAAGACGGATGTCTGGCAAGGCACGCTCACGCTGATGGTGCTGCGCACCCTTGAGATCATGGGTCCGCAGCATGGCTACGGCCTGGCGCGGCGCATCGAGCAGACCAGCGGCGACCGGTTGATGTTGAATTACGGCACGCTCTATCCGGCGCTCCTGAAATTGGAGCAGGAAGGATCCATCCGCTCTCGCTGGGGCGTATCGGATAACAACCGCCGCGCCAAGTTTTATGAACTCACCAAGGCCGGACAGCGCCAGGTGCGCAAAGCTACTGCGGATTGGGAGCAGACGACGGAGATCCTGGCGCGCTTTCTGGCTCCCTCAGAGGAGGCGTAATGCGCAAACTCAGATCCCTCTGGATACGCCTCATCAGCCCATTCCGTAGGCGCGATGCCGATCAGGAATTTGCCGCCGAACTCGAATCCCACCTCGCGATGCACATCGAAGACGGCGTGCGGGCGGGCCTGTCCGAGTCGGAAGCCCGTCGCCAGGCTCTGATCCGTATGGGAGGCGCCGAACAGGCGAAGCAGGCCTATCGCGAGCGCGCCACCCTGCCATGGCTTGAAACCTTGCTGCAGGACACCCGTTATGCGCTACGCGGCTTTCGCCGCAATCCCATCTTCACGTTCACCGCAATCGCAACGCTGGCGCTGGGCATCGGCGCCACTACGGCGGTCTTTAGCGTCGTCGATCGCATTCTCTTCCGCAGCCTGCCCTATGCACACGACGATCGCATTGTCTCCGTGGGCCTGGTGCAATCGCTGGAGCGGCAGGAGTTCACCGTCGGTGGATTCTTCTTCGACTGGCGCGACAACCAGAAGCCCTTTGAGGCCTTTGCCTCACAGCAGGCGCTGCCGCATGCCTGCGATCTGGTGGAAGCCAATCCAGTGCAGCTTAACTGCATCCATGCGCAAGCTGGCTTTCTGCCCCTGCTGGGGATTTCACCCGTGGTGGGGCGCAACTTTCTTCCGGAAGAGGACCGGCCCAATGGACCGCGCGTTGCGCTCATCTCCTACGGCTTGTGGCTGAGTCATTACAACCGCGATCCGGATATTCTCAACCGGCAGATCGACGTGGATGGCAGTCCAGCTCGTGTGGTGGGCGTGCTGCCCAAGGGTTTTGAATTGCCTACACTGCAGGCGGCCGACGTGATAATGCCCATGGCCCTCAACGAAGGAGTGGAGCGCAAGTCGAGTCCGGGATCTCCGATGCGCACCTTTGCCCGGCTCAGGCCGGGAGTGAGCATCGCACAGGCAAAGGCCGAGTTGGAGCCGCTATTTGTGTACACCAGGGAGACATTGATTCCAGCCCAGATTCGCAAGGACTTCCACCTGAGCGTCCGTTCGCTGCGCGATCGCGAAACAAAGGATGTGCAGTTAACGGCGTGGATATTCCTCGGCTCCGCGCTGGCCGTGCTGCTAATTGCATGCGCCAATGTGGGAAGCCTGATGACGGCGCGGGGCGCGGCGCGCGAGCGGGAACTGGCAATGCGTTCAGCTTTGGGTGCCAGCCGCGGACGGTTGATCCACCAAACGCTAACCGAGGCATCTCTGCTCTCCTTTGCGGCAGCGGTGACTGGGATGGTGCTGGCGGAGGGCCTGCTACGGGTTTTTCTGGCTATTGCTCCCACAGGCATTCCATTTCTTCTAAGAGCCGGACTGGACCTTCGCATCGCGCTATTCACAGGGCTGCTATCGGTGGTATGCGGGACGCTGTTTGGGCTGCTGCCTGCCTTGCAAACGCCACGCGCCGTTGCCTTGGCAGCACGCGCCACCAAATCCCGCGACCGCACCGTGCTGCGGCGGAGCCTGGTGGTGGGACAGATTGCGATCAGCATGATTCTGCTCTCTGGTGCGGCCCTTCTGCTCAAGAGCTTTCAGAACATGCGGGAACAGAGTCTGGGAATGCAGACACAAGGAGTGCTGATGGCCCGGATTGCCCTGCCTGGTTTTCGTTACAACACGGGCGAGAAGAAGATGGACTTCTATCTGAATGCGGAGGCGGCGCTGCGGCGTCTTCCGGGGATCCGCGCAGTGGGATTCAGCGATTCGCTGCCTCCGGGGGGCTGGCACGACGATGAACGATTCGCGGACCTGGCAGCCGAAGGGAAACCCCATACAGCGCAGGGAATCGGCGGTTCTGTGGTCTGCCGCGGGGTCACGCCCGATTATTTCCAGGCGTTGAACATCCCCATTATTCGAGGCCGCAACTTCACCGAGCAGGATCGAACGGCCAGCGAATACTGGGTGGTGCTGAGCAGGCTTCTGGCTACGCGAATGTTTCCGGGTGAGGACCCTGTCGGCAAGCGTATCCAGAGGCTTCGCGACGGGACTTGGTTCGCCGTCGTGGGAGTGGCTGAGAACGTGAAGAATGGCGGGCTCATGGAACAGGACGAACCGGAGATTTACTTCCTCCGGCACAGTATGGCCCAGGACTGGGGCGAACGCGCGCCCGTGGGTGAGGTGATGAGCGGAGCGGCGCCGCTGATGATCGTCAACGCAATTCTGCCACCCTCCGCCGTGGCTCCGTGGGTGCGGTCGCAGATTGCGCAGCTTGATCCCACGGTTCCGGTCGAGATCGAGCCGCTCACGCAAACGGTGAGCAAGCTGGCAGACCGTCCGCGCTTCCAGACCGCCCTGCTCAGCTTCTTTGCTTTCAGCGGACTCGCCATGGCCGTCATCGGCCTCTATGGAGTCATCGCCTACATGACAGTACAGCGCACGCAGGAGATTGGCGTTCGCATGGCCCTGGGCGCCGGCCGGCTCGATATCCTCCGGCTGATCCTGGGTGAGGGCGTGCGCCTGATCGCGATGGGCAGCTTCCTCGGACTGCTTTCTGCACTCGCCCTCTCCAGTGTGATGAAAAGCCTGCTCTACAGCGTCAGCCCTCATGACCCGCTGAGCTTTGTTGTCGTCAGCCTGCTGATGGCTTTCGTGGGCCTCGCAGCGACCTTGATTCCTGCGCGCGCCGCCATGAAGACAGACCCTATGGAGGCCCTCCGAACGGAATAGTGATCTGTGTTTCTCCGCTCCCTCACACATCCGTGGCTCGCGCATGCAGGATGCTACACTTCGGCAAACGGGGAGCAGGAAATGCGGGCAAGTGCGATCGAGTTTCGTCTGCGCATGGCAATCATGGCGGTCATCATCTCAGTAGGGGCCTGGTCGCCTTGGATTGACGCGACGGGAAGCGCCCGCCGTATCTCGCTGCTGGAGTGGCTGCCTTTGGAGTTGAGCCGCACAGGTCTGGCCTCTTTCACCTTCGCCACGCCCCTCGTCATCGTCCTGGCATCGCTCATCGCAGCCCTGGGCGCCACTTTGCGTGTGTGGGGCGCCGCCTACCTGGGCCCCGGCACCGTCAACAGTATGGGAATGAAAGCCGGCGCAGTGATGGCCGACGGCCCGTTTCGCTACGTACGCAACCCGCTTTATATTGGCTCGGTGTTCATGGTCGCCGCCATCACTTTCATCCTGCCGCCGTCGGGCGCGTTGTTTGTTGTGGTGCTGCTCGCGGTGTTCCTGCTGCGGCTCATCCTCGCGGAGGAAGCGTTCCTGACCCGCCAGCTCGGCGAACCGTACCAGGCCTATATGCGTGCCGTGCCGCGGCTGATACCGCGCCTGCGCACCATCCTGCCAGCCACCGGCCTTAAGCCCCACTGGCTTCTCGCCGTACTTTCGGAACTAACCGCCATCGGCGTCTTCATCACGCTGGCTTTCTTGTCGTGGAGATACGACAACCAGCTCATGACCCAGGCCATCCTCATCAGCTTTGGTGCTTCGCTGGTGGTGCGGGCGTTGATGCCGAGGGCGTCGTCAACAACTACCGCTGCGGAGTAACCCCCCTTGGAACCGTCAGCGGGCCATGAACTCGACCAGCGATGCGACAAGGAAGAGCGGCACAATCAGGATGTAGATCCGCAGCACATCGTGGACACCCTCCGCGGGAAGCCCGATCCAGCGCCGGGCCGTAGGATAACCCCATCTGCCTTTTGGGAAGACAAACGCAAGTCCCAGGCGCACACCCGTTCCACCTGCGAGCGTGTACGGAATCAACTGCAGCAGAAGGACGCCGAGATAGCAGAGCCGCTCGTGGCTGTCCAGCAGGCGGCTCACGTGCCGGCCGTCCACTGAGACAATTCCACCGATCCATCCGCGGAAAGCCACCAGCGGGAACGGCATCACGATTCCAAGGCCCATCACCGTCGTAGGCACCGCGCCACGCACCAGGTTGCCGCCAAAGTCCGCCAGGGCTGCGCGCAGCGGCAATCCACGGTTCATGGCAATGGCTGCCGGATCGGTTGTCTGCGCGTGTCCCACCAGGTTGTCGCAATAACGCAGGGCGAAGCTATTATGAGCGTGCACCATTCCGGCGCCCACTGCGACACCAAACAGGTAGGTGGCGCCGATCCAGAGGATAGGTGCGCGGGCGCGGACAAGCGCCGCCTGAATCGCGCGAGGCGATACGTTCATCACGACCCGCCTTCCGGGCAGAATTCGAAAAGGGAAGAAGCTCTCGCTCCTCCCCCGTCCGCAGCCCGGAATGCTGTTCTCAAAAAAACTACTTCTTGGTAGGAGCGATGACGTCCTTGGCGGCCTTGGCCACGCGGAACTTCACCACGGTCTTGGCCTTGATCTTGATGGCCGCGCCGGTCTGGGGGTTACGGCCGATGCGGGCCTTGCGCTCCGCCTTCACCAACCGGCCGATGCCGGGGATCACGAAGACGCCGTTCTTCTTGGTTTCCTTGATGGCGGTCTCTGCCAGCAGGTCCAGGAAAGCCGCCGATTGCTTGTTGGTCATTTCGAGCTTCTCGGCCATTTGCCGCGTGAGGGCGGTCTTGGTCAATCCAGTAGCCATTTGTTCTCCTTATGGGCGTGCCCTTGGGCAGCCGGTGTTGCCGGGTTCTTTCCGTCCTGGAATCTTCGCGTGGAAGACGCCGTGACCGGTTCCGCATGGAGGGAGTGCGACCGAGGCAACGTTGGCACGAAACCCCTGTATTCATGCGGGTTCTTGAGAACCCTGTCGATGGTTACAATGCGGCTTCGGGCTGGGCAAAGTCAATGGGAAAAGGCCGATTTCCACAAGATTTCTTGGATTTTGTGCCAATTTCTTCGTTATTTGCCCATTTTCTTCTGTTTTTGCCGGTATTTGGCCCTGTTGCATCGGGGCCGGCAGCCCCAAACGCCTCGCCTGGACGCCCCTCAATGCAGCCCGAAAAGCACCTTCTTCTTCGGCGCCAGGGCCGCCGCGATGGGCGTATTCAACGCATCCACCACCGGCGCAGCCAGCTTGAAATGGCGAATCACCGTCTCGGCAAGTTTCGGATTGAGTGCTTCCTTCGCCGGCAGCGTGGCGCTCAGCCCCCACTGCCTGCACCGAATCAGGTCCAGCGCCGGGTGATCGCATGGAAATCCCTTGGGTGGCCGCGTCAGCGCGTTGCCCTCAAATTCGGTGAATGTCTTGCGCACCGCCGGCTTTTGCAAGAGCTTGCGAAACTCGGCGTGGTTGTCCAGCAACCAATGCCGTATCGCGGCCAACTGGTCCTTCTCCGGCATGTACGCCCCCGCCGCGATAATCACCTCTTTGGCGCTCACGTGAAAATAGTATCCCGCGCCCGAGGTCTTCTCCAGCCCCTGGTGCGACCACCACGCGGCGATGTGCGTCTTGTAGGGCAGCTTATTGCAACTGAAACGTGTGTCGCGATAGATGCGGAAGAGCGACTTCTCCGCCGGCCGCACATGATTCGGTGCAAACGTGGTCATCGCATCGGTGATTTTGCGGATAATGGCCAGCATCGGCTCCTTCAACTCCGCCTCAAACTCGGCCTTGCGCGGCGTGAACCATTCGCGGTCGTTATGCCTTGCCAGGTTGCGCAGAAACTTGAGCGCCTCCGGTCCGAAATACGGAACAATATCAGCAGGGGCAGCTTTAGCAGTACGGGCCATGACTAGTGTGGTTTCTCCAACGTTCGTTTCATAAATGCTGTTATCAGAAGGGAGCGTAGTTGAGGCGGGTCTGCGGCCAGCATCGTCACACCTTCACTCCCCAGAAAGCTGTCATCCCGAGGGAGCGCAGCGAGTCGAGGGATCTGCGTTTCGCGACGTTAGCTTCATCACACGGCTCTGAATACACGAAATTCAGACACACGACATTAGATGAGTTTACCGGATCACCTTCAACGCCCCGCGGAACAACCCGTCGAAATCGCCCGCCAGCGTCTTCTCTTTCGCAATCGCCTGTTCGATGGCCTTCTCCGCTGCCGGCCGCTGATAGCCCAGATTCACCAGCGCGGAAAGCACATCGTCCACCGCCGGTCCCTGCACGTTTGCCTGAACTGGCGCGACCGCAAAGTCATCCAGCTTGTCTTTCAGTTCCACCACCAGTCGCTCGGCCANNGAAAGCCCGCTCAGCATCTTGATGGCGAGCTTGGGGCCCACGCCGCTCACCGTAATCAGGCGCTCGAACAGCCGCTTCTCTTCGCGATCGAGAAATCCGAACAGCGCAATCTGGTCTTCGCTGACCTGCGTATGAATGTGCAGCGAAGCCTCTCCGCCCACGGAGGGCAGCGCCGTGAAGGTCGGCACCGAAATGGTGACGTCGTACCCCACCCCCCCGGCCTCCACGATGGCCTGTCCGGGCTGTTTATAGATCAGCTTGCCGCGCAGATGAGCGATCATTGGTTCCTATTGTAGGATCTCCATCCGCTTCGCCACGCGCTCCAGTGTTTCCAGCGCTTGATCCAACTGCGCCTTCGTGTGTTCGCTGGTCAGGATCAGCCGAATCCGCGCCTTCCCCTCCGGCACCGTCGGAAACGCAATCCCCGTCCCCATCACGCCCTCGTCAAACAGCGCCCTGCTGAACTCCATCGCCTTGCGCCCCTCGCCCACAATGATCGGGGTAATCGGCGTCTCTGTCGCCGGAGTGGTCACGCCGCCAATGTTGAACCCAGCACGCTTGAGCTCACCCTGAAAGTAGCGTGTGTTCGTCCACAGCCGCTCGATCCTCTCCGGCTCCTGCTCCAGGATGTCGAAGGCCGCAATGCAGGTGGCCGCCACCGACGGCGGATGCGACGTGGAGAACAAAAACGGCCGCGCCCGATGATAGAGATAGTCAATCAAATCATGGCTGCCGCACACATATCCGCCCAACGCGCCGATCGCCTTCGAAAGCGTGCCCACCTGCACGTCGACTCGCCCGTGTACGTCAAAATGATCCACCGACCCGCGCCCGTTGCGGCCCAGCAC
>PLXP01000194.1:32986-47346 GCA_003151435.1 Acidobacteriaceae bacterium
TGGTTCAACTCGTCCGACAGGATGAAGTCGTCCTTGCCCAGGATCGAACCCACCGTACCCGAATTAGCCGCGAATCCGCTCTGGAACACGACGCATGCCTCCACGTTCTTGAAGCGCGCAATCTTCTCCTCGAGGTCCATGTGGATGCGCATGGTGCCGGCAATGGTCCTCACCGCTCCCGAGCCCACGCCAAAGGTACGCGTCGCCTCCAGCGCCGCCTCAATCAGCTTGGGGTGGTTGGCCAGCCCAAGATAGTTGTTGCTGGCCAGGTTGATGACCAGCTTGCCGTCGTAGTGGCACACCGGCGCCTGCTGATCGTCGAGAATACGCAGCTTGAAATGGGTTCCCATGGCGCGCAGTTCATCCATCGCGGCGGTCAGGTGGGCAAGTTGGGGGCGGGTTCCAGCGGCCTGGGTCATGGCAAGTTTCCTCAAACAGAAAGGATAACGCGGAGAGGCAGGGAACAGGGGCAGGCAGGTGCCGGGGCTGGGCTTCTATTCCCTGTTCCCTGTTCCCTGTTCCCTGTCTTCCACTCTCCAATCCGCCCGCGCAGCGTCCAACCTCTATCGGGCTTCGGGGCCGGGGCGGGTGGGTGCTTTCAGCGCATATCGCCGCGAGCCGGTTGGCCGGGCCGTGCCCGAGCCGGATACAATGGTTCTTACGCTGACCCACATGGGCGTTACTCGATCTTTTCTTGGAATTCTGGAGCAGGTGCACGTGATACGTATGATCCGCCGCGGTCTGCGGCTTGAGATGGTTGCACTACTGGGCATGGCGTTGGCGGTGCCCGCGATGGCCGCGGCAAATTCGCAGGCCACGCAGACCAGGTTGTCCGCGGGCACCCTTGCGCAGGGCGGCAGCACCCAGGCCGTGCTTGCAGTTGCGGTTACTGGCGAAGACGGGCAGCCCGCCACAGGGGCCGTGGTGATTGAGGACCAGGGAAAGCCAGTGGCCAGCGCCGCTCTCAGCGCGGAAGGAAGCGCCCGGCTGCAGTTTGCATTGCCCGCCGGCGATCACTCCCTGCGGGCTGTCTATACGGGCGACTCCACCCACGCGGCATCGGCATCGGAGCTCTCCGGCGTGCATTCCCAGGCCGCCGCTACCGTGCCTGGTTTTGATATTTCGGTTTCTCCGGCCTCCATGTCGCTCACCGCCGGCCAATCCGGGTTCGCTACCGTTTCAGTCATTCCGATCAACGCCAGCGCCCTTGCCGCGCCGATGTTCGTCACGCTTTCCTGCTCCGGGTTCCCCGATCAGTCTTCCTGCACCTTCACGCCGGAAAACGTGGAAATTTCGCCCGGCGCGACCGCCGCATCCACCAGCTCGATGCTCATCACGACGCAGGCGAAGTCGCTGGTTCTCTTGAGCCCGCAGGCGCGTCCAGGCAGCAACTCCGTTGCATGGGCAGTGCTGCTGCCCGGCACGCTGGGCCTTGCGGGACTGGCTTTCTCGGCACGCCGCCGCCGGTGGCTCAGCCGCCTGTCGCTGCTGGCTCTGGTGGGATTGGTTACCGTACTCGGCGCCACGGCATGCGCTCCCCGCTACAACTATTACAACCACGGACCGCCCTACAACCTGCCCACGCCTCCAGGAAGCTACACCCTGCAAGTGACGGCGCAGTCCAGCAACGGCGTCGTCGCCACCACCATCACCAAGCCGTTTGCGCTGACAGTCAAGTAGACGGTCACCCCGTGACCGCATGAATCGCTGGCATCCCCTTCCCGCAGAGGTCTACACCCTGGTGGAGCGGACGCCGGCCACGGTGTTGCTTGAGGACTCCACCTCCCGCGACAGCCCGACTTACAGCCGCCTCTTTCTCAATCCCCTCCACGCCGTTACGGCCGCAACAGAGGCCGAGCTCCCCGACCTGTTTGCGCAGATTGATCTTGCCACCGGCCAGGGCCATTTTGTTGCGGGATTCCTCACCTACGAGTGCGGCAACTGGTTTGAACCAGCGGCCGGAATGCGTTCCCGCATAGCAGGACAGCCGCTGGCATGGTTCGGCATCTACCCCCGCGTCCATCTCTTCGACCACGCCGCCGGCGCTTTCGTAGACGGTGATCCGCCCGAACTCTTCCAGTTTCGTCCAAGCGCGGCGGAAACCGAGGCGCCCACGGAACCGCCCACCGTTTCCCTCGGCGTTGCAGAGCTGGAGCACAGCGATCGCGTCCGATCCATCCACGAGTGGATTCGCGCCGGAGATGTCTACCAGCTCAACCTTACGTTTCCTCTGCACATGCGCATCACAGGCGGCCCTGCGCAACTCTATGCGCGTCTGCGCCGACGACAGCCAGTGGAGTACGGGGCCTTCCTGCATTGGCAGAGTGGGCGTCACATTCTCAGCTTCTCTCCGGAGATGTTCTTCCAGATTGAGCAGCAGGGCGCAGCGCGGCACATCGTCACCCGGCCCATGAAAGGCACCGCGCCCCGTGGCCGCACGAATGCCGAAGACCGGAAGATCGCCGAGGGCCTGCGCAACGACGCCAAAAACCGCAGCGAAAACGTGATGATCGTCGACCTGCTCCGCAACGACCTGGGCCGGCTCTGCGCGTTCGGCAGCGTGCGCGTCGACAGCCTCTTTGCCGTGGAGCGCTACCAGACCCTGTGGCAAATGACATCGGAGGTCAGCGGAGAGTTGCGCCCCGGGTTGGGGTACAAAGAAATTCTGCGGGCGCTCTTTCCCTGCGGCTCCATCACCGGCGCGCCCAAGGTGCGGGCCATGCAATTGCTCGCTCAAATCGAAGAAGAACCCAGGGGCGTCTATACCGGCGCCATCGGCTACTTCTCGCAGAAGCGCACCGTGTTCAACGTGGCGATCCGCACCCTAGAACTCGACGGAGACAACGCGAAGATGGGTGTCGGCAGCGGCATCGTCATCGACTCCGATGCGGCAGAGGAGTTTTGCGAGTGCCGTCTGAAGGCGGAGTTCCTCACCCTCCATGAAGAGCCCTTCTCGCTGGTGGAAACACTGCTCTGGCAAGAGGTCTATCCGCTCATCGAACTACATCTCGATCGCCTGGAAGATTCAGCCGCCTACTTCGGCTTCCCCTGCGACCGCGCGACTGCAAAGGCAGCGCTTGAGACCGAGGCGAGGTCCTTTGCGGATCAAATGCCGCGCAAGGTCAGGCTGCTATTGGACTCCGATGGCGAACTGCAGATCGGATATGAACTTTTGTCGGGCGGGGCGCCGAGCCGGCAGTCGGGCCGCGTCTGCATCTCCCGGCAGCGAACCGACACGCATGATCGCATGCTCTTCCACAAGACGACCCATCGCCCCCTCTACGCTGCAGCATGGGAAGCGGCGAAAAAAGCCGGTTTCGACGACGTGCTCTTCCTTAACACTGAAGGCCAGGTCACGGAAGGCGCCATCAGCAACGTCTTTGTTGAACGAGACGGCCGCTGGTTTACGCCGCCCGTGGAGTGCGGCCTTCTGCCCGGCGTCTACCGCCGCCATCTGCTGCAGACGAAGCCGGGCATTGAAGAGCGCGTACTTTCTTTGGAAGATCTGAAGGCCGCGGACGCGGTCTACCTGACCAACGCAGTCCGCGGCCTTCGCCGTGTCACGATTGATTGGGACCAGGAACCCGCCTGATCCCTATTCCCTTTTCCCTGTCTTTTAGAACGACCGCGACACGCCGGCGATCACCGTGTAGTCCGCAAAAGCCGCGTCGCCGTGGGAGTGATTGGCGATGTCGGTCACGCTGATCTTGCGGTTGCGTTCCATCGCCCAGGGTCCGCTCACGTTGAACATGGTGCGTCCGCGTGCGTATGTCAGGCCGGGCTCAATCGAAATCACATACCCCGGCCGCCGGAATCCGTTGCTCTTGCCAAAGGCATCGCGCACCGGTACTCCTTCCATGCGGCCGCCAACGCTCAGAGCCAGCCCACGCACCAGTTTCACGCCGGTAACGGGCCGAGAGATTCCACCCCGCCACAGGTACTGGTCGGTTGCTGAAACCACGCCCTCTCCGGGCGCGGAGCGATACGTCAACACGCCGGTGGTGTCCTGCGGACTGAAGAGCCATGAGCCCGTAAAGTAGGCTGCCGTACGCAACACCAGTGGGTGATACGCCTCGGTGGCCAGGCTGAAGCCCCAGGTGCCGTCGCCCGGCTGAATCGACTCGTCGAAAGGCTCTTCCATGGTGGTCCCATTCGATAAGAACTTCCTGCCCTTGGCATCGTTGATCCCAGTGGGCAGTTTCAGTTGCGCAGAGATGTTGATGTTGCCGTGGTTCTCCGTCGGCGGCCTGAAGATCCACGACTGCACGCCCACCGTCACATCGCCGATGCCGCCGGAATGGAAAGCGTTCAGGGGGCTGGACTGGCCGTGCCGGCTCGCCGCCATCCCCGGGATGCTGGCGATAAAACTTACCCGCGGAGTGAACTGATAATTCAAGTCCATCTCGAACAGGTCCACATGATTCACAACCGCGCTGTGCTGAGTCTGCCTCTGCACCTGGTAGACCGTTCCAATGTAGTGCCGGAACGAATTGTACGTGCGAAAGCCTGTAGTGATCGTAAGCCCGTGAAGAATGTTGGAGCCCGCGTAGTGGAGCGCGCTGGCCTCAGTGGTCGGATCGAGCCCGGAGATCACCGGTTGCGGAGAGTGCGCCGCAACGCAGCCCTGGGCGTGCGCCGCGGTGGAAGGCATGCAGGCTAAAACTGTAAGCAGGGAGGCAGCGAGGGCCGCTCCCGGTTGGAGGAAGCTTTTCATCTTATGTTTTCTCCTTGAAGGGAAGTTTGTCTGACCTCAAAAATTCCTCCCGCGCCGTCTCGCTAAGAAATCGGTTCGGTGGACAATGCTCCCGAAACTACCAGTCTGTCTGTGACCGTGTCGTGGCCCATGCGGTGGACGCCGGACTCCACCCTTCGATGGGGTCAGTCGGGCGAATAGCCGGGTATATTCGGAGGGCGATGCTCAAAATCACACGTCGATCCGCTTGCTGGCGAAACGCTTGCGGGGTAGCGCTGCTCTGCTGCTTCGCGGCGGCCACACCGCTCGCGGCCAAGCGAGCGCCCGATCCAGCATTCAAAAGCCTCGATGGCCAGACGCGGAAGCTCTCCGCCCTGCGCGGGGAAGTGGTGGTGGTCAACTTCTGGGCCACGTGGTGTGGACCTTGTCAGGAAGAGCTGCCGCGCCTGTCGCAGTTGGCGGCGGATTATGCGGGCAAGCCGGTACGCTTTGTGGCCATCTCCATCGACGAGTCAAAGGACCGCCCCAAGATCCCTGGCGTCTTTGCGAGGCTGCATGTTGCGCTGGAGAGCTGGGCCGGCGGCGACACTGACACGATGGATCGATTTGGCCTGGGAAACATTGTTCCCGGCACCGCCATCCTCGACGAGCAGGGCGAAGTGGTGGCCCGCATTATGGGCGAGGCGCGGGAAGAGGATGTGCGTACCACCGTGGACTGGCTGCTGGGCGGCAAAACCGGCCCCGCCCCACCCGAACTCACCAAGCGTTACTGATCCCTATTCCCTGTTCCCTGCCTTACTCCGGCTTCAGCACCACCTTGATCGCGTCGCCCGATTGCAGCAGTTGCATGGCCTGCGAAAACTCCCGCAGCTTCACGCGATGGGTAATCACCGGGTCGAGGTTCAGCTTGCCGGCAGCCAGCAGAGCCTCCATCTGGAACCATGTCTCGAACATCTTGCGGCCGTTGATCCCTTGCACGGTCGCGCCCTTGAAGATGATGTCGCGCGCAAAATCGATCTCTACCGGCCGCGACGGAATCCCCAGCAGCGAAGCTCGTCCGCCGGTCCGTAGCAGCGAGAAACCCTGCCGCATGGCTGCCGGATGGCCTGACATCTCCAGCAGTACATCCACTCCGGTGCCCCCTGTCGCGTCCATGATCTGCTCTTCAACCTTGTCGGTCGCGGGGTCCAGCACCAGGTCGGCGCCCATGGTCGCCGCCACGCTGCGGCGGTGAGCATTCACCTCGATGGCAAACACCTTTGCCGCTCCGCAGGCCTTGGCCACAGCGATGGAGAACAGCCCGATCGCGCCGCAGCCGGTCACGGCCACGGTCTGCGCGGCAATGGCGCCCGCCAGCACGGTATGCACCGCATTCCCCAGCGGGTCAAGCAGTGAAGCCCACTCGTGCGGAATGGCCGGGTTGAGCTTCCAGATATTCGTCTCGGGAATGATGGCGTAGCTGGCGAAGGCCCCATCCGCGTCCACGCCCAGGATGCGCACATGCTGGCAGATGTGCGCCTCGCCGATGCGGCACTGCAGACATTTGCCGCAGGCCACGTGCATCTCCGCGCTCACCTTGTCGCCGTCTTTCACGGTGGTCACGCCGCGGCCCACTCCGGCCACAATGCCGCAAAACTCGTGCCCGGGAATCAACGGAGGATGGATGCGTCCCTGCGCCCATGGATCCCAGTTATAGATATGCAGGTCAGTGCCGCACACGCTGGCTGCTTCCACGCGTACCAGCACTTCTCCGGGACCGGGCGTGGGCACGGGCACTTCGCGCAATTCGATGCCGGGTGCTGCGTGCGCCTTCACTACCGCCTGCATGGTGCTCGACATAACGGGACTTCCTCCTCGGAAACAGCAAACAAACAAGTCTATCAACCGCAGATGAAGTGCGAACCGCCCCCTCCGCACTATGCGCCGTGATACAACGGTACGGTGCGCAGCGTACCCAGGAAGGGAAGGCCGACATGCCGAAGAAAATCGATTTTTTACTTGGTCCAGGACTGGCCGAGTGCCCCATCGGTCTGACTGAATTTGGGTGTCCCATCCATGCGACGTCTTCTTGTCGCAAGGGTGGGAATCGACGAACCTCAACCATCCGGGTGCCCCAGGTCTCGCGTTTGAGACCTGGGATTGCACATCGCCTCGCGCAGATTCTCGTCTTCACGATGGTCGTTTCACTAACTTCCAATGCGTGCGCGCAAACGGCCGATCAAGCTTGGCTGCATCACGGCTATTTCCACGGCCTTCCGCCGGTCCCCTTGCGAGTGCGGGCGCTGGGTCGCGGCCCTCTCGAGAACATCGCAGTGAAAGAACTGATTAAAGGTATCGATAACCTGTACGGCACTTCGCCATCGATTGGCGGGAAAAGCAGAGAAGCTGCAATTGTGGTGGGTACAACCCAACAGGTACGCTCAGCTTATCCCTCGCTTGCTGTCCCCCGTGCACTCTCGTCGGAATCCTTTTGGATCGGCGAGTCGCACCCGTCTGGAACGCAACTTGTGGTGATTGCCGGCGGCAGTGAACGCGGCGTACTCTACGGCGCTTTCGCACTGGTTCGAGAACTCGCGACGTCCGGCTGGACCCCAAACACCATAATCACCGAAGCTCCCGCCATGCCCATCCGCTGGGTCGACGAATGGGACAACGCCGACGGCTCCATCGAGCGCGGCTACGCCGGCCGCAGCATCTTCTTCGACTCCGGCCACGTCCGCGAAGACCTCGCACCCGTAGCCGAATACGCCCGCCTGCTGGCCTCGGTCGGCATCAACGGCTGCAACGTAAACAACGTCAACAACGCAGCTCCTTTTCTCACGCCCGACTTCCTCCATGGCCTCGCCCGGATCGCAGACACGATGCGCCCCTGGGGCGTGCGCCTCGCACTCAGCGTCGACATCGCCAGCCCGCAGAAGATCGGCGGCCTCTCCACCTACGACCCGCTCGACCCCGCTGTAAAAGCCTGGTGGACCGCCAAGGTCAGCGAGATATACACGCTCATCCCCGACTTCGCCGGCTTCACCGTCAAGGCCGACAGTGAAGGCCAGCCCGGCCCCGCCAGCTATGGCCGCACGCCCGCCGACGCCGCCAACCTGCTGGCCGCGGCTCTTGAGCCTCACGGGGGCGTTGTGCTCTATCGCGCTTTCGTCTATAACCACCACCTCGACTGGCGCGATCCCAAGGCCGACCGCGCCCGCGCCGCCTACGACATCTTTCATCCCCTCGACGGCAAGTTCGCAGCCAACGTCATCGTTCAAACCAAGGAAGGCCCCATTGACTTCCAGGCGCGCGAGCCGGCATCGCCCCTCTTTGGTGGATTACATCAGACCAGCCAGGCCATGGAGGTCCAGATCACGCAGGAGTACACCGGGCAGCAGCGCCACCTGGTCTATCTCGCGCCCATGTGGAAACAGGTGCTCGACTTCGACATGCGCGTGGAGAATCGCTCAACGCCTGTGAAGGAAATTCTCTCGGGAAAGTCCTTTCATCAACCCCTCGGCGGAATGGTCGGCGTGGCCGGTGTGGGCCGCGATGCGTGGCTCGGTTCACCCTTGGCGCTGGCCAACCTCTACGCCTTCGGCCGCCTCGCGTGGGACCCGAATCTTTCCCCTGCCGACATCGCCCATGAGTGGACGCTCCAGACAATCGGCCCCGATCCCATGGTCGATCGTGTTGTGCCTGAAATGCTCATGCAATCGTGGCCCGCCTACGAGGCCTACACCGGTCCCCTCGGCATGCAGACCCTCACCGACATCACCGGCAGCCATTACGGCCCCAACATCGAAGCCAGCGAGAACAACGGCTGGGGCCAGTGGCACCGCGCCGATCATCAGGGTGTGGGTATGGACCGCACCGTCGCCACCGGCACCGGCTACGTGGGCCAATATCCGCCCGAAGTCGCGAAGGTCTATGAGGCTGCCGCCACCACGCCCGACAACCTCCTGCTCTTCTTCCACCACATGCCCTACGACTATCGTCTTCGGTCCGGCAAAACAGTCATCCAGCATATCTACGACAGCCACTACGATGGCGCCGCTCAGGCCGCACAACTCGTCACAGAATGGACCTCACTCAACAGCCGCATCGAGCCCGCGCTCTATGCAGACGTTCTCGCCCGCCTGGAGTATCAGGCCGGCCACGCCATTGTGTGGCGCGACGCCATCGTGCAGTACTTCCTCAAACTCAGCGGAATCCCCGACGATCATGGCCGAGCGGGCCACTACCCCGGCCGCCTCGAAGCGGAAGCCGCCCACCTCACCGGCTACAAAATCATCGACGTAAATCCATGGGAAGATGCATCGGACGGTAAAGCGGTCAGTTGCAGCGTAGCCGCTTGCACCGCCGAGTGGAGTTGGACTGGTGCCCCCGGCCGCTTCAACGTTGCCGTCCAATACTTCGACCTGCAAAACGGCGCAGCTCACTTCACGCTCACCGTCAACGGCCAGCCCATCGAAACCTGGACCGCCAATGCCAATCTGCCTTCGCGGGAGCCCCATGGCGACAACTCCACGCGCTACACCGCGCGCGGCATCGAGCTCAAGCCGGGCGACGTGCTCCGCGTCGAGGGAGTCCCCGACAAGGGCGACCCGGCCGCGCTGGATTACATTGAGGTGCTTTCGGCTTCTAACGCGCCTTGAGGGCCGCTTCTTCCGGCCTCAAACCCGCGTCTCTGTGGGCGCTGGCTGCTTGCGCAAAAGCCGGATGAGCCGTCGCCATCAACGCGGGAATCTCCTTGGGCGATACTGGCCGCGACAGCAGGAACCCCTGCAGCAGGTCGCAATCCAGCTCGCGCAGACAGGCAAGCTGGGCCCCCGTCTCCACGCCCTCCGCCACCACCTGCTGACCCAGCGCGTGGGCCATCGAGAGAATGGCCTGTACGATCGTGAGCGTGGTGCAGAGCTGGTTCGGCACGCAAAGCTGCTCGATAAACGAGCGGTCGATCTTGAGCACCGAGATGGGCAACTGGTGCAGCCGGCCCAGGGAAGAGTGCCCGGTGCCGAAGTCGTCAATCGAGAACGAAATTCCCAGCGCGGAAAGCGCGTCCATCTGCCCCGAAACTTCCTTCAGGTTGCGCATGGCGGCCGTCTCGGTCACTTCCAGATGAATCCAATGCGGATCGATCGAATAGCGACCCAGCGTTACCATCAAGCGCTCGGCAAAATCAACGTGCATCAGTTGCAAGGCCGATACGTTGATCGCCACCGGCACAGTCCGCATGCCATCGTCCATCCATGCACGCATCTGGCGGCACACCTGCTCCATCACCCAATGTCCCAGCGGAACGATCAGGCCGGTTTCCTCGGCAATGGGAATTATCTTCATCGGGCTCACCGCGCCATAGCGAACGTGGTCGAGGCGCAGCAGAGCCTCCAGCCCGTGGATGTGGCCGTCAAACCCATACAGCGGCTGGAACGCAACATGAAAGCCCGCATCCTCCATCCTCATGCGCATCGACGATTCAATTTCAATCTGCTCTTCCGCGTCTTCCCGCAGTTCCGGCGAGAGCCAGATAGTTTGCCCGCCGCCCTCCGTCTGCGCGCGACGCAGCACACTCTCGGCCCCGCGCCACAGTGCAATCGCGTCGGTCCCGTCATCCGGGCAGATCGCCAGTCCCATGCTGAAGGATAATTCGATGTTGTAGCCATGGATGAAAACGGGCTCTCTGAATCTTTCGCGCAGTTCGGCGGCGATCTGCTCGGCCGCGGCGGCGTTTCTTACCCCGGTAAGAACAACGGCGAACTCGTCGCCGCCCGTGCGCGCCACAATATCGGTGGCGCGCGCGCATGAGTTCAGGACGCTGGCCACATGCCGGATACAATCGTCACCGGTGCGCGGGCCAAAAACGTCGTTGATGCGCTTGAAGCGGCAAATGTCGAGGCAGAGAATCGCGAGCTTCTCACCGGTGTTCACCGCGGTTTCCACAGCTTCAGTCAACCGATCCTCGAAGAGCATGCGATTCGGCAGCCCAGTGAGCGCATCATGCTGTGATTGCCGGATGAGTTGCTGCTCAAGCGCATCGCGCTCCGTCACATCCAGTCCCAGCACAAAGCGGCAATGCTTGCCCTGGAAGACGATGTTGTGTGCGGTAATGTCCATGGGCAGCGGCGTGCCGTCCTTGCGCAGGTGGCGGGAGGCCCGGTTGGGAACCGGCTCAGGCGCCTCTGCCTGCTTCTTCGCGCTGCTTACAGCCGCAGGATCGAGAATATCGGTCAGCTTCAGTTGCAGAAACTCGTCCTGCGTATATCCATGCAGATTGAGCGCGGCATGATTGGCCGCGACAAACTGGAGTGTGTCTGTCTCAAAAATCCACAGAGGATGCGGATTGCCATCGAAGACTAGCCGGTATTCGTCGCCTAACTTGCGTGCCGCGCGCGCGTCTTCCTCCAACACCATCAGGATCATGCCCGCGGCCACGCAATACTTGGGCATGTTCCAGACTTCGCCATTGATCACCAGATGGGGCCAGAGATACTGGGTCAGGTAGCCCAGCGGGAAAACCGAGCCCCACGCCGCCAGTCCCACAGCCATGGTGTGCAGCGCCAAGGTGCGTTCCCAACCGTTGCTCCAAAAGTCGATCGCCGCGACCAGGAAGATTTCGCTCAGCAGAGCCACGATCACCAACTCCGGGTGACCATGGAAGACTCCATAGAGACCCCACGAGCCTGCCGTCAAACACACCAGAGTCAAGATGGAAGCAAAAAGCGGGCGATGACTCCACACCTTGCCGACCATCAGAATCGCCGCCACTTGCCGCAGGACAACGGCGGAGGAGAGTAGCCAGACGCTTGCGATGTCAAACGTAACAAGGCTGAAGCACGCGATCGTAGTCAGCGCAACCACAATCCAAAGGCGAATGCCTACTCTGCGGCCCTCCTCCAGGATCACGGTGGATACCACAAAGAAGATCCCTGCCAGAGCCAGCGCGCCGACATTAACCGAAGCCTGTACGTTCTGCCAGAGGACCGTCGAGGGGTGGCCCAGCTCGGCCGCAAAGTGGCCCAGAACGCAGAACCAGCCGGCCCCCCAACATCGCAGACGGTCGTCTGACCTTGCCCGCGTGATCACCGCGAACAGGGAGACCAAAAGACCCAAAATCACGATGTTAACGACAGTAACCTGCATTGCGACCCGTGATAGCGTAAGACGTTCTACCATGTACACTATCGATGCAAATCGACGTGTGCGATACCCCGAAAGAGTCAGTAAGGCGACGTTTCAGGTCACAAATACAGGTTTTTACAGGCTTTCTTCCCCAGACGTCTGCATTTGTTTGAGGTGCCCAGCCACTGTCGGACCCTGCCTGCCACCCTGTCCCGGTCGGCGTCTCCGGCCGGCTTGCTCAAATCAAGTGCGCTGGGTCTATGACAAGATACAAAGCAGATCGCATGTGTCTCCCGGGGCGAAGATCCACGGGCGAGGCCAAAAGGAGTTTCTCGTTGATCCTCTTTCAGACCCGTCTTCACTGCATCGCGTGCCTGATCACCCTCTTAGCCGGCGCAGGTTTGGCCATGGCCCAAACGCCGCCGCCGTCAGCGCACCTGCCTCGCCCCACGCCGCCCACACGCGATCCCCACTCGCCCGGGTATGTCGCGGCCAGAGAGTTGCCCGACGCCGCCATTCCGCCGTCAGATGCCGATGGGAACTTCATCCTCGGGCCCACCCACAACGACGCACCGGAAATGTCTGTGCACGACGGCGTGCCCCAGGGAACCGTGGTCGAATTCACCATGGAATCGGCGGACAGCAAGCTGTATCCCGGCATCGCGCGGGACCCCAATACGTATGTCACAGTCGATCACACCGACCCTGCCAGGCCCATCGTTACCACCAGCCACCCCGCGCCCTACACGCGTCGCGTGGCAGTGTATGTGCCAAAGCAGTACGTCCCGGGCACCGCGGCGCCCTTCATCGTTGGTGCGGATGGGCCCGATCGTGCTTTGTTCACCGCGCTCGATAACCTGATCGCCGAACACAAGGTGCCCGCGATGATCGCCATTTCCATCAGCAACGGCAGTGGCGACGCCCAGGGCAGCGAGCGCGGCCTGGAATACGACACCATGTCGGGCCGTTATGCGGAGTTCGTTGAGAGCGAGGTGCTGCCCACGGTGGAGGCGCAAGCCCATGTGAAGTTGACTCACGACCCCGATGGGCGCGCAACGATGGGGGGCAGTTCCGGCGGCTCATGCGCCCTGATCATGGCCTGGTATCACCCCGAGCTCTATCATCGCGTTCTTACGTACTCAGGCACATACATCAACCAGCAGTGGCCCTACAACGCGCAGACTCCGCATGGCGCATGGGAGTTTCATGAACACCTCGTCCCCGGCAGCCCGGCCAAGCCGCTGCGCATCTGGATGGAGGTGGGCGACAGGGACCTCTTCAATCCGAATGTGATGCGAGACGGAATGCACGACTGGGTGCTGGCCAACGAGAACATGGCACGCGTGCTGGCTGCCAAGGGTTATCACTACCAGTTTGTGTTCGCCCGCAACGCCGGCCACGTGGACCACGCAGCGAAACAACAAACTCTGCCCGAGGCCCTGGAATACGTCTGGCAGGGCTATCCCATCGCAGCGCCGAAGAATTAAGTTGAGCGGACACGCGCCTGGTTAGCCACGCGAGAGCCGCCAGGCGCAGTACATTACACCGACAAGGTCTGCCACGCCGAAGTGACGGCGGAGACGCATACTGAGCGGTGCATTTGGAGGTCGCTCTTGGCGCGTTCCATTTCTACATTGCTGTAGGCGACAGCCCTGGTGCTGAAGCGACTATATGTACTGGAGCGAGCCTTGGTGCATTCGCTGTTTCTACTCTCAAGAGCGCGTTCCAGATCCTTGCAGATTAAGCAACCCATAACTCCTCCTTCCGGCTTTTCAGCCAGACTTACTGTAGTTTGAATTGTGGCTACTTTAGCGCTCGAGGATCTGATGCTCGGCGCGGAGCCAGTCCTGCATGTCGTGGCCATGCTCATTGCCGCGGCTCTCATACATCTGAAATGCCCGCTCTCTTATTGCGTCATGTGACACGCCAATTGCGAGCGTCGTTGCTTCAATGGCTGCAGAGTGGATGGCTTTGTTCTGCTTTGGTTGTTTCTTGACTTTGGATACGATCAATGGGGAACCCTCATATCTATTTAGGACTAAGAGATAAGCTGCTTCAGAAAAACTGCCTTAGTTCAGAAAATCTGAAAGACGAGGAATATATAACTCGCTCAAGCTCTAATGCTACGCGCATTCCTCGTGCATAGCGAACGCTGCTTCATCCGTAAACTTCTCAACCTCTGAGGTTATCGGCTCACCGCCACAGTCGCGCAGCATCAAAATGCGGGTTTTTCCGCGGCATTGAGCAGAGGAATCGATTGATTCTGCGTTATTTAAGCAGAGTTTCCAGACTATCGATCACAACCGGGTGCCCCAGGTCTCGCTTTTGAAACCTGGGAGGTAAGCCCCCCTGCCCGTGACTCACTCGCGTTTGTGATACGATTGTATATACACCGTGCGCTACGAGTGGGACGAACGAAAGAATCGTGAGAACCAGCGTAAGCAGGTCGGAATCAGTTTCGAGTTGGCGACGCTCGTCTTCGACGATGAAAACTGCCTCATTGGATTCGATCGCGCCATTCAATCACATTGACGAGGCCGGCGAGCAGCGACGTCACGCGCTC
>PLXP01000270.1:0-7962 GCA_003151435.1 Acidobacteriaceae bacterium
TAGTTTCTGGACAGGTTCTAAGGCCCCGAGATTTATAGCCTCAGGGCCTTTATCCGTGTGGGTGAGAGTGGGTTACTCTGCTGCGGGTACGACCAGAGCGGCTTTAGCTGCCTTTTTCTTCGTACGCCTAATCTTAGCCCACCGTTTTTGCTGAGCAGCAGCAATCTTGGCGCGACTCTCATCGCTCACGCCACTAGCGACCTTCTTTACTTGCACCCTTGTTACCTTGGCTGTTTTAGCTGCGGTTGCCTTTGGCGCAGCAGCATCACTTTTCAAGCACAAGGCACGCGCCTTCTGTAAGGCGTTGATGCCGCGCTCGATTTCAGCCAGTAGTTGTTTCGTGCTCATTCAAAATCCTCCTTTATCAGTTTACAGGACGTTCAAATATTGGCTATCAGTTATGCAGGCCCTCGCTGCGCCGTCGCCATCCCTCGACAAACAGGCGAACAACGGAGTCCGCCGCAGTATCTTGCACGACCGACATAAAGCAGATGTCAGCGAATGGCCGCAACCAGTCGAAAGATATGCGTACCATATTTTTTGACGGTCCCGGTCCCGATGCCTGGCACAGCCAGTAACTCCGTTTCATTCTTGGGGAAGGACACCGCGATACTTTTCAGCGCTCGATCGCTTAAAATCCTGAATGCCGGAACCTTCCTGCGCTTGGCCTCACTCAAGCGCCAGGTACGCAAAGCCTGTTCAACGCGTACCTGTTGTTCTACCCCTGACGCGGACACTACTGGTTGCGTTTTCGCGGATCGCGTTCTTGCCGTGACTCTCGGAGAGCCCTTAGGCTTACCTGACTTCTTCGAACGCTTACGTTTGAACACTGGGTGTCCAGCATCTTTCATGACAAAGAGTACTGGCGTGGCCTGATTGGCCGCTCGTCCCGACGCAGTAAGGCTGACGGAGCGGTAGGGAATCTGTTTGCCATCTTTTTCGAAAACGGCATCCGCAAAGCTCAAGAGTTCTGCCCGGGCCATGGCCCCTAATATCTCCTCGAAATTGTCCCGGCTGATTTCCTTTCCCGGGTAAAGCTCTGCGTACAGCTTGCCTGTCGATCTGGTGCGGATCGACTGCATTGCGCTCAACACTCGATAGAGCGCTGCACGCTCCAATTCCATTGCGGTTCGGAATCTCAGTGCAACGCACTTGGCCGGGGCACAGAAATCGCACGTACCACACCCGGTCGCGCTGTCCGACCTATCGCCAAAGTGACGAACCAGAGACATCATGCGGCATTGATTGCTCTCCGCAAAGCGAATCATCTGGTCGATCTGCGCCCGCTTTTGCTCGCCCTGCTGTTTGTAGGAATCTCTCCATAGCCCCTCGCCCCGGCTTACATTTTCCGTAAAGTCCAGCATCGCACCCTTATGAATCCAGAGCTTCTCGATAATCTTGTCGAAGAGTTCCGCCTCGATGGCCAATGTTTTTCGAAGCTCTTCTTTGGGCTGGGGTTCCGCATGAAGATTTGCATACACTCGATCCAAGAGCGAAACATCCGGATAGTCTTGGTTGAAGAAGAAGTCGTGGGTATGCCGGTCGCCATACGAATGCATCAGGATAGCGCGGCTCGGATTCCCATCGCGTCCCGCCCTGCCGATCTCTTGGTAGTACCCTTCGAGACTGCCCGGCAGCGCGGTGTGAATCACGGTTCGAACATCCGCCTTATCGATACCCATTCCGAATGCCGTGGTCGCCACCATGACATCCAGCTTTCCTGCCATAAATTCTTCCTGGACCCGGCTCCGC
This sequence comes from Acidobacteriaceae bacterium, assembly GCA_003151435.1. Lineage (GTDB taxonomy): Bacteria > Acidobacteriota > Terriglobia > Terriglobales > Acidobacteriaceae > Telmatobacter. The sequence goes on from PLXP01000270.1 coordinate 1,753, forward strand.
TTCTCGGCATCGAGTCCGGCATGGTAGCTGGCCACCCTGAACTCCCCTGCCCATTCCTCCGCCAGACTGTCCGCCTGTTTGCGAGTCGGTGCATACACGATGGCTGGTCGGTGTTTTGCTTCGATCAAAATCTCTCGAGCAAGCGAAGGCCGCTGCGAAGGTAAAGCCTCCACAATCTCGATCCCGATGTTTTCGCGCCGGAAGCCGTGAATGAAGTGAGTTGGCTCAGTCAAGCCGAGCTGGGTTGCAATGTCGTTCTGGACCAGAGGCGTCGCGGTAGCCGTGAGTGCCAACACCGGAGCCGGGCGAAGACTTGGCAGGTATTGACCAAGCATTCGATAGTCAGGGCGAAAATCGTGGCCCCATTGCGAGATACAGTGCGCCTCGTCGATCGCGATCAGCGACGGTTTGCGCTTGGCCAACATTTCAGGAAAGCCTGCCACCCGAAGTCGTTCCGGTGCAATAAAGAGGAACTGCAACCTGCCACCCAAGTATTCAGAACAGACACGGCGGGATGTCTCGCGATCGCGACCTGAATGGATACACTCAACCGCAAAGCCTCGCTCCTTGAGCTTGTGAACCTGATCGTCCATCAATGCGATAAGTGGACTAACCACAAGAGTCGTCCCACCACGCGCCAGGCCGTCAGATTGCGCGCTTCGAAGTCGTAGGGCGTGCAAGCCCCGATTTTATTATGTCCCGGAATATCTGCGTGAACCCCTTGACTCACGGGCCTGCGGCGTTTAATCTGGTCTGAATTGCTCACCATTTGGGTGACTCCTGGGAATCGGTTCGCGAAGATCACAACTTCGCGTCCCTACTGTTGTAGAACAGGATTCTCAGGGGTTCCAAATGGCCCTGTGCATTATTCAGGTGTAAGTCAATAACCCGAATAGTCATCATCAGGAGGAGTTTCTGGTTTCTGTGACCTTTGGCTTGCGCTTCCCTACAACTTTCAGGTCAATTGAATTCAGATCTTTCCTGTGCTAGCCTGAAAATCGTGCTCCAATCCACTCGGTTGCGCTTGTAGGCTATGGGCGCAGCAGATGAAAAGTGCCTTTAAGTTGCCTATAATGAGCGGCAGAAAAAATAGTATAAACAAGGACTTTTAGAAATTATTGTTACTGAACTCCACTTTCCTTGGCGTAAACCTCGCTCCACTGGGCCCCACATTTCGGTCGTGTCAGTTCTTCCCCTCTCCGAGGACTCCTCCCCGAGCACTCAGGCAGGACCATCTATCCACACAACCAATCCAAGAGAGATCATTATGCAAACCTTACAGAAGAGCCCTCGCCCGGCGAACGCCTCACGTGTCAACAAAGTTAGCATTTTCTTGCGTCAGTTTTACGCGCTGACGTGTGTTCTGGCTAGCATTCTTCTCCTCAGCTGCCCAGGCCTATCTCAAAGCTCATTTACCTTAACTGGATTGTCGAGCCCAGCGACCGTCACGAAATCGATCTTCGTCTATGCCTCTGGCGTCGGAACCGCGGCCAGCGTCGAGTATTACATTGACAATGTCCTCGTGGACACAGAAACGACGACACCGTTTTGGCTTCGCGGGGGCTCCGCATCAGTGCCGAAAGGCTATTCGACGGATTCCCTTTCTGCTGGTACGCACACGCTGATCGCCACCGCGAAGCTGGCAAGCGGAGCGACGTTCGACTCCAATACAGTTACGCTCAACGTCGTGCCATCGATCAATGGAAATTTCGGCAGTTCACTGAAGCCGTATGCAAACCACCTGAGCGCACAACGGCAGTCCGTGAACAGGATTCTCAACAATGTTTCGACCTCGGGGGCCGTCTTGACGTCCGCAGAGCTTGCGGTTCGCCAGGCAGTCGTAGAGATGTACGCCAACTGGGGGATCGATCCGTCGCTCGACTATCAGAATGACCAATCGTCTGTGCTCACCTCACTTATTCCTGTAGGAGCGAAAGCACCAGCTTCCAGTCCTGCCGCTCCTTTCAGTATGAGTTTTTCACCGGATTCTCCTTATTATCATCCCATTCCTGCTGAATGGCCTCGCGTTGAATTACCAACTGGATATTTTAGCCTTCTTCAACTGAGTACAAATCAGGGGGAGAATGGCAATGGTGATGGCATCGGATTTGGCGAATCGGTGGCGACGGCCTCGACTACAGATATGACCGCGACCAGTGAGTGGTACACCAATGCGAGCACGCTGGTGACGTTTCCTTACCGCATTCAAAGCAACTGGGCGACACATATTCCTTCAACCGCCGCAGGGGATAAGCATGTCGTCTTCATTGACCCATCGAGTGACACGTTCATCAGCAGCTATATGACGAGTTTGGACGGCTCCACGGGCGGCCCGGCCGGTCTTTACATCAGCCGTCCAACGTCATTCAAATCGCTGGGAACAGCGGGCGGATCTGTAGCCTCCCAAATGGCGGAGCTTCCTGTCATGATCCAGCCGGGAGAGGCCACCAATGCTTCCAAACCGATCCCGCATGCAATCTCCGGGCCCGTCGCACGCACATGGGCGGCGCGTGTTTTCCCAGCCACGGCGCGGGATGCGGGAATTCTCACCAGCACAAATGGTTGCACCGGGTCAGGCAAAACCAATAACGGCTTGGTTCCTTATGGCGGAGTGATTCAACTGGATCCGGCGCTGGATTTGTCAAAGTTGACCTTGACACTTCCTGCACGGAGAATTCTCCAAGCGATGCAGACCTACGGCTATTATGTCGTTGATTTCGGCTGCACGGATATCGACATCTACACGGCTATTCCGGAAACAGAACTTGATCCTTACGGCGGGTCATATGGAAACTCCAAAGGAAGCGGAGTTCAGGGAGAGGTTCAGAAGGTGCTGCTGTCGAACAAGCTGTACGTTGTGGCTCCGCTTACCAAGAAGCAATAGCGCGAGCAGAACTTTGACTGCCCGATGGCAATCTCGAATGTTTGAAAAGGCGCTCCATCCGTGCTGAACAAATCAGCATGGATGGAGTTCGAGTTCGTGCTTCAAAATCCCTTTCTCAATGAGATACGAGGATGTCCCAGCCATAGTTGAAAGTTGAGCGGCGGTTCAGCCTGATTCTGAAAGAATCGGGTTGCCAAACCTTGAAGGGAGAACCGCCGTGAAGAAAACGTACCATACGATACGCAAGCAAGGGAAAGTCAACGAACAGGAACTAGCCACGTTCCTCACCAAAAACGGGCAGGGGCTGCTGCCGATGGTGGATCTGATCGAGCAGAGCCGGATGGCCTGCGATCAACTCATCGATGTCACTGGACGTGCCGTCCTTCAGGCCGTTTTGCAACTGTCGGCCGCGCAGGTAGCGGGAGGTCCTCAGCAGCAAGGCAAACGCCGTTCGGCCAGCGTGGTCTTCTATGGCCGGCAAGCGGGCCAGGTGTTGTTCAGCGACCGCAAGCTTCAGGTGGAACGACCACGATTGCGCACCAGGGGCCGAGGCCGAACGAAGGAAGTCGAGATTCCGGCCTACACTGCGATGCAGGACCAGTCGCCGTTGGGCGAGCACATGCTGGACACCTTGTTGTGCGGCGTTTCCTCGCGCAACTATAAGGAAGTGATTCCTCAGATGAACTACGCCAATTGAAACGTGATGGTAATATTGGTCGTAAAATTTACCGCTTGCCCATCGCGAGTTGCAGGATGGAATCGGACCTGTCCCGCGACGCGCCTTGCTTCTTCGTCGAGTCCGTGTCCGAGTCCATGTATTACGCCTTGTACCTGAACCTGGCCCGTCGCTGTAAAAGTGACGCGTAAAACTACGTCGCCCTGGACGCGAAGTTGCCTGGCCTCGCTCGTATAATGCACGGTCGGTTTTGAAAGCACTTCAAGGTTGGTCGTCTTCGGCGCCGCCTGGGTGGTCGGTACAATTGCGACCGTTACCGTCATGGATGGAATTCCAGCGGAGGCGACCTTGCCGTAAGATCCTGTTGAGGCGGTCTCAACGACGGGGATTCCAGCTGCGGCGAGTTTGCCCACAACACCGATGTTTGAGCCGACGCGAGTCCCATTACCGATTCCCGTGGAACCGATTACGCCCTTTGGGCTACCGCTGCCCCATCCATTCCGCCAAAAGGATTCCCGATCGCAGCGACCGTCGCCGATTTGCTGGCATTGGAATTTAGAGTCGCGCCAAACGTTTCACCAAAGTGGACCGGCGCTGTTGACGGCTTAATCTGCTGACGTTGCGCCGGAGCCGCAGCGGTCAGGGCCGCCTTAGGCTGGGGAGCAAGGATAACCGAAGGCGTGACGGCCTTAACGGTCGGCAGCGTGGTTTTGGCTTCCATCTGGATCGGCTTGATATCGGGCTTCGGCTCGATCTTCAGCATACTCATCTTGGGAACGTCTAGTTTTACAACGGCCCGCAACGGAGGTTGTATCTTCGCTACCGCACGTATCTTCATCTTGACCGCAGGAGGTAGATGGGTATTCGACAGAAAGAGTTCTGTTTGCAGATACTGGTGCTGAAGCACATGCCTCGCTGTCATCCCAGTCCACAGAACGAGCACCAAAATCGTAAAGTTAACTGCGGCGCTCATCAAAAACGACGCGGAATTCTTTTCCGGTTCAGGGAGTAATCCGAAGTTAGCCGTCATCGGGTACTTATCGACCGGCATAATGTTGTCTCAAAAGACTCTCTACTATAATACTGGATGTCAGGCTATATCAAATTGCGTTCCGGTATGCATCGCGAAACCCACCTGTGAACAGCAATAGGGCTGAGGCGGGTGCTTACTATTGCACTCCTCCGGCCCCAACGCAGAGAAGTCGGAAGGTGTTGCCGGTGCTACCGTTGTCAGCTGTGCTCAAGAGTTCGACATGGACCGCGTGGGGACCACTGCTGAGTCCGTCTCCTACGATCCACATGCCGCGGAAGCCAGCGGATGCGTTCCAGCTGTCGAGAACAGTCCCAGGAGTAACCCCGTCCACGGTGACGTTAACCTGCCCCATTGGGCCGTCGTAATCCCAGTATCCCATCAGGATCTCTTTGCCCGTGACGGTAAAGTCCAGCGTGCTTCCTGGGGCGAAGCTCTCCAACCCGGGATCTACGTTGGGTCCCAAGGTTGGATCGGAGGCAAATGGTTCGGCGATCCAGCCTACATTGATGGTGGGATTCAACGCAGGGCCGTCGGCTCCAATGCCATCGACTAACAAAGTGAATTCAAAGTCGCTGGTGAAGAGCGGTGCCTGGGTTGCAGGAGTCTGTTGCAAGGCTGTCCCCGACGGGAAATTGTCGATAGCGATTTGCAGATTCTGCTCTAGAAACTGAGCCGCGTAGGCATGACCTAAATCCGTCGGATGAGTTCCGTCGGCGGTAATGTCCGCCAACGTGATGTTCCCGTTCGTCAATTCCGGACTGATGGCATCGAAGTAGCTGACCATGGGTACACTGTAATTAGCGCCGATGGCGGACTGCCAAGACTGGGCAGTCAAATTAGCTTCCACGATCGGCAGTTGATACTTCATCATGTAGAGCACAATTACTGCTGGTTGGGAAGGTGCATCCAACAATTGCCTCAGCATGCCTTCGTGGCACTGAACCACATAGGCAGCATCGGTAGGATCATTGCCTCCATCGTTGGCAGCGAACTCCACGATGACGAGATCCGGGTTGTGGGAGAGTACATCCCGCTGTGTGCGCAGGCTTCCATAGTCGGAACCCGTGCCGCCTATGCCCGCGTCTACCAACGTGCTGGGGCTGGACGGGAATGTGCTATTCCACCAGGCTTGAACGAGGTTTACATAAGAATGTGGCGAGTCGCTAGCTCCGAAACCTTCGGTGATGGATCCGCCGATTGCGGCGATGGTCACAGGAGTGCCATTGCGTCCTTTTTGGATGAGGCGTTGCAGGCGGGCCTGGTCGCCTGCAGACAATTGTGAGTTGGCAAGCATGGCACTCGTTTCGTAAAGCACCGGGAGATTGACCGAAGCGGCGCCGCCTCCGGGAGCGGGATTGGTCAGGATAATAGTATTAACCCCTGCCGTGGCCAGGTTGCTGGCGCTCAGCGGCAACGTGATCGTGGTGGAATTCACGTAGGTGATCGCGTGAGCGGCTCCCGCATAGGTCGCGGTGGTCGCAGGCAAGAAGTTTGTGCCCGTCAGCGTGATGTTTTGAGCTGCCGATCCCATGATAACGAAATTCGGGGAGATGCTGTAGATAATCGGCACCAGATTGATTATGGCAAAGGTTTGCGAGACAGGGTTGGCTGCCGCGT
>PLXP01000270.1:8005-9168 GCA_003151435.1 Acidobacteriaceae bacterium
GCCGACAGCAATAAAACTGGCCGTCATGCCGGACACAGCGCAGATGCTCAGAGTCGCGGAGGAAAAGCTAACGGGCAAGCCGGAACTGGCTGTGGCCGATAAAATGAAGGGTGTTCCAACGGTCTGATTGCCTGCGTTAGCGAAGGCGATGATCTGACTCTGAGGAGCAATTACACTGCCAACGTGGTTTGTTCCTCCGCAGGCCTCCAGGAGAACACACAGCACCGCCGTTCTGTAGATCGCATTGAACTGGCTAAATCGCATATAGGTAAAGAGCTTCCCCTGACAGAAGTTAGTGATGCAACAACGCCCATCGAGTTCCTCTTAGGAAAGAGACTCGACGCAGACATTCAAGGGGTGAGAGAGCGTGTCTACCGGATTCCAGCCGAGACTCACAATCGGCAAACCGATAACGGTAAAGGCAGTTAGAGCGATAACGTAGTAGTTAATTACGTCTGCGCCAAAAGTCCGGTAAATTGTGTGCGAAACAGAGGCAATCAAAATCGCGACCGCGCCGCCAAATCGTCAGAAAAGGTGAACCGCTGAGCTGTTGTGGATAAATGGGTTCGCGCGTTTAGTAACGGAGAAGATTTGATCAAATTTGTGCTACCCCCGTCGCACGTCGACAGTAAAGCTCAATGAGCATCTTGCTCGCTGGACAAGCTCTGCGGATTGAGTCAATCTTCGACGAAACCCTCTCCTCATATGTTGCTCATAGACCGAATGTGCCTAGAGAAGCAACGCTGGTGTGCCGTCCCGGCTAATTGTTTACAACGACGCACCTTGTCGAGGATAACGTTAGAAGTGGGCTCGCCCGCGGTATTGCGGTCGGGCTCTCAACACTGAGCGTATGCGGTCACAGTTCCTCGTCCATGGCACCTTGAGTTGATTTATCTTGTCGGCGCGGGCTGTGGATTTGATTCCATAAATACACGTGGTTTTGTTGAAGAGTGGCTGGACACGCCATGGTCCGAAGCAAAAGATTTCACCGGTGTCTAATCCGCTGGCACGCTGCAAAAGATTCCCGACCAATTCGATCCACGCTCGAAACCTTACGATTACCAGTTTTCACGGCTGTCCGGTAAAAGCTATGCTCTGATCTCGCAACCCACATAAAACAAGCGCGTTATGGGTGTTTTTTGCTTGCCGCGATTTGAAACGCG
>PLXP01000084.1:0-20498 GCA_003151435.1 Acidobacteriaceae bacterium
GCGCTTCGCTACACCGGCAAGACCGATTGGGGTCCACGCCTCGGCTTTGCCTGGCGGCCCTACGGCAACGACAAAACCGTCGTCCGCGGCGGCTGGGGACGATTCATCGAAACCCCGTTAGGCTTTTCCCTGGTCTCCGGCTGGGCCGTCCATGCCAGCTACGTCGCCACCTACAATCAGGGGTTTCAATCCGATGGCGTCTCCCCGCTGCTTTCATTCGCCAATCCGTTCGATACCGCCGCCGGCAACGCCGCCGGGACCGCCGGCTTCTACTACGCCTTCCCCATCCACTACAAGGACCCAACGGTGCAGCAATGGAACCTCACGGTCGAGCAGGACCTCACCCATAACATCGGCATGAGGCTCTCCTACACCGGCAGCCACGGCAAGAATCTTGAAACCATGGTCGACCTCAACCAGGTGCCGGCAAACTCCGTTGGCTACTCCAATGCCGATCCTGGGCCCGCGGCCAGCGGCGCCTGCATTACCGATGACGGCTCGCTGATCTCGGATCACCGGCCTTATCCCTGTTGGAGTGTGATCCAGAGCGTCGAGAACGCTGCTGAAAGCAATTACTCCAGCGGGACTGTTGAAGTCTCACGGCGCAGCGGAAAGCAGCTCTCCTTCGATGCCAGCTACACCTTTACGCGCGATCTCTCCAACGCGGGCGGCGCCACGCCCAACGCCTTTGCAGTCGCGGGCGGCAGCTACCTCACAGATCGATTCCACCCCGGTCTCGATTACGGCAACGTGATCTACGACCGCAGGCATCGCTTCCTGGCCACCTACCTTTACACACTGCCATTCGGCTCCGGGCAACGTTGGTTCTCCACTGGCTCCGCACTCAATAGGCTGGTGGGCGACTGGCAACTCGCAGGCGTCACCATCCTGCAATCCGGCCCTTTCCTCACGCCCTACCAGCAGTCCGTCGACCCGGCCAACACCAACATCCTCACCACGGTTGGCCAGGCTCGCACCGACCAGTTGACGAACGCCCCGCTCTTCGCGGCACACCGCACCACCACGCAGTGGCTAAACCCGGATGCCTTTCCTTACCAGACCCTCGCTCTCAATTACGGAACGCCAAACCAGGTAGGAATCGGCCGCTTCGGCAATGCCCCGGTGGGCGGCGTCGTAGGCCCCGGCACGGCCAACTTCTCGCTCTCCCTCATGAAGAGCGTCGCACTCCACGAGAAGACCCGGCTCCAACTCAGCGTGGAGGCGGCCAACGTCTTTAACCATCGCAACTACGAGCCACCCAACATGCAGGTCGATTCCGGCGGCTTCGGCTCCATCATCGCACTCCAAACTGCTGAAGGCGCCGGCCCTCGCAGCCTTGAAGTGGCAGGCCGCATTTCGTTTTGAGCCAGGCTTCACTGCCTGTTGCGGTCGCTNNGCTCGCAAAATCGAGTTCATACATATCCGCTGCGATTCGTCGCGCGGAACTTCCCCGAGTATCCGCAATCTCCCAGCGCGTGCGGATATCGATGTGTGAATCCCGATTTTTCGGGACATCGGCAACGATCGTGAGTTGTCGATCCACCAGGTGAACACTCACAAGGCGCAGGCCAACGCTGGCATCTCCAACCAGCGGTCGCGATGTTTGTGCGACGACTGAAACTCCCTCGGTGAATCCGAGATGTACTTCGCTCTTGCCGTGCGGAACGTCGAAGTCTATGCTGGCGTGCTCATCCTGAGGGTAGCTGCGCAACACGGCGGTTACCGGTCTATGATTCACGTCGGCCCCACCCAGGCGCGCTCCAAGCGGAATCTCCGGCGCAAACTCCAGATGAAACGGCGCTGCGGGATTGTTGATTTCGAGGGTGAAGCCGTCGTTGGTGCGTCGCAAGGCCAAGCCGACCGCCGCATCGGAGAGGCGTAGGTTCGCAATCGACACGCCGGGCCAGGCGGCTGGCAGGTGAGGGGCAAACACGATGCGGCGGCTCAAGGAGTCCACTTCAAGACCCAGCAAGCCATGCACCGCCGCGGTAAGGAATCCGGCGGATGACCAGCTTTGTTCAGGAACCGACTCCAACTGCGGACGGTACACGTTGCCCGATAAAACCTCATGCAAATGTCCCATTGAATCCAGCGAGAACCAGGGCAGGAGAGAGTCCCAAATGGATAGAGCTGCCAGGGGGCGATGCTCCGACCAGAAGGCCGCGGCCACATCTGCGGTGCCGAGTGCGAAGACACTTCCCTGCGCATAGGATTCCGGGTCGAACCCGGCCGATTCCGCGCCGATGGTGCGTGCTCCCCAGTCCGTCTGGAAGGAAGATGAGGCGAGTTGGTCAAGCAGGTCTGCGTTCTGCTGCGCTGAGAAAAGATGCAGCGAGAGGGCTCCGGCTGGTGAACTGCGCTGCTCGGGCAGCGCTTGTCCCGCGGCTGCGTGGCCCTGGATCCAGAACGATTGCGAGGAATTCCAATAGCGGCCGGGAATTGCGGAGCGCGCCAGAGAGGCCGCGTTTTTAGCGGCCCCCGCTTCGGCGGCGTGCCCTGTGAGGGTTGCCATGCGGGCGAAGGCTTCTGACGCCGAAACCCAGCTTGCAGAGAGACCGAGGTCGTCTGCCTCGCGGTCTTGTTCGTCGCCCGCTTCGCGGTTTGCAGGAATGTGCGGGAGGCCATCTGCCGGGTCAATCAGCGTGCGGCAATAGGCATCGGCGGCCTCCATCGCGCTCCAATTCTCGCGGACGAACGCGCTATCCCCGCTCGCGGTGACGTAGCGCTCCACGGCGATGAGGAATTGAAAGGTGATGTCCACATGCGCAAACATGTAGGGATATTTGCCGGCCCAATCCAGAAATCCCGCGCTCTGCGAAAGCTCATGCCAGATCATGCCGGTCTTCGCATCCTGCCATCGCAGGATGAAGGCGAGTTCCTGCCGTGCGCGTGCATATTCGCCCTCGCTCACCAGCGCATCGGTGGCCACAAGTCCATCGCCGGCGAAGAACCACGCGTACTGTGGCCTGCGGGCCATGCGCGACGGTCCGTATCCAGCCACCATGCCGCAGCCGAGTTGAGCACTGCAAACCCACGCCTGATCAATCGCGGTCTCTGCCCACGCCAGCGCATGATTCACTTGCGGATCGGGCGTTTCGATTTGTAGCGCGTGGGCTGCCAGTTCCGCGTAGTGCCCGACGGCTTCTGCTTCCAGTTTGGGCCGGTCGCGCATCAGGCTCCGTAGCAGCGCGCCGGCGTCGGATGCGTGCGGGGGATTGAGCGCCACAAACACGCGAGCTGCTCCGGAGCTGTCGGGCCGCAGAGTGAATCCGATGCCTGAATCGCCGACACCGCGAATGGTGCGATTGCCGATGTCGTCGTGGGCAATCAAGTCGGGCGACCCCGCCACTGCGGTGTACCCATTCGCGGGCTCTGAAAGAACGTACGCCGAAAGCGCACCATCCCACGCCACGCTTTGCCCGCCCATTGCTGCAGGCCACATCAGGTCGAGCACCGGCGTTGCATGGACTTCGATGTCGATCGAGTGGGTGCTCTGCACCTGGTAGGTCAGGATCGCACCGGGTTCGTCCAGCGGCACGAAGAGCTTTTCGCGCACCACAAAATCCGGCCCGACGTAGATGCGCGTGATGGAGTCAGGCGCGTAAATGATGCGGCGCAGGATCTCCTCGCCACCAATGGGGGTCGTGGTTCCGTCGGCGCGAAACGCGACGCGATAACCGGAAAGCAATTGGAACGGTCCCGCCCAGATTTCCAGGCCCTTCGCAGCATAGCCATCCACCAGCGAGCGCCGTCCATGAACCGCGACAAAGCGCTGAAGGACATCATCCTCTGTGTCCTGCGAAACCGCTCCCATTGCGATGGGCGGCGAAAGGGCTTCGTCCCTGTCGGCCGCATGTGCCTGGCACAACGATCCTCGGGTCCCTGCGATCAGCAAGACCAGAGCCGTGGCGAGATGGCGTGTGGCGAGCGACATGAACGATTCCGCAATGGACCGCGTACGATCATCGATCCCGCAACGAATACGGCGGTCGATGCGCGAGGCGGTGCGAGCTGCTTCCGATTGCGGTCTATGCTACCAGCTACAGGGTGAACATTGAATTTGAGCTGCCTCGCTGCATGAGCCGCGGTTTGCAACCCAACGCGGCGAGGCGCTATGGTGGCCGAAGCATGTCGCCCCGCAGCCAACTCGGAGCTCGGTTGTTGACCACCGCATTTCTCGCGGTTTGCATGTGCACTCCAGCGGTCGCCCAGGGCGCGAAGGACGACGACTTCCAGGCTCTTCTCAAGCGTGGATTCGAGTTGCACCAGCAGGCGCATTTTGCTGAGGCTATCCCGGTATTGGAGCGCGCACGACGGCTGGAGCCAGGCGACTATTTTGCGAATCTCCTGCTGGGCATCGACCTGCTGCGAACCGGCAAGGCCGCGGAAGCCGTGCCTCGGCTGGAACTGGCGGCGCGTGCCAAACCCGGCGAGGAGATTCCCGAAGACTATCTGGGAGAAGCCGATGCCAGCCTGGGCCGGTATGCGTTGGCTGCGGAAGCTTACCGGCTGGCGATCGATCGCGGGCATGGTTCAGAGCAGGCGCTGGGCTTGTGGGCCGGCTTTGCCTTGGAACGCTATCGACGGATCGGCGAAGACCTGCGTGCTTCCGAAGCGGGTGTAGCGACTGTCCGGCGCCTGGTGGCGGCCGCGGCCAAGCCGGCAGCATCGTTGGTTTGCAACGGCTCCATTCCCGCGCTTGAGCGCAAGTTCGCACTCCACCCGGCGCATCTCACCACGAGTGCGGAGATGGAGACTGCGTACATGTTGTCGATCTGTTATGCGGTGGAGGCGGGCAATGCTGCGGGGCAGTTGCAGGCCGGCGCGGAAGACACGGCCTCGTTGCACCGTCTGCGCGGCGATGTGCTGCTGCGGCTGAAAGGGGACGCCGTGGCCGCGCAGGATGAGTACCGCAAGGCGATTGGGCTTCGGCCCGGCGACCCGGCTTTGCTGGAACGGCTGGCCGAGGCACAGTTCACAGCGGGCGACGCGGAGGCTGCGCGGCAATCGGCACAGGCCGCGCTGGCCATCGATCCTCACCGTCGCGAGGCGCTGCGCACGCTTGCTTCCCTGGCGATGAATAGTCGCGATTACGATCAGGCGCTGCCGTGGCTCCGCGAGCTTGCGGAGGAATCGCCAGGGGATCGCGCGGTTCAAGTGGAGTTGGGGAAAGCGCTGGGGCAGACGGGCAACGCCGCTGAAGCGTTGAAGTACCTTGCTTCGGCTCTTGCAGCGGGCTATCCGGACGAAAAGGGCGCGCTGCACGCGCTGGAGGCGCGACTGCTGCGTGACGTGGGCCGCGAAGACGAGGCGGCAAGAGCTATGGCAGAGGCGCGGCGCTTGTCAGACGCGTTTCAGGCCCGCAACCAGGAAGAAAGCACGCACGCGAGGCCGGATGTCGTCCACTAGACGCGATCTGTTACGGACCATTCCCGCGCTGGTGGGGGCCGCAGCGGGCGGCAGATGGCTGCCTAGGGCGCTGGCGCAGACGGCAATGCCCGGACCCCGTTTTCGCATGACGAGCGGAGCGGCTGCGGCGGGGCTCGATTTCGTGCTGCGCAACAGTGCAGCGGGGCGCAAGTACCAGGTGGAGACGCTGCCCGGTGGCCTCGGGGTCATTGACTTCGACAGCGATGGCTGGCCCGACCTGTTCTGCACCAATGGCGCGTCGTTGCCGTCGCTTGTCAAAACCGGGCCACAGTACTGGAACCGGCTCTACAAAAACAATCGCGACGGAACCTTCAGCGACGTGACCGCGAAGGCCGGCTTGCAGGGCGAAGGCTACTGCATGGGCGTAGCGGTGGGCGACTACAACAACGATGGTCACGAAGACCTTTTCGTGGCCGGCGTGCATGCCAACCACCTCTATCGCAACAACGGCGACGGCGCCTTTACCGACGTAACACGAGAAGCGGGGTTGTCGGGGCCGGGGTCGCTCGGCCGGCCGGCGTGGTCCGTGGGAGCATGCTGGATCGACTACGACAACGATGGCCGGCTCGACCTGTTCATCTCCAACTACTGCGACTGGGAGCCGGGGACCGATCCCATCTGCGGCGGCATGCAGGACGCGGCGCGCGCCTACTGCCATCCGGACCGCTATCGTGCGCAGTCGATGCAGCTCTATCACAATAACGGCGACGGCACTTTCAGTGAGATTACGCGCAAGCAGGGCCTGCCCGATCTGCTGGGAAAGGGCATGGGGCTGGCCCTCGCCGACTTCGCGGGCGACGGACGCCCCGGCATTTTTGTGGCCAACGACAATGCGCGAAACCTGCTGCTGCGCAATGTGGGCAAGGGGTTTACGGAGATTGGCATGGACGCCGGAGTGGCCTACAACGGCGACGGCCGCAACATCTCCGGCATGGGCGCGGACTTTGGCGACATCGACGGGGACGGGCGGCCTGACATCGTCATGACGGGCCTCAAGAACGAAACCTACGAGGTGTTTCTTAACCAGGGTCGGGGAACATTTGAGGACGGAAGCGTGCGTACCGGCCTGCTGAACCTGAGCCGGAGATGGAGCGGATGGGGGTGCGGCCTGGTGGACCTGGATAACGATGGTTGGCTCGACCTGTTCGTGGCCGGCGGAGGCCTGGACGTTGAGGACGCGCATTCCAACCGCATCTTTCTGAACCACGGCGGCCACTTTGAAGATGTGACCGACGCGATGGGAAGCGATTTTTCACGACCGGCCTTGCATCGCGGCGTGGTGTTCGCGGATTTCGATCAGGACGGGCGTATGGATGCCGCGGTGACCGCGCTCAACGGCCCCATTGAACTGTGGTGGAATCGCAGCCCTCAAGGGAATCCGGTGCACCACTGGCTGCAGTTGCGCCTGACCGGGCGCAAAAGCAATCGGTCGGCAATTGGTGCAGAGGTGCGCTGCCATGCGGGGGGATGCCTGCAGCTCCATACTGTCTCCGGCAGCATGGGTTACGGGTCCACCAGCGACCTGACGGTGCATTTTGGACTTGGTGAAGCGGCACGCGCAGAGCTTGAGATTCGCTGGCCCTCGGGGCGACTTCAGGCTCTGGGAGGGGTCGCGTCCGATCAACGCCTGAATCTGACAGAACCGGCAGACTAGGCGCACACTTCCCGCCAGGGGCTGCAATTCCGAAAGTCAGCGGCGCTCCAGGGTTTCCCGTCAAAGCGAAAACTCGACACAAAAGCCATTAAACACAAGAAATATCTCCATCCCGCATAGACTCCTGTTTTCCGTGAGGCATATGAATGATCTGAAACGAAGAGCCGGCCCCTCATGGAGGTGTACTCGCACCGCCGGCAGTCGTGGAGGCATTCGAAACCTATGATTTCAAATTGGAGAGTCGCCGCAAGACGGCTAAGTTCAATCCTGGGGGGCATCGTTTCGATGGCCGTCCTGATCGCTCCGTGCGTGCAAATCCATGCGCAAACATCGAACGCGCAACTGAGCGGACTGGTCACGGATACCAGCGGCGCGGTGATTGCCGGTGCTGAGGTCAAGGCCGTCAACGTAGCTACCAACGTGCCCTACTCCGCCGTGTCGAACGGCTCGGGCATCTACGTGTTGCTGGAGTTGCTGCCCGGACCCTACACGATTTCAGCCACTGCGCCGGGATTTGGTGCAATCAAGCGCTCCGGCCTCACGCTGAGCACCGGCGATCACCTGGCGCAGAACTTCGAGTTGAAGCCGGGCGCGGTTGAGGAGTCAGTGACCGTCACCAGCGGTGCCACGCTGATCTCGTCGGATGAGGCAAGCACTGCCTCCGTGCTCGACAACAAGATGATCACCGAACTGCCCCAGTTGAACCGCAACGCGCTCGACTTGACCTCGACCATCCCTGCAATCCAGGGATCGGGGCCGCAGGTGGACCAGGTGGGGACGCTCGGCAATGCGGCTTATCTTGTTGCCAACACCGGCAATAGCTATTCGGTTTCCGGCGGACAGGTGAACGGCACCTCCATCTACGTGGATGGCAACCCGGTGCAGGAGGCGGAGTTCAATGCCACCAACCGCGCGATTCCCACGCCGGACTCGATTAGCGAGTTTCGCGTGGAGAGCGGCGTGCTGACGGCAGACAAGGGCCGCTACGCCGGCGGCATCATCTCCATGCAGACGCAGAGCGGAGCCAATGCTTACCACGGCCGCGCATTCGTTTACTTCCGCAACCAGGACCTGAATAGCAACGACTGGACGGACAACTCGCTGGGTAACCCGCGGCAAGCCTTTAGCCAGAAGAACTATGGCGCCGCCGTAGGTGGTCCGGTACGCATCCCGCATCTCTACAATGGAACCGACCGCACTTTCTTCTACGCGGCATGGGAAGGTGAGCGCTTCTCCCAGGGGCAAGTGGTCGAAAGCAGCATTCCCACCTTGTTGAACCAACAGGGCGACTTCTCGCAGACGGTGATCAACTACAACAACGGCGCTCCCGTGTACGCCAACATCTACGATCCGTTCTACGGCAAGAACGACTCGAACCCGTCCGATTGCACCGGACCGCTGGCCGACCAATTCGCCTCGCAAGGCAGTTGCTGGGTTCGTCCGCAGTTCCCCGGCAACAAGATCCCAGCCAGCTATGGCACCGGCGTCTCCGGCCAGAGCAAGCTCTTCGCCAACTACCTGGCATTATGGCCGCAGCCGAATCATGCACCCGCCGCCAACAACGACCACGTTGGCAATCGCTATGACCCGATCAATACAACGCGGCCCACGGACAAGCTCTTCTTCCGTGTCGATGAGGCCTACCACAACAATCATCACCTGCAGGGCAGCTTCAGCCGTTCGATGATGACCGACAACATTCCCGCGCCCTTCAAGCATGCTGCCGAATCGGTGACCTCCGACGACGATTGGATTGGGAGCTTCCTCTATACGTGGACGCCCGGGCCCAAAACCGTCGTCAATCTGCGCCTGGGGTTTGGAGTATCCAAACTGATTAGCAACGGCGTTTCAGGCGACGGTTCTGCGCCCGATCCCAACATCGACACGTCAAAGTGGCCGTTCGATCCGCTGCTTCAAACCAACAACGAGAAGACCACCAACCAGATTCCACCGGTCATCAACCTGGGCGGCAATGCCGGTGGCTACACTCACGTGGGCGGTGCCCAGTACGACTCCTTCATCACTCAGACCGACAATGGCGCCATCTCCGTGACCCGGCTGCTTGGCCGCCACACGCTCAAGGCCGGCTATGAGCAGTACTTCACCCGCTTCACCGAAAAGGGCGGCGACAAGACTGGCGTCATCAATGTGAATGCCGGCGGCGGCTCAAACCAGTATTGGAACCAGAACGACGGATTCAGCGGCAGCCAACTGGCCGAACTGATGATGGGCTCGTCAAACTTCTTTTCCTGGGGCAACTGGGACATTACCCCCTTTGGATGGAACCAGGCGGCCTACATCATGGACGACTGGAAGGTAAACACCAAGCTGACCGTGCAGATCGGCCTGCGCTGGGATCATGACGGCGCCCGCCAGGGCCGCCATGTGCCCGGCAGCCTGGTCTACGACCTGAAAGCCAAGAACGTGCTCACCGCCAACAGCAACTGGGCCTGGAGTCAGGTGATTGCGGCGGAGCCTGCCCTCGCCAACCTGTCCGCGCCGGCCTGGCTGACGCAGGGAGCTACCGGCCGCGTGGCGCTGCTCGGCACACCGGAGTATCCGCAGAAGAATCTCTACACCACCAACATCGCCAACTTCGAGCCGCGTCTGGGCATCAGCTGGGCAGTCAACAACAAGACCGTGCTTCACCTCAGCGGCGGCACGGTGGACCAGGGACTCAACGGTCTCTCCACCGATTACCTGAGCTTCTACTACAACTCCAACACCTTCAACCAGATTCCTTCTGTCGATGGGCAACACTGGATCAGCGAATTCGGCCAGGACCACGGTCTCGGCTCCTTCCCGGCGCAATCGAGTGGAGGCAATCTAGGCTGGGTGCCGCCCCTGACCAACAACAAGGACTACTGGTACGCCACCTACGGCGCCAGCGGCAATCTGGACCAGACGGGCACGACCATTGGACACTTTGACACGCCCATGGACTACATCTGGGGCCTGAGTATCCAGCGGCAGTTGGGCAAGAACTGGGCGCTGACCGGCGAGTACATGGGCATCAGGGGCGTGCATCTACTGACTAACGTCTGGGGCTGGAGCCTGAATAACATTCCCACCAACTATTACCAGCTCGGAACGCACCTGAACGACCAGGTTCCCAATCCCTTCTACGGGCAGTCGCAGACCTTTGCCGCGGAGCCCACGGTTTCACTGAGCCAGTTGCTGGGGCTATCTCCGCAATATTCCGGCACCAACTCCACCACGCCGGGGCAGGCCACCTGGGGCAAGTCGTTTTCCAACTTTGCCAATTTCCAGATCCAGTCGCGCGGATTTCACGGGCTTGAGTTGCTGGCCTCCTACTCCATTCGCAAAACGCTCACCAATACCAGCAGTACCGACATTCACTCATCCTCGACGGTATCCGGCGGACTACAGAACCCGCACAATCTGATGGAAGGCTACGGAGTGGCCCCCTATGAGTTACCGCAGACCTTGAAGGTGAATTATTCCTATGACCTTCCCATTGGCCGCGGCCGGCAATGGATGAACCAACCACATGGAGTGGGCGGACATGTGATCGATGCAGTTGCAGGCGGATGGTCGCTTGCCGGCATCTCCACTTGGAACCCCAAGGGCACGCCGGTACAGGTACCTGGAGTGGATGGCGGCAACCAGGCGCCGGGCGCCTCCCTTCGCTGGTCGTTCGTCAACAAGAACTTCAAGCGCTCCGGAGCCAGCTATGGCAATGCCCTGGTAGTGAATGGAGCCTTCGCCAACAGCAATGGGCAGGGCGTGCTCAATGCTGCGTCCTTCTCGCGCACTCCCGATTACACATTCGCCAACTCACCGGTATTGTTTAGCAACTTGCGCAATCCTGGCGCCTTCTACACCGACGCCAGTGTCCTCAAGAACTTCTACCTGGGCGAAAACCGATCGCGCTACTTTGAAGCGCGCATCGAAGCGCTCAACATCCTCAACCATCCGGTATACGGAGGCATCATCCCCGATCCGGACTCACCCAACTTCGGTGGCATCAACGGCAAGACGGGCCAGCGCGTGATGCAGGTCGGCGGGCGGTTCTTCTTCTAATCATGAGCGGATACATCCATGCCGGGCGGCTCTTTCGAAACAGCCGCCCACGCAAGTCGGTCGTGCCCACGGACCTGCAACCGCAACACTCTGAAGCCAGCGCGGCTGAGCGGCTCTTCCGCGACCGAACCCCACGAGCGGAGCAAGCCGTTGCTGGGGCGGCAATCTCAAAAACCAGCATGTTAGCGAGCTCCCCAATGATCCCGAAGATGAAAACTTGCCGGCCGCTCCGCACCTTGTTCTGGACGGGGACGATGAGTTGGATTTCGCTTTCCTGCCTTGCACAGGCCAGCCATCCGCGATCCACAAACGCGCTGGCCACATCCGATGCGCGAGTGGAATTGAGAGCTGGCGCGGATGCCCCGAGCCTGATCGCCCTCTCCGGCCCCGCGGTGCCGGCATGGCGCAATCAACAGGAAGAAACGCTTCCGGCCAGCGTGGAAGAAAACAGAGCCACGGTCCCGGTTACCTGGCGGCTGAAGCCGGAACTGGGCAGTGCGGACGCCCATCGCGTTGTGTATGTCTATGAGGCAGCGCAACCGCATCTGCGTCTTAGTTGGGAGTGGGAAGCGCGCGCCCCGTTCGGTGCCCTTGAGCACAGCATCAAGATTGAGAACCTGAGCGGCCGCGAGTTATGGCTGCCCATGATTGACTCATTACGCTTAAGTTGGCAAGCGCCATCCGATGCAGAACTGCGCAACTTTTATGTCGAGAAGGGCGCGGACTCTCCCTCCGCGGCGGGCACGCATCTGGATGCCGTGTCGGAAGGCTATCGCTGGACCGGCACGTCCTCCACCTACGCTCGTCCCACCAAGGGAGAAGCGCGCGAGATCGTTCCCGCTGAGATTGTCTACTCGCCCGCGAATCCGCAGCAGGGTTGGTACGCCGGCATCGAGTTCAGCGGCCGCACGCGCATCACCCTGGAACGCAGCGGCGATCGTGTGAAATCGGTGCTGGGACTGAACCCAGAGCCCGGACCATTCCGCACTCGCATTGAGCCCGGCGGCAGTTTCGAAACACCAACAGTCTTTCTGGGCACATTCTCGGGCGGGCCCGACGGCGCCGGAAATCAACTGCGGCCGTGGGTGCGCGCAGTTCTCGGCAACCCGCTTACGTGGAAGGATCCGCAGTATCCGCTAACCGTGAATAACAGTTGGGGCAGCGGCATGAAGGTGGATGAATCGCTCGCGCTGCGCATGATCTCTGCGTCGAAGGAACTCGGCCTGGAGATGTTTCACGTCGATGCGGGCTGGTTCCGCGGCGTGGGCGATTGGTACCCCGACCCCAAGAAATTTCCCCGCGGTCTTGCCTTCATCGCAGACGAAGCGCATAAACAGGGCCTGCGCTTCGGCATCTGGGTGGATTGGACGCAGGCAGCGCTGGACACGGATCCGGGCGCGCTCAACGTGCGCGACCCTCAAGTCCGTGACTGGATGGTGACCGATCTGCCGCCTGACTGGAAACCTGAAGAGTTCAAAGGCCAAACGGTCGATCTGGGCGTTCCCGCTGCGCACGACTATCTCGCCAACGAGGTCAAGCGCATTGTGGAGAGCTATCACCTCGACATGCTTGAGCACGATGGCTACCTGGTGGCGCAGGGTTGCACGCGCGACGACCACCCGCATGCGCCTCCCAATCGCAGCACCATGAAGGTGACCCACGATTGGGGCTCGGATTTTGTGCTGGCCGATAACTCCACCGACGTGAGCTATCACGCGGTGCGCGCCTACTACGACATCTACGCCCTCGCCCGCCGCCAGCATCCCGGACTGCTGTTTGAAATCTGCAACGATGGCGGGCGCATGGTCGACTTTGGGTCGGCGGCGCATGGCGATTACTTCTCCATCACCGACACCTACGATCCGCTTTCCAATCGCCGCGCTTTTTTCGACACCAGCCATCTGTTGCCGGCTGCAATGCTGGAAAGCTACGTTGAAAAATGGCCCACTCCATATCCTGAAAATTTTCTATACATGCTCCGCAGCGGCATGATGGGCTGGGTCACCATCATGCTCGACACCACGGCCTGGACCCCGGGGCAGCATGAAGCCGCAAAGAAGGCCATCGCTCTCTACAAGCTAAAGCTTCGGCCCCTGATCCGCGACGCACAGTTGTACCACGTCTCCGAGCGCCCCGACGGCGTGCATTGGGATGGCATGGAGTACTGGGATACGGCGCGCGGCGAGGGAGTGTTGTTCGCTTTCCGCGGCGCCATTCCCGACGAAACAAAGCATCGCTTTGTTCTGAACGGCCTGGACGCAGGCAAACGCTATCGCCTGCACTTTCAGGATGGCAGCGCACCGGACCGGCTGGCGGCCGGACGCGAGTTGATGCAGCAGGGCTTGACCGTCCACTTGCCTGGTCCGTTGAGCTCGGAGTTGGTGTTCCTCACCAAAGCGGGGAACAAATGACAGGGGACGAACAAGGCAGGAAGTGCCCGAAATGACGAACGAATTTGCAGATAGGGTTGCCGTTGTAACCGGGGCTGCGCGAGGCATTGGACGTGCCATTGCCGCGCAACTCCACGCGCGCGGTGCGCGGGTAATTCTTGTGGATTGCAATGCGGCTGCCCTTGCTGACGCGGCAGAGTCCATGCCCAGGCCAGACGGCTCCAGCGCCCGCTCGGTCGTTGCGGACCTGGCGGAACCGGCGGCGATCGAGACGCTGGCCTCGCAAGTGGCGGCGTTCGAACCCACCGTCGACGTTCTCGTCAACAATGCGGGAATCGAAGTCGACATGGCCTTCGAGAACATCACCGCCGACTGCTTTGACCGCGTCATTGCGGTCAATCTCCGCGGCCCTCTGCTGGTCAGCCAGGCGATGGCCCCGCTGTTTCCCTCATCGGGAGGCGCCATCGTCAACATCAGTTCGATTCACGCAGACCACGCTTTCCCGAATTCCATTCCCTACGCCTGCTCAAAAGCGGGCCTGGTGGCATTAACCCGCAACCTGGCACTGGAATTAGCGCCCCGCCGGATTCGCGTCAATGCCGTTTGCCCCGGCTACATCGATACGCCGATGTGGGACCAGTGGCTGCTCACGGCCAGCGATCCTGAAGCGCTGGCCAGCCAGACTGAAGCGCTGCATCCACTCGGCCGGCGTGGTGTGCCTGACGACATTGCCTCAGCCGTCGCTTATCTGGCTGGCCCCCAGTCTGCATGGATCACCGGCACTTGCCTGGTGGTGGACGGTGGCTTGACGGTGCGCACGCATCCCTGACCAAGTGCCTGGTAACGCCTGGGGTTCCGCTGAAATTCCGATAGTAAATGGCAACAAACCGATGTTTCGTGACCAGTTTCCAGTATTCGACCCTCAATCCAGACGCATAAAATGACAGCGCCCGCACAAATGGTGTCGAGGGCCTCCCCTATGAAGAAGCAAAAGGCTGCTTTAAGCGAAACCCTGAAGCATGAGTTCAAGAAGGATCTTGAGCTTTTTGAGTATTTCCTGGTACTCCTCAACAGCTCGAGTCCCATCCGCAACGTGGAGTTAATGTGGGCCGACGATCTGGAACTGTTCGATCCGTCGCAGCGCCCACGCGTCAACACGGGGGACGCCCTCGTGCAGTTACAAGTGAATGCAGCAGACGCGCCGGGCCGCAGCTCGCCCAGCCCCAGTACTCATTTCTGTGACCTTGTGCACGGCTTCGGCGCTCATGAGGATCGGACCTGCGCGCGCAGCGACAAGCCGGCCAAGGAACGATGCCGCGCGACGAGCCGCAGCCAGGTGTATCCCTGTCATGTTGGCCTCACCGACATTGCAGTGCCGGTAATCTGCGAAGACCGCTATCTGGGCACGCTGTTCAGCGGGCAGGTGTTGACCGTGTCTCCGACGGCGGAGGGCTTTGCCCGCGTACGCGAGGCGCTGCTGGGCCAGCCGCACATCGATATGGCACGGCTTGAAGAGGCCTACTATCGTGTGCCGGTGGTGACCACAGCGCAACTGGCTGAAATGGTCCGCATGATGGAAGTCTTTGCGCGCTACCTGGCCAATGCCTGGAAGCGGCTGGAGATCATGATCGAGTTCCAGCAGATGCGGGAACGGGAGATGTCGCTCGATCGCCGTGAACTCGCTGAGAAGCTGCTCTCAGGCCAGGTTGTCGGCGGCGCTGGAATGAGTCTCGATGCGCTGCGGGCACTGGCCCGCAATGTCGGATTGGAGCGGTTTCCCGACCGCGTATTGCTGCTGCGTTTGCAGGATCCGATGGAACAGCCTGCAGGCGCGAATGTACCGCTGCGTGCGCACGAAATGGTGTCTGCTGAGGCCATCGGCAGCCAACTCACGCTGGCGCGCGTTGCGCACATCATTGAGGATCGCTGCAGAAGCTGGCCCAACACGTTGGCAACTCTCGTGGCTCCGGGTGAGATGTGCATCTTCACCAGCCAGGGAAGCCGCAGCGCCAACCATGAACGCTTGCTGCTCGATGAGATGGCGCAGGCACTGCTGCGCACCGCGCGTGCGCAGGGTCTCATGACAGCGCGCATCGGCGTGAGCGGTCAACACCCCCAACCCAGTGAACTGCTCGGTGCGTATCACGAGGCTGCCTCCGCGCTCGACTCCGGCCACTCCACGCTGAATTGGTTTGAAGCGTTTCCAGAGTGGCGCCAACAGCCCGCCCAGGCTCTCGGAAAAGTTCTGAAGGCCTTGCAGTCGCCAGAGCCATCCGCGGTTACCGCGGCGTTGCGGGAGTTTCTGGCCGCGACAGCTCCGGGCGCGGCCACCGTCGCACAACTGCAGCAAGCGCGAGGCCTGCTCACCTGGGCATGCGAACATCTCACGCGAGAAGTCGCCGCATTGGGCGCCAGCGCCGACCCCGTCAATGCAGCCAGGGAAGCCGCCATTCAAATCATCATGAGGTCGCCGAGCTCTTTCTCGATGGCCGAAGCCTTTCGCAGTTTCGTGGAGCAGTTGCGCCGGCAGTTGGTGCAGCTCTTCAGCCAACGCGAACAGAAAATCGTAAGCGAAACCCAGCGGATGGTTCGTGAACTGGGCCCGGAGAAAGTCACGATCCATACGCTGGCGCGCGACCTCAAGCTCTCTGCCGGCCACTTGGGGCGGGTCTACAGTCGCACCGCCGGCCACACGCTCGAGGAGTTCCTTATCCGGCAGAAGCTGGAGATGGGCAAGAGACTGCTGCTCGACCCGCGGCTCCAGGTGGCGGAAGTGGCCGACCGATGCGGCTTCTGCAATCCCGCCTATTTTGCTTCAGTGTTCAAAAAATACATGCACTGCACGCCGCGCGCTTACGCCAGTCAGCCGCAGCGGTGGGCCGCGTCGGAATCCGGAGCGTCTGCCCCGGGTTCGAACGCCGCCTAGTACCGTGAGCGTGTGATTTGGAAATTCAACTCATGACGGCCTGGGTGCCCCAGGTCTCGCTTCTGAGACCTGGGAGATTACATATCCACACGGTCGTAGTACTCGTTCAAGGAGAGAGCTCAATGCGCGCATTGGTATACACCGCACCACGCCAGGTGGAATTGCAGGATATTGCCCGGCCCGTTCCAGTTTCGGGCGAAAGCGAAATCGCCGTGGTCGCTGCGGGCATCTGCGGCTCCGATATTTCAGGATTCCTGGGGCACAGCCGCCGCCGCGTTCCTCCCATGGTACTTGGCCACGAACTGATCGGGCGCCGGCCTGGCGGTCAGCGCGTCGTCGTCAATCCGCTCATCAGTTGCTTGCGCTGCACGGCCTGCTTGAGCGGTGCGCAAAACCTTTGTGAAAATTGGCGGCTGCTGGGCATGGACCAGACCACTGGCTGCTTTACCGAGTTTGTCTCCATTCCTGAAACCCAGATCTACGAGATCCCCGACGAGTTGACCGATCGGCGCGCTGTGATCGCTGAGCCGCTGGCAAACATCGTGCACTTATTCCGGATTGCGGCCCCACACCCTTTCTTCCGCATGGGTATCGTGGGCGGAGGCACCATGGGTTCGCTGGCCCTGTTGACCGCTCTGCGTCTTGGCGTGCGAGAAGTACTGGTGCAGGATGTGAGCGATGTGCGCCTCGACGTTGTGCGCCGCATGGGTGCAACTCTGGCCGCGAATGTGTCCACGGAGGAAGGCCGCGCGGAAGCGTGCAAATTCGCCGGCCATGGTCTTGACCTGGTGCTCGACGCCTCTGGCAACTCCGCCGCAAGGCAGGCGGCGTTCGACCTTTGCCGGCCGGGGGGTCTCGTTGTCTTGTTGGGAATGAGCCAGGAACGGAGCGAGATCGACTTTGTGACCAGCATTCGCAAGGAACATCGCGTGGTGATGTCATTTGCCTACACGCCCGTGGACTTCGAGCGCTCGCTGGCGCTCCTCAAGGCCGGCGAGGTCGACCTGACACCGTGGACGGTGGAGATGCCCCTCGAACAGGGCCAGCAGGCCTTCGACCGCATGACCACTGCGCCCGGAGCCACGCTCAAAATGCTCCTGCGCGTGAACTAAAGTCCGGGTGGGTCAAGACTACTGTTTGAATCGATACCGCTCAATGGTCTCTTCGTTGAGCGTGACCCCGAGTCCGGGCCGTTGCGGCACCAGCACGCTGCCATCCGCTTCCACCGGGAAATGCTCGATGGTCGTGTGCCAGCGCAGCGGCGAGTGACTCAACGAGAATTCCAGCGGCTCAACATTGGGCTGCGCGGCCAGGAAGTGCAAATTGGCGGCCACCTCGATGTTGGTCTTGTAGCCGTGGGTGATCACGCGCTTCCTCCGGGCGTATGCGGCTGCCGCAATCTGCTGGATGCCCGTGAATCCGCCCACCTGCGAGATGTCCGGCTGGCAGATGCTGGCGCCGCCGTGGTCCATCATTTCGATGAACTCGCGCACATGCGTCAGGCCCAAATCCCCTACACCGATGGGCAGGCCGTGACGGCTCATCTCCAGGTGGCCTTCCACATCGTCGAGCGGCAAAGGCGCCTCAAGAAACCAGATGCCGACCTCGCGGAAAATTGGGAACAGCCGCAGGCCTTCCGCGGCAGTGCGATAGGAGAGCGCCGCATCGACAATCAAATGCGCCTCGTCGCCGGCCTGCGCGCGTGCTGCCGCCAGCAGGCGGCCCGTCAAAGCGATGTCGTCGAGCCACCACGGGTCGGCCGCGAACTTGAAGTTGCGCAGGTTTTTCTTTTGCCCCTCGGCCACCTGCGCGCGCACCTCCTCCGGCGTTTTCGCCATCGGGTAAATGGTGCCGTAGGCGGGCAGACGGTCGCGCCTGGCGCCGCCAAGCAACGCATGAACTGGCTTGCCCTCGATCTTTCCGCGCAGGTCCCAAAGCGCCAGATCGACGCCTCCGATCGCATGCATAGCCAGGCCGCGCCGTCCCACATAGTCGGTGGACTCATACATGCGGTGCCACAGCTCCACCGGATCGGCAGGGTCGGCGCCCACCAGCACCGCGGAGAGCGATCGTGCGTGATTGTGTGCCGAGGGGCCGCGCACCATGGCTTGAATGGCCGGCGCCATCGATTCGGTTTCGCCGACGCCTGTGAGTCCATTGTCGGTATGCACCACCAACACACAATCGTCGTAGGAGCCGTCGAATAATTCGATCAGCGGGTCTTCAGCGCGCAAGTGGATGGCTTCAACGGCGGTGATCTTCATGGCGGCATATCCCTCCATCCGACCGGCTGATCATAAAGCGACGCCACCGTCGGCGTTAAGGCCAGAACAGCCAGAACGAAAGAATGAACCGAAAAACATGTACCCGGGGCCAAGGCAGCCATTGCCCGTACCTCCGCGTGCCCAGTATGCTCGGCCAGAGAGAGATGAAGGCAGGGCGCGTGAACCAAAACAGGGGATTGCGAAAACCGCCGGCCTGGCTGACCTGGTCGCTGGCAACCATCGTGCTGTGGGGCGCCTGGGGCCTTGTATCCAAAATCGCGTCAGCGGGCGTTGACGCCTACGTTAACCAGTTGCTTTACACGGCTGGCCTCGCGCCCTTGCTGATTTTCGTGGCTTGGACCGTGCAACGTCGCGGCGCTCAGGAAAATCGCAATGGCCGCGCAGCCGGCGTGTTCTGGGCCTTCCTGACCGGCATTCTGGGCGGCGTGGGCAACATCGCCTTTTTCCAGGCGCTGGTGAAGGGCGGCAAAGCCTCGGTGGTTGCGCCCGTGACGGCGCTCTTTCCCATGGTCACTGTGCTCCTGGCATTGGTGTTTCTAAAAGAGCGGCTGGGACGCACACAGTGGGTGGGCCTGGCGCTTGCCTTTGTAGCCATCTATTTGTTGAGCGCCTGATTCGCGAGAGAGGGAACCATGCACATCTGGCTTGGATTTGCCATTCTGGCTCTCGTGCTTTGGGGCATCACCGGCGTCACCCAGAAGCTGTCGACGAACCGCATATCGAGCGACCGCTCCTTCCTGTGGTTCTGTTGGGCCATGGTGGCCTTGTCGGCGGTCGTGCTGGGGTTGGCGCGCCCTCACTGGGGATTGGCCACTGTCGTTGTGGTCTGCTCCATCGCGGGCGGCGCGTTGAACGGGCTGGGCGCATGGACCAGCTTTCGCGCGCTCGAATCCGGCGGCAAGGCCTCCATCGTCATCTCTCTCATCTCGCTCTATCCGCTGCTGACGGTCTTGCTCGCGGTTCTGCTGCTGGGCGAGCGACTCAGCGGAATGCAAATGACCGGCGCTCTCGTGGCGATTGCCGCTGCCATCCTGTTGTCACTGGAAGGCCCGCCGAAGCCGAAGGCCTGAGACGCGTCGCGGCTGCCATTCTATGGCTCTCGGACCGTTTGATCTGGTACCAAACTGGGTGCCCCAGGTCTCGATTTTGAGACCTGGGAGACCGCAAAACTGATCTGCAACCCACGGTCTGAAAAGCAAATTCACGCGGTCAGAGGACTAGTCTTCATCTCCGGGCAGAATGCGCCCGTCTTCTTCCACTCCGCCGATGGAAGTGAGGCCCTCCTGCACTGAGAACAACACTGTCGTCTCAAGACTCTCTCCCGGCGCAAGGCGGCGCGCCCGGCCACGGTCGATCATCGATTGCATTCGGAACGGGAAGCCGGTGGCCGGCTCCAGCACAGCCACGTTCAAATCGCGCCAGCCTCCGTGAGTTGCAAACAGCCAGCAACTGGAGAAGACGTTGGGGTCAAAGCGGAGTGCCGCAGCCAACTGGTTGGCTCGGTCGGTCACACCGCACCAGCCTGAAACCAGCCCCGTGCCATAAAAGAAATGCACTGCTCTCGAAGANNCCAGGGTCCCCGGGAACTCCGGTTCAAGCAGCACCGCCATGGGGGGAAAGTCGATGCGATGACTCGCTGAGACCGCAAAGGCCGGGTGCAGCTTGAAAAGGAAGGGAACTGTGCCGGTGCCTTGGTTAAGGAGGCGATAGCGGACTTCCAGGCTGGCGCTCTGTGGCCGCAGCAGCACTGTCTTCTCTGCCAGAAAGTT
>PLXP01000084.1:20616-30296 GCA_003151435.1 Acidobacteriaceae bacterium
TGCCGGTAGAGAAAGTCAGATCGTTCATGTCTGCGCCCATCGCTCACTCCAGAGTAGTGGGCGCACAGCATGCAGCGTGAAAGGAAACGGCTGGTTTATGGAGGATTGATTTGTTTTTCCGGCTGGCCTCGGCCTTGCAATTGTCGCGCACTCAATCTGCGATCACACTATGCCATGCAAACCAGTAGTACCGTCGCCAGCAAAACATGCAGCGAACCGGACGTAAAGCAAACATGCTGAGGAGGCCATCGATCGAGCGCAATTCCGCTTGTTTGAATTTGACCGAGTTACAGCGTGGACACTGTCGCCGCATCCAGAGCAGATGAGGTATCCACCCGGGCCAGCTTGGACTTGTACCGCTCATGCTCTCACTCTCCCTTCATTCTCGGTGATGCTGCTCAGCGAGCCAGGCATCTGACCGCTTGATGTTGTACCAATGCCGGGTGCCCGTCCTTGCCGTCCGCGGCGACGGATTTGTTGCGGCAAGGATGGGATACCACAGCCATCCATCGCAAGGCACGAAATCACGCGGTCAGAGACCTAAGGCTATCTCGCGGGTTCCGGCTGGGGATGCCTCTCGTCAGAAACATCCAGCGAAGTGTATTGCCGGATCTGCCGGGGCTGCACTATGACATTTGCAATGTGGAAACCTGCAAATTCCGTGACCTGAACGGAATTGAATTCCGCGGCGTTGCATCGTCTCGCAACCGCCTTGAGTGCACGGGCCAACGCCCGGTGAATTGCCTCTTCCTGCGTTCGGGCAAAACCCCGTCGAAAGAATGCACCTGACACCATGATAAAGTGCCAGCCCGCCTGCCGGATCATCCTATCGAGATCCGGCGCCGCAATCTCTTCCACATGCGTCCAGTTTTCGCCAAACGGCTCCCTGAGCGGATCCAGAGAATGCGGCAGGACGCAACTGCTGCGCAGAAAGACAGAATGCAGCTTCACGCTTCAGCGATTCTGGGTGCTGCGGGCGTCTGAGGGCTAATGGAACCGGTCAGATGATCGTCCGGCGTAACGGGTGTGCCGGATGACGAATGTCCCAGGAGGGATTCCCCACCAAACTCCGATGGAATTGCCTTGATTGCAGATGAATCGGCTCCCGAGAAGCCTGTCCCATCGGGCAAGCTCGGCGGATGATTGAGAAGGTTGCGTTTGTGCCGGCGGGCAGCACGATAGTTCTCTATGTCGCATTTCTTAATGAGGCTCATGGCAACTCCAATCGTCCGGACGTGAGGAAAGCGGCGGCTTGCCACCGGCGGCAATTCGAACCCGGACATACCCGGCAGGTTGAGGTTAGAAAGCAGGATGTTCAGACTTCCTCGCGTATCTCGGCCACTGCCGCGAGCCCGTTAGCTATTGTTCTTACCGGATATCCGGGATCGCTGACCGCCTGCTCAAGGCCTCCATGGTCGAGACGTCATTTTCGACGATAAGCGGGTTGACGCTTGACGGGTCGGCCGCATTCTTCCCTTGCTGCGCCATTCTGTCAGCCCCGGCGCATAAGCTAGCGTCCCATTTCCTCAGCCTCCCCGCTGATCAATTGTGACCGCACGCGCCGCTTTTCGCGGGTTTAAGGCGAGGGCGCGGACATGTGAGAAAAGGCTCTGCCTGGACTTCAGGTGAACAAGCCTCCCACCCGGAACAGCGTCTGCCAAGGAAGACCGCGGCTTCAATTAAGGAGTTCGAACCGAAAGCTATTGAATCGGCCTCTGTCCTACTTGCTTATTGGCAGTGACATGGCATCGGTCTATTATCCGATAACTTCCCGGTAATTTCTGCCCTATGTTCCAGAGGCGCAGAGATACAGGCCATAGCTCAAGTGTCTGACGAAATATCTCTCTGGGTGAGCAGTTTTGTACAGTCTTCTTCATCTGCGACTCACTAAATTTGCTAACGCACGTTCTGCCGGGAGTTTTACGTGTGCCGACGGATTGACGTGTACTCGTTCCGCGACATCCATGTTGGATAAGAGGCTACAAATGCGCAAATACAGTGTTGTTATCACGTACTGGCTGGCGGCTCTATTAGTCATGTTTGTCGCCGGATGCGGCCAGGAGACAGTCACTGTTCCCGCCGTGGTGTCCACAATACCTGCGAACGGCGCCACCAATGTTGCAGTGAACACTCCCATCAGTGCAACCTTCAGCATGGCAATGAAACAAGCGTCCATCAGCTCCAGCACTTTCATGGTGAGCGCCGGTGGTACTGCGGTGCCTGGGGCGGTCACCTACAGCGGCAATGTCGCCACATTTATGCCCGCTTCGGTTCTCGCTTACGCGACCGTCTACACCGCCACTGTTACTACGGGAGCAAAAAATCTGGGCGGTACTTCCCTCCTCTCCAGTTACGTGTGGACGTTCACGACCATTACGGCGCCGCCTGTGGTGGTATCCACCATTCCTGCCAACGGAGCCACAAATGTGCCTGTCGGTCAAATGCTGAGCGCAACGTTCAGTGAGGCCATGAGCGCGGCCACCATCGGTGCGTCCACATTTACGCTGACAGGTCCGGGCGGTGCGGCAGTGGCAGGCTCCGTCACGTACAGCGGCGTCACTGCAACGTTCACGCCGGCCGCGAGTCTCGCCAACAGCACCGTCTACACCGCCACCATCACGACAGGAGCAACATCCGTCGCGGGCACTCCTCTGGCGTCCAATTACGTGTGGACATTTACCACCGTTACGCCGCCCCCCGCGGTAGTATCGACGGTTCCCGTGAATGCAGCCACCGGCGTACCGGTCGATCAGATCGTCAGTGCCACATTCAACGAGCCGATGAGTTGCGCGACGCTCGCATCTCCGGCTGCAGCGTTCACCCTGGCAGGGCCCGGCAGAGCGGCCGTAGCCGGCACAGTGGGTTGCGCGGGTTCCGTTGCGACGTTCACACCGGCAGAGGGACTGGTAGTCAATACGGTTTATACGGCCACCATCACCACCGGGGCGAAGAGCCTGGCAGCCACACCACTGGCCGCAAATTATGTCTGGACCTTTAGAACCCTGCCCGCTCCCACGCCTCCCACCGTCATCTCGACCGTGCCCGTCAACCTGGCGACAGGTGTGCCCATCAACCGGGCTCTCAGTGCCACGTTCAGCGTGGCGATGAGTCCTGCCACGATGAGTGCAACGACGTTTACGGTGACTGGCCCAGACTCGGCTGCCGTTACGGGGGTCGTTACCTATGTCGCAGCCGGCTCGGTGGCGACATTCACGCCGGCGGCCAACCTGGCATCGAGCACCGTTTATACCGCCACCATCACCACGGGGGCAGAGAACCTGCAAGGCACTGCGCTGGCTGCGAACTATACCTGGACCTTCACTACCGCTGCCGCCGTGGTCGTCGTTCCGCCAACGGTGGCTTCAACCATTCCCCTCAACGCGGCCACAGGCGTGCCGCTCAATCAGATCGTCAGTGCCACCTTCAGCCAGGCGATGAACCCGGCTACGATCAATGGCACGACCTTTACGCTGACGGGACCGGAGGCGACGGTTGTTCCCGGTCTGGTGGCGTATGCGGCGATCGGCAATACTCTCACCTTCACCCCGACAGCGAGCCTTGCGCCCAGCACGCTCTTCACCGCGACCATCACAACCGGCGTCAAGAACCTCGCGGGCACTGCACTGGCCAGCAATTACGTGTGGACCTTTACCACCGGCACGTCTGCCGATACAACGGCGCCGGAGCTGGTCTCGACCAACCCCGCCAACGCCGCCACGAATGTTCCCCTCAACCAGGCGGTGAGTGCGACATTCACAAAGGCGATGCATCAACTCACGATCACGACTGGAACGTTCCAGCTCACGGGACCGGGCGGGACGGCGATCGCCGGAACCGTCTCTTATGATGCGATCGACTTTATCGCCACCTTCACTCCGAAGGCCGCATTGCTCGCCAATACCACCTATACAGCGACGGTGACCAATGGAGCCACGGACCAGGCAGGCAATCCGCTTGGGAACACAGGCGCGCCAAATCCATGGGCGTTTACAACCGGCGCTGCCGTGATTCCTCCGCCGGTGGTCCTGGGGTCAACCGTCTCGCTCTTTGGCGCCTTTGGCGGCACGGCGGGCATCACGAACCAGGGAATCCACACCGTCATCAATGGAGATATCGGAACCACCGCAGTCTCCACCAAGGTCACCGGATTCCACGACACCACCGTGGTGGTTAGCGGTGTAGCGAAATGCATTTACACCGAGACGCCACTCAACGTCGGGCTGGTGAATGGAGTCATCGATACCGCCGCGCCGCCTCCTACGGTCGGCTGTCCCAATGAAGGCACAGCCGTCACTTACGCGGCCGCCGCACAGGGCGCGCTTGAAGCTCTCACGGCGTTCAACACTCTGGCCGCAATTCCCAACGGTCTCGACGTGTCGGTTTGCCCTGGTTGCGGTGGCGGCGGGGCGGGTGAGTTAGGCAATCGCACCCTGGCGTCCGGCGTCTACAAGGCGGCGCCCGGAAGCTACAGCATCACACAGGGTGATCTCACCCTCGACGCAAAGGGCAATCCCAATGCGTCCTGGGTCTTCCAGATGGCTACAACGCTCACCGTGGGCTCGCCGTCGGTACACCGCAATATCCTGCTGGTGAATGGCGCCCAGGCCAAGAACGTCTTCTGGCAGGTGGGAAGCGCCGCGACGCTGAATGGAATCCTGGGAGGCGGCACCTTACAAGGAACCGTTATCGCGCAGACGGGAGTGTCCATCTCCACAGCCGGAGTCAATGCCGTCACCACCCTCAACGGACGGGCCCTCGTTTTGACCGGGCCAGTCACGATGGTGAATACCGTTGTCAACGTGCCTGCTCCGTAAGGATGTTCTGAGACCGCTCCCAGGGGCGGTCTCAGGCGTCCGGGCAATCTTCTGCATGATGGGTCAGGTTCCCATCGGATTCATAAAGCGATCGTATCGAACGAACATGGCGGCCAGCAGTTGAGGAGACGACAATGAGACCGAGTGTAAAGATGATTGCCACAGCGGCATTTGCTGTTTTTCTGATGCCCGCGTTCAATCTCTATGCAGATGACGCGGTAAAACCCTCCGCCGCCAACGATGAAAAGGCTGCGGACTCCAGCGTCCCTTCCGTCCCCGATTCTGCGTCATTGCCCGCGGCTCCGGCCCCTGCAACTCCCATGGCAGCGGCCATGCCCTATTCGGCAGGCATGAACACGGGATTCCCCAGGGTGGAAGTCTTCCTGGGTTACTCGTACCTGCGTGCTGTGCCGACGCTGGCCGAAGGAAACCGGCTGGTGTGGCTCAACGGCGGCAGCGCGTCCATCGCACTCAACCTGAATCGTTATCTGGGCATTGTGGGTGACTTCGGCGGCTTCAACGACACGCAACTGCGGCTGCAAGGCACGAACCCAGCCGTCGTGGCCGATTCAAGTGGCACCATGTACACCTTTCTTGCTGGCCCGCGCTTGTCGTTCCGCAACCATGAAGGAGTCACGCCATTCGTCCAGGCTCTCTTTGGCGGAATTCGTGCCAGTGCGGTAACCATCTCCTCCAACTGCACTGATGTTGGCTGTACGCCACTGCCCGCGGAAAACAAGTTCGCCATGACCGCCGGAGGTGGGCTCGATGTGAGGGTGCACCGTCATCTCGCGATCCGCGTCATTCAGGCCGAGTACCTGATGACCAAATTCGCGGACACGAACACCGGAAACAGTGCTTCGCAGAACGACATGCGCCTGTCTGCTGGAATCGTCTTCCGGTTCGGTGGACATTCAGGACCTGCGTTGCCGCCCCCGCCGCCGCTGAGTTATTCCTGCTCAGTCAACCCATCCTCAGTGTTCCCGGGCGCAACCATTGCGGCCTCCGGCACAGCTGTGAGCCTCAATCCCGCAAAGACAGCCGTCTATACCTGGACAGTCGATGGCGGAACGGTATCTGGAACGTCCAGCACGGCGAGTATCGATACAAAGGGTCTTGCTCCCGGCTCCTACACACTCAAAGGTCATGTCTCTGAGGGCAGCAAGGCTGAGGAGAACGCAGATTGCAGCGCGGCTTATGTGGTAAGGGCGTTTGAACCGCCGACCGTAAGCTGCTCAGGCAGTCCATCGACTGTAACCCCTGACCAGACCTCCACCATCACTGCCATCGCCAACAGTCCACAGAATCGTGCTTTGACTTACACCTATAGTTCCACTGCAGGATCGGTGAGCGGGACTGGACCTACTGCAATTCTGTCGACGGTTGGTGCGGCCACGGGCGTCATCACCGTCACCTGCAACGTTGCCGATGACCTGGGCCAGACTGCTTCAACCACAACCCCGGTCACCATCGCCGCTCCTGTCGTTGCAGCCAAGCCCCAGACCAGCGAGTTGTGCTCCTTGAAATTCGATCGCGATGCGCGCCGCCCCTCGCGGGTCGACAACGAAGGTAAAGCCTGCCTGGATGAAATCGCGCTCAATCTGCAAAGCAAATCCGATGCGCGGCTCGCCATTGTTGGAAACGCGGGCACTGGCGAGCGCGGTGCCAAAAAACTTGCATCGCAGCGCGCGGCCAACACAAAGGCGTACCTTGTGAAGGAAAAGGGAATCGATGCCTCAAGGATCACCGTCTACACCGGCTCGCAGAATGGGAAGACGGTCACCACCACGCTGATTCCGGCAGGCGCGAACTTCGATTCCACCGGTGTTTCTCCTATTGAGTAGAGGACCGTGCGAAGCAGCGCCCGGTCGCGGGACAAATCATCACAGAATTCAAAACGGGGCCGCGATGCGCGGCCCCACTTTTATTGGGCCAAAACCCAAATAGCGTCTGGACGGGGTCTTGCCAGTCGCAAAGGGTCTACTCAGCGTCGGCTACAAAAACTGCGGTGGTCAGCGCCGGGACAGTGACAGTGCCCTGCCGCGAGTTGAAGGTGGATTGCCGGGTGATGGGGTCACTGGAACTGCGCTGCACCGGGTGCAGATGCAACGCCAGGCCCTGCAGTCGGCCGTCGCTGAATTGAATCTGTGCGTTGGTCGCGTTGAAGACCACAACGATGTGCTTGTAGTTTCCGTAGTCGCCGCCGTTCGCATCCAGCTTCATCACGATCAGGCCCGGTATTTGGTTTTGTCCCGTGTTCAGGAAGGATAGATTCTTCTGCACCTCACCGAACGTGCCCATGCGGAAGAGCCCCGAACTGTAGCGAATCCTCAACAGTTCCTGGAACGCCTCTGCACTGTAGCTGATATTCGCGGCAGTGGGCGTGTAGGCCGGGTTGCTGAGCAAGGGCGTCATAATCGGCCATTGACCCTGATTCTGGCTCGCGATCGGCAGCCCGATGCCCCAGTTGGCAGTGTTGCCGCTCCAGTCGATCTTGTTGAACCAGTCTCCGGAGTTATAGCTGTTCTGGTCCATGTCCTTGGACCGTAGCATGTCATCGCCGGCCTGGAAGAATGGAATGCCCTCCCCCAGTGTCACCATGCTCATGCCCATGATCTGTCTCCGCGCACGCGTCGCGATGCTGTCACTCGCGTTGGCCTTCAACTGCACAGCGTCAAACAGGTCCTGGTTATCGTGACCCGAGGCATAATTCACCGCCTCGAACGGAGTGCGCGTGTAGCCGGTGGGCTGGCCGTTGTAGTTCACCTGCGCCCCGGTCACGGTGGTTCCTGCGCTGCTGATGAAGGTGTAGTCGCGCAGGTTGCCGGTCAGGCCCACAAGTATCCAGTCGGAGTATTGCAGCAACTGGCCTTGTTGCGCGCTGGGCGAAAGACCGCGGTTGGTAAAGGAACTGGGATCGGTGAACAGTCCGGTCGCAAAGCCCTGCACGCGCTCGTCGGTGAAGGGGCTGCCTCCGCGAATCCCGTCGCGTATGCGGTCGTTGAAGGTGCCTACGCCATAGCCGTACAGGTTGATCTGCGACGCATTGGGACCGATCTGGTTATTGGCCGTGTCGCCGAAGTTGAAACCTTCGCCATACAGGTAGATCTTCGATCCGTCCACGCCATCCTTCTCCGGCGTAAGAGCCTTCAGCGCCGCTTTAATGTCAGTGATGTTATAGGTGAACATGAAACTCAGGATGTCGAAACGGAAGCCATCGATCTTGTAGTCGCGCGCGTTCAGCACCAGCGCGTCGATAATCAGCTTCTCCATCATGCGGTGTTCGCTGGCAGTGTCGGCGCAGCAGGAGCCGGTCTCGAGGTTTCCATTCGCATCCAGGCGATGATAGTAACCCGGAACCACCTCATCGAGATTCGAATTCGGCCCCTCGCCGCTGGCGCTGGTGTGGTTGAATACCACGTCCTGAACCACGCGCAGCCCTGCATGGTGCAGGCCCTTCACCATGGTGCGATATTCGCGAACCCGGCTATCGGGATTCTCAGCATAACTCCCTTCAGGCGCGAGATAGTGCACCGGGTCATAACCCCAGTTATAAGCCGGGCTCGACAGAGTAGCTGCAACGGCCGCCTGCTGTTGCTCTCCATCGGGCGGATATTGTGAAAGATCGCCTGGCAAAAGCCACTTGCTCTTGTCTTCATTCACGCTGGCAAAGTGGAACGAAGGCAGGATGTGGACAGCCTTCAGCCCGCTTTGAGCCAGTTGGCGAAGATGCTTCATGCCGTCGGAATTCTGATCGGAAAATGCCTCGTACATGCCGCGATCGGCCCGCGGTACCGTGGGGTCGTTCACGCTGAAGTCGCGGATGTGGAGTTCATAAAGACTCATGTCGCTGAAGCTCCTCAGAGCGGGTGAGGTCTCCTCATCCCATCCCTCGGGCTTCGTCTCGTCGGCCTCCAGATCGGTGATTCGGCTTTTAGCGCCGTTCACCGCAATGTCAACCGAGTAGGGGTCGCTGGTCACGTTCGTATCCAACGCTCCATCCGCAGGCACCCACACTCTGACGCTGTAAAGGTAATACTTGTCCTTCCAATCAGACGGTCCCACTGCGACCCACACGCCGTTGTGCTCGCGCATGGTGACAATTGCTGACGGTGCGGCGTCCGATGCGTGGTCGAAGACCTCAAGAGAAACACTCTGCGCCGTGGGAGCCCATATTTTTAACTTCACATCGCCGTTGTTTTCATCCGGCCAGTCGTTCCAGCCGCGGCGATCCGAATGACGGAATACAACGCCAAGCTTGCCGGAATAGTAGTAGAGATCGTCCAGCACGCCGGCAATCTGAATTCCGGTCGCGTACTGCAGCGCGCCATTCTGGCCGACCGCTGAAAACGCGAGCTGCCCTTTCAGCGCGCTCTGCACCGCCGGCAGTTGCACTGTCGTTGCAAGCTGCAACACCGTGTACCCGCCCAGTTGCGGATAGCGCAGCAGTTCATCCGCGGTGAGGCTCCCGCCCACTGTGAGCGGAATGCTGGCGCCGCCCGTAATCCCCGTCGGCGTCACTGAGAGCCCGCCAACCAGGCTCGACGTAATCGCAAACGTATCGCCGCTCTTCGCAAATTGGGGCTGAATCGCCACTCGTTGACGATCGAGCCAGTAGGCCTGCTCCACATTCAGCAGACTATTCAGAATCTGCGTCGGGCTTGGCGTCGACGTGAACACCATCGCGTTCCCTGAGATTGCCCACGCCTCGGTGTTCGTGGCTACGTCGAGATGCATGTCGGGCCCGGGATCTTTCGCGCCGGTAAAGATGTTGTGAATGATGAATCCGAGATCCTTCGCATTCGCAATCAGGCTGATGTCAAAGTACGCGCCATAGGAGTCATAGCTGCTCACCGCGGTCAGGCC
>PLXP01000084.1:30312-45585 GCA_003151435.1 Acidobacteriaceae bacterium
ACAAACTCGTTGGGGCCGGGGTCCTTCTGGTCGCCGCCCGCTGCGGTGGGATTGTGAATAATGATCCCGACCTCCTGCGCACCCGTCGTCACGCCCACGTCAAAGTACGCGCCATAGCTATCTGTTCCGGCTACCTGAACCGGGCCACCGCCGTAGTTGCCCGTGTTTTCGGTGGTGTTGAAAAACGCGTAAATGGTCCAGCCGCTGTAATTGCCGTCCGGGCGATGGTAGTGGATGCGAATGTGTCCTGAGGGAATGGGCGGATCGGCCGCAAAGGCCGTGCCTGACGCAAACAGGCATAGCACCAGCATCAGTATGTTGAAGGCGGCGCCGGTCAGAAGGCGGGGGATTCTCATCCTGATTTTCATGGGTGGCTCTCCTCAAGACTCTCGCATCCGTGGGCATTGAGTGGGTGGATACGGCACTCGTTGGGGAACGGATTCGCAGCGGCGGTCATGTTATGCAGGCAGAACGGCGGTGTCAAGATATCGATGGACGCGCGCCCTTCGGGGCGTGCCGCCGTCTACGAACGTCGGTGCTGACTTTGCGGCCCCTGGCTCTCGGGGCGATGAGCGATTCCCGGCACGTCGGTGACCAGCAGAATGTCATAAAATGCCCTGATGATCGGCCCGGCCAAAATAAACCGCTCTTCCGCTGTAACATTCGCGCCTAAGCCGGGCTTTATTCAAGTGCAGAGCTAAGAAATGAAGGGGAGACAGAATGCGGCACATGCTCATTTTGTCTCAAAGTTGACGGCGTCATTTCCGTCGGCCAGCTCTTCGAAAAGGCTGCGGATGCACAGATTATCTTGACTTAAATTGCTCTGGCTCCAGAAAGAAGGGAAATCCCGATGCAAGTGCAGATCACACAACTCGAAGGTGTACGTTTCGCAATTAAAGCTCGCAACCACACAATCGTCTGCGATCAGCCAGCTGAGAACGGAGGAACGGACGCAGGCATGACTCCGCCTGAGTTGATGCTCGCCTCTCTCGGCTCCTGCGCAGCGTTCTATGCGGCACAGTATCTAAAGACCCGCCACCTCGCCGAAACCGGAGTCGAAGTCTCAGTCACCGCGGAAAAGCTGAAGCAGCCCGCGCGCCTGGGCGCCTTCCGCATCAACGTATCTTGCCCGGTCCAACTCACTGAAGAGCAACAGCAGGCACTGACGAATTCAGTCCATCACTGCCTCATCCACAACACATTGTTATCGCCACCGGAGATTGCGATTTATCTGGCTCTGCCTTCGCACGCCGAAGAGCCGGCTCTTCAAAACTCCTAGCAACGAACATTGGATTTCGATCCACCAGTCCAACAGGTCGAGATCAATTCGCGGCCTGCGCCGAACTGTGGGGCTACCGCGGCGGCGGGGAGTGGATCGTCTCCCATGATCTGTTCTCACCCGAGGGTAAAGCGGCTTGAGCCATCCTCGCGTCCCCTGCGCGAATGAAGCTCCGCAATTCGTTAGACACACCAAGACAAACGCTTGGTTCTGTTCACTTTTCGACAAATGTGTTGACGGCGCAATCGCGCAATTGATATAAACGGTGCGATTTCCGCAAGCAGTTTTCCGTCCCTTCGAACACAATCGTTTGTCTTTGCGGGGAGGACCATGTACCGTCGTCGCTAGCGGACAACGGTCGTGGTGTGCGCCTGTTTTCTGTTCGGCAGAAAGGTGTGCAGCCGAGTCTTCAGTACACAAAATCACGCAACTACGCTCCGGACAGGTTGCCGCCTCCCGGGGTTCCCGCTCCATCGGGGCTGTTGTCCGCCCGTCGACAGCGGATTCAATTTCGTGTGAAAGCGGCACACGACGAGGAAAGTCTGACGATTATGCGCGAGTCCATCTTTGCAATCATTTTGGGCAGTCTCACTCTGGCAGGATGCGGTGGCAGCAGCACTACGCCCCCGCCCCTCACTCCCACCGCGGCAGCGCCCACCTTCAGCCCCGCGGCTGGAACCTTCACCGCGGCACAATCGGTGACCCTCTCCGACAGCATCAGCGGCGCGGCCATCTACTACACTGCCGACGGCACTACGCCGACGGCCTCATCCAAGCTGTACTCGGCGGCCATCTCCGTTTCCTCAACCACAACCATCAACGCGATCGCCGCGGCCAGCGGCTATAACAACAGCGCCATGGCATCGGCCACGTACACCATCAATCTGCCCGCCGCCGCCACACCCACCTTCTCGCCCGCGCCCGGCACCTTTACGTCCGCGCAGAGCGTAACGCTGTCCGACGCGACCACGGGCGCTTCGATCTACTACACGCTCGACGGCTCCGCCCCGACCGCCTCGTCCACCCTTTACGCAACGCCAATCGCAATCGCTTCCACGACGACGATCAATGCGATCGCCGTGGCCAGTGGATTCTCCATCAGCGCGGTAGCCACCGGAACCTACACCATCCCCACGGCTGCAACCCCCACGTTCTCACCCACGCCCGGGACCTACTACGGTTCGCAGACTGTCACCCTGTCTGACACGACCACTGGAGCGACGATCTACTACACGGTCGACGGTTCTGCCCCGACGGCATCTTCGACGCAATACTCGGCTCCCATCAGCCTGAGCGCCACAACCACCATCAAGGCGTTCGCCACCGCCGCCGGCATGATGCAGAGCGCGGTTGCGACGGGTGCCTACACCATCTCGACCACCAGCGCCGTCTCGGTGGTTCTAAGCACCGACGACCTGAAGAGCCAGATGGCGGCGCAGCCCGACGTACACTTCGCGTCCACCCTTCCCGCAGCCAGCGACAACATCGTCACCGTCGATGAAACGCAGCAATATCAGTCGATGGATGGATTTGGTGCGGCCCTGACTGATTCGTCGGCGTACCTGCTGAATGAGGTGGTTCCGGTCAGCGCACTGCCGGGCGTCATGAGCGATCTGTTCACGCGCACGGGCGCAGGCATCGGCCTCAGCTTCATTCGCAATCCGATGGGCGCCTCCGATCTTGCACGGTCCGTCTATTCCTTTGACGATCTGGGGTCCGGTCAAACCGATCCCACTTTGGCGAAGTTCTCCATTGCTCACGATCAGGTGGACTCCGTTCCCCTGCTGTTGCAGGCCAAAAAGCTGAACCCGCAGATGAAGATCATGGCCAATCCCTGGAGCCCTCCGGGCTGGATGAAGGACTCTGACTCCATGATTGCCGGCAGCCTGCTCACCACCTCCGCCATGCGCACAACGTTTGCCAATTACTTCGTGAAGTACATCCAGGGGTACCAGGCGGCCGGTGTGCCCATCGATTACATCTCCCTGCAAAATGAGCCTCTATATATCCCAACCAACTATCCGGGCATGGGCATGGATGATCTGACCCAACTCGTCGTCCTGCGCGACTACGTGCTGCCCGCCCTCACTACCGCCAACCTCACCACCCAGGTGCTGGTCTATGACCACAACTGGGACACGGCTTCTTATCCTGAAACGGTCTTGAGCGATCCCACGGTGCTGGCGTCACCCCTGGTGGCAGGCACAGCGTGGCACGGCTATGGCG
This sequence comes from Acidobacteriaceae bacterium, assembly GCA_003151435.1. Lineage (GTDB taxonomy): Bacteria > Acidobacteriota > Terriglobia > Terriglobales > Acidobacteriaceae > Telmatobacter. The sequence continues at coordinate 33,818 of PLXP01000084.1, forward strand.
GCACGCCCGGCGCGCAGCAGACGGTGCAAAACATGTTCCCCTCCAAGGGCACATGGGAAACGGAACACTCCGGCGGCACATGGGTTACGGATCAGTTCTCCACCGACTTTGTTGAGATCACGCAGGTGCTGCGCAACTCCGCAAAGGCTTTCGTGAAGTGGGGTCTGGCTCTCGATGAGAGTCTGGGACCGGACCTCACGCAGAACGCACCGCCCTACGGTGGCTGCAATACCTGCACGCCNNGGCGCAATGCGAATCTACTCCAGCAACGCCAATGGCATCGTAAGCGTGGCGTTTGAAAACCCTGACGGCTCAAAGGCCCTCATCGCGTTCAACAACTCCGCCGCCAGCGCCCCCATCAAGGTGCAATGGGGCACGCAGACCTTCGCCTACACGCTGCCTTCTTTGGCTGCCGCTACCTTCACCTGGTTGGGAACGCAGACGGGCACCCCGACGATCCCAGCCACTTCGCAGATTCAGGGCTCCAGCTACAGCAGCCAGCACGGTCTGCAGACTGAGACCACTTCGGATACGACCGGTGGTTACGACCTGGGCTATATCTCCGCCGGGGCCCAGGCAGTTTATGACCATGTCGATTTCGGCACATCGGTCGGCACCGTCAATGTCAGGGCCGCGAGTGGAACCACTGGCGGCACAGCCTCGTTCTATCTCGACAGCGCAGCCGGGACGCCGATAGCCACGGTGACGTTGCCGGGGACCGGCGGCTGGCAAAACTGGCAGACCGTCACAACTCCCGTCACCAGTGCCTCGGGAGTGCACAAACTGTACGTCGTCTTCACCGGCGGCGCCAATGTGAACTGGTTCCAGTTCCAATAGCCTCGCCATTGCAGCGCAGTCACAAAAGGACCGCACAAATGTGCGGTCCTTTTGTTTGGAGTGATGGGACCCGAACCACTACGTCCACTGCAGCGTAGCCACCGAGTTGCGCGGCAGCTTCACCTGCACGGACTTGCCGTCGAAGCGGCAGGCCACGTCGCGCTCTTCCCCCTGGTTGGTGAGCACCACGACGTAGTCTCCCCCGGGATTGGCGAAGGCGACGTGTTCGATGCCCGCGATGCTTCCCTTGGTGGCAATCACGCGCGCCCCGCGCTGCACGGCCTTGGAGTAGTGCGCAAAAGCCCAATACTGACCACTCCGCGTAATCTGCTGGGTCTTCGAGTCGAGAGTCACCACGCCGCCGCAATTGAACGGACCGATGTTGGGCATGCCCTTCTCGTCCAGAACCAGGTTCCATGAGACGATACAGCGCGCCCGGTTCTTGAGGATCCCCGCGAAGGTGCCGGACCACTTGGCCCAGTCGGTCGCGTAGGTGGCCTCGGTGTAGTCCGGTCCGCCCTCGGTCCAATAGGCGCCCTTGTCGGGAAAGGCGTTCTGGACCCTGGTCATGGCGTCCGGCGTGCCCACATAGCCGTGCCAGGCCACGCCGTCTACATATTGCGCCACTTCCGGATCGCTGAGTTGATCCATCACGCGGCCCCACAGGTTGTAGTTGTGGTCCAGCAGCCAGATCTTCGTGTCCAGCCCGGCCTTGCGGAAGGCCGGGCCCAGGAACTCCTTCACGAAGCCGAGTTCATATTCCTGGCCCCACAATGCGGCGGGCATTCTGCCGTCCTGGTCGGTGTCCACCTCGTTCTGTGCGGTGACGGCGGAGATGGGAACGCCTTCGGCCTTGTAGCCCTGAAGGAATTTGACGAAGTACTCGGCATACGAGGCCATGTAGTGCTTGCGCATGGCGCCGCCCAGCAGCGAACCATTGGACTTCATCCACCCCGGCGGGCTCCACGGAGCCGAAAACAGAAACAGCTCAGGATTGACCTGGATGGCCTCGCGCAGCATGGGAAGGATGTAGGCGCGGTCATGCTCGATGCTGAAGCTCTTCAACTCGGGGTCGGGTGTCGCGGAGTCGTCGAAGCTGTACGGCGTGCGGGAGTAGTCGCTGGAGCCGATGCAGGTGCGCCCTACGGACAGCCCCAGACCCTGCGGCCCCATCAGATCCCGCAGCAGTTGCCTGCGAGGCTCCGGGTCCATCCGGCTGAACAGGTAGCAGGAGGCGTCGGTAAAGGCCCCGCCAAAACCGAGAATGCTCTGGAACCGCTGCGAGGCGTCGATTTCGATAGTGCCGGCCGCCGAGGTGGGGGCCTCTTGCCAGGGTTGGAGCTTGAACGGCTTGAGCCGATCGGCGGCAGAGGTCAACCAGCCATTCAGATGGGATGAACTGGCCGGCGTCTGCGCCCAGGCCGGAAGTTGGCGCGCGAAGGCCAGCGAGGCGGCGAGCGTGGTGGCTTGCTGCAGAAAACGACGTCGAGAACTCTTCTTCATGAAACGATCCAGACTTTCTGACCGCCGGGGTGCGAAATGTCAAAACAAACGATTTTCCGCGACTACCCGCGCTCGGCGCGGGCAATGTCACGGAATACGAGCAGTTAGGCGGCGGGTGCTTACAACCGTAAATATAGTTCGAGTCCAATCGATTGTCTACACGGAATAATTGTGATTTCTCTACTTGACAGCGGTTCTTTTTCGGTGCTCTAATCGGGTCGCCTTTCAAATTCGTCCAAGGAATCCTCAGAACACAAGCGATTGTCTTTGATATCGATTGAGAGGTGCGTGCGGACGGTTGGGGTGGGCCTCTGGCCAAGGTCGGAAAGGTCGCGGACATTTTTGGTCGACCTGGTCCGATCGCTCTCGACGGTTAACTACCGAAAAGGTAAGCCAGTCGGGCAGTTCGCCGGTGAAGGGAAGTTGAGGAAAGGGAATCCGCACGCAAGTAACCGCGTGTGGAGACCTGCTGGCGTTTGTGCTCACAGCAGCAATGTAGGACCAATTTACGAGAACGGGTTGAATAAGTTGGATGCTGACAAGAACGCAATCCGCTGAACTCAAAGGGAATACGGGTGCGATCCCTCCTGCCGTTTCGGAGGAGAGAAGCCCTGGCAAGCAGTTTCATTCAGGAGGAGGCAACACCGTATGTGGAAAACGAAAGTTTTTCTTGGGAGCCTCGTGGTGGCCGGATGCTTATCGGCTGTCTCGGGCTTTGCACAGAACACAAATTCCGCTGATCTACGTGGCTCGGTAACGGACGCCAAGGGCGCAGTCCTTGTGGGAGTAACCGTCACCGTGAAGGATGTGGACAAGGACCTGGAGCACGTCTACGTCACCGACGCTGCCGGACTCTATGAGACCGGCCCTATCGTTCCCGACCACTACTTGGTCACGATCTCGGCGCCCGGTTTCAAGACCTCGGTACGCGGACCCATCACCCTTGGTGCGGGCAACGAGACGTTGAACGCAGCGCTCGCTGTCGGTTCAGTGTCGGAGCAGGTGATCGTCACCACCGAGCTGCCCCTTCTGAACACCGAAGACGGCTCGCAAACTGCCAGCCTTGAGAGCGTCACCATGGCAGAGCTGCCACAGTATGGCTCTGACTGGCAAAACTTTGTCTTCCTGGTTCCCGGCGCGCAGTTCAGCTACCGCAGCGGCCAAGTCGCATCCATCAACGGCAACCTGCCCTACAACTCGGTGCTGTCTGACGGTGCAACCACGACCCTCCCGATGAGCGCCAACTCGGACGTCACGGTCTTCGAGGCCACCGCCGAGGTGAAAATCGATACCAACTCCTTCTCCGCTCAGTACGGCATGGGCGGCGTCCTTTTCAACCAGCTCACCAAGGGCGGTGGAGACAAATTCCACGGTTCTGCCTATGAGTACTTCCAGAACGACGCTCTCAATGCGGCGGACTATGCTTTTGGCAACAAGGGCAAAGTCGCTTTCCAGCGCTATGACAACTACGGTTTCTCCGTTGGTGGTCCGGTACTGATTCCGCACCTGAAGAAAAACGTCTTCTTCTTCTTTGACTACGACAAGACCTACAGCAACGGCGGTTCGGGCAACACCATTCTGAGCGTCCCCACAGACGCCATGAAGGCCGGCGACTTTACCGGCATGCCCACCATTTACGACTACACAACGCAGGTGGGTCCCTCGTGGGACAGTGACGGCAATATGCATGTTACGCGTAAGGCTTACCAGGACGAATATCCCGGACTTGGCAACAAGCTTCCGGCCAGCGCCAAGCTCTCCGCGGTGAATGCTCAGTTCCAGAAGTTCTTCCCGGAACCGAACGTCGCCGGCGCCCCGACTTCTGCTGATGGCACACCCCACAACAACTACTTCACCAACGTACCTAGCCTGGCGCCATTCATCAAGTACTTTGGCCGTTTGGACTACACACCAGTTGCCAATCATCGCTTCACCATCTCTGAGACGGAGAGCGACAACCCTGCCATCAGCTACGGCAACGGCAAGCAACTGTGCCCCATCAACTGCCAGAACCAGGATGTAAGCCGCGACAACGCACAGATCTCCGATGTGTGGACCATCAGCCCTAACATGGTGAACGAGGCGCGCCTCGGCTTTACTGATCAGCTCAACTACTTTTCTCCGTTTTCCGAAGGAAAAGGCTATCCGGCCAAGATGGGAATCAAGTATGCCGTGGCCGATGCCTTGCCGGAAGTTGACTTCCTGACGATCTCCGCCTTGGGCGCACCGAGCAACTCGGTCTACAAGGAAATGGTTTTCGATCCGTCCGACGTTTTCACCCTCATTCACGGGCGTCACGTCCTGCACTTCGGCGGTGAGATGCTCATCAGCCGCGCTGATTCGACTGCTTGGGGCAACCAACAGCCCGGCAGCACCTACTATGGCGGCTACTACTCCGACAGCGACACCAACCAGCAGAACGCGGACGACGCGCAATATGCCGACTTCCTTCTCGGCTACAGCGCGGACTGGTGGGGCAAGAACTCACCGGAATTCGGCGCCCGCATGAAGCAACCGCAGGCATTTATCCAGGACGACTTCAAAGTCCGTCCCAACCTCACCATTAACCTCGGCGTTCGCTGGTTTGGTAACACCGGCTTGTCTGAAGTCAAGGGCAACATGACTGCTTTCGACCCGACCGTGCTGAACGGCGGTTCGGGCAATGACCCCAACGGCAACCCGGCTGCAAAACAATTGGGTGGCATGTGGTACGGCTTCAGCCATGCCAATGGCCGTCGTTCGCTCCAGGCTCCTGTCTACACCACCTTCCTGCCCCGCGTGGGCGTTTCGTGGTCGAGGGATGCCAAGACCGTAATTCGTGGCGGCCTGGGTCTCTATAACTATTCGTGGTCTGAAGACACCTACGGCGGCGGCATGGGGAATGCCTTCGGCGGCAGTGGGGGCGAGTGGGATCCTTCCAACGGCGCCTATTACGTGTTGCAGGCGGATGAGGACGGCACCATCAACCATGAAATCAACGGCTGGGGCAAGAGCGCCATGGCCACCTATGTCACGGCTCCGACCACTCCTTATGCTCAGAACAACAACAGCGCGGCGTACAACCAATACCACACCCCGGTTCCGAAGATCTGGCAGTACAACGTGACCGTTGAGCGTCAAATCGGCAGCACCATGATGGGCTCCGTGGCTTACGTTGGCAGCAAGGGCTTCAACCTGAACTTCGGCGTGGATATCAACCAGGTAAGGGCAGGGGACCTCTCCGCGACCGATGTCGCTCCTGGCAAAAACAAGCGGCCATACCCGTTGTTTACGGGCCTCGGCGGCAGCACAAACAACGCGAGCTCCAACTACAACGCCTTGCAGTTGATCTTCCAGAAGCGTGTGTCGCATGGATTCGAATTGAACGCCAACTACGTTTGGTCGAAGTTCCTGGATTCCATGGACTCGGCCGGCTGGGGCAGCAGCGTGGGCTCGCAGCCTTACCAGAACGCCTACTGCGTGAAATGCAACTGGGGTCCGTCCAATTTTGACCAACGCCAGGTGTTGACCTTCTCGGCTATCTATACCTTGCCCTTCGGCAAGGGAGCCCAGTTCCTCAACAACAACATCATTGCGGATGAAGTCCTCGGTGGATGGAGACTTGCGGCTACCTCTCGCGAGAACACCGGCTCTCCGTTTACGCCAACCATGTCAACCAGCCTCACCTATGCCCAGGCCGGCTCCCAGTATCCAAACCTCGTCGGGAACCCGATGGGTCTCAGAACCAAGAGCATCGACAACTGGTTCGACAAGGGCGCGTACGCCTCGCCTGGCGTTGGTGTCTACGGAAACGTACATCGCAACTCGCTGTACGGTCCCAACTACAGCAACCTCAACCTCTCACTCGGCAAGACCTTCAGCCTGTTTGAAAAGACGGCGCTTGAGATTCGTGCCGATGCGCAGAATGCATTGAACCATGCGAGCTTCCCAGGACCGGACTCCGGTATTGGGGATGGCAATCCCGCGCAGATCAGAAGCGTAACCGATGGTGGACGTCACATCCAGCTCTACGGCAAGTTCACCTTCTAACGCTTGAACCTGAGCCCTAACCCAAAAGGGACGGCGATCATTCGCCGTCCCTTTTGCACTGAATCTCCAGTGTCCTGTCCCAGAAGTCCGCACCAAAAACGAATGTCATCCTGAGCGGAATTTGGCGCGCTTTTTGCGCCAAATGGAGTCGAAGGATCTGCGGTTCCGTCCGTCGACTTTTTCAATTGACTTGTGGGACGGCATACTAGGTCTCTGACCGCTTGATGTTGTACCAATGCTGGGTGCCATTCTTGCTGCGCCTTTTTTTTGCGGCAAGGGTGGGATACCGCAGCCCTCCATCGCAAGGCACGAAATCACGCGGCCAGAGACCTGGCTATTCAACACTGCGATATCATTGGACCAGTATGTCTCTCATGCTTCCCACCCTCGCTGCAACCCTTGTTTTCTGCACTCTTCATGCATATTGCCAGCCCGCTTCCGCCCCCGGCGACACAGCGCAACAGCATCAGATGAAAGCGCAGCAATATATGCAACAGCATCGCCCGGATCTTGCCATTCCCGAGCTTGAGGCCGCCGTAAACATCGACGCTGGCAATCTTGATGCGCAAGCAAATCTGGGTGTTCTGCTCTATTTTGCCAAGGACTACGCGAAGGCCGCGCCCCATCTGCGCGCGGCAGTCACTGCCAAGCCCGATTTATGGAAGATCGAAGCACTATTAGGTCTTGCCGAGTGGCGCCTCAACGACCAAAACAATGCGCGCACCCATCTCACCTCCGCGCTGCCGCACCTCAAGGGCGAGAAGGTGCAGCGCGAGGCGGGCGATGCGCTCCTCCAAAGTTACACGGCGACGAATGAGCTGGATAAAGCCGCAGATACTGTAGCGGTGTTACTTGAGTCGGATCCCACCAATCCCGAATTGCTGCTGACTTCTTATCGCTTCTACTCTGAACTGGCGAACAACGCCATGATCACCATGGCCCTGGCCGCTCCTAATAGCCCGGAGCTGCACCAGGCCATGGCGCAGGAGCTCGCCCGTCATGGACAGGATGACGCCGCCATCGCCAACTACCGCGAGGCCATCAAGCTCAATCCCAGGCTGTCCAGCGTGCACTTTGAATTGGGCAGCCTGCTCTACGACTCGCTGGATGAAAAACTCCAGTCCCAGGCGCAAGCGGAGTTGGAAGCCGCGCTGGCCCTGAACCCGAACGATGAGAAGGCCCACCTGACGTTGGGCCAGGACGCCGTTCGGCGCGGCGACATCAAAGCAGCCTTCGATGATGAGTCGCGCGCAGTGGAACTCAATCCCGACGACCCCGATGCATGTACTGAGTTGGCCAAGACCCTGCTTGCAATGAAGCAGCCGGAGAAGGCCCGGACGTTGCTGGTTCACGCGCTTCAGCTCGACTCCATGAATGAGACAGCCCACTATCGTCTCAGTACGCTCGATCGTCAGCAGGGAAAAGCGGACGAGGCAAAGCAGGAACTGGTGGAGTATCAGAAGTACAAGGCCATGAAAGAGAAGCTGCGGGCGATCTTTCGCGACATGCGCGTAAAGCTGGACGACAAGCCGGAGGATGAAGGTGGCATGTCGAAATAGCCGGCAGAGCCCAGTGGCCGTCTCATCTTTGCTGTTTAGATTGCGTATATACGCTCGAAAGCGCGTTCAGCATCACTACGCCGTAGCGTGGAAGCTGCTGGCGATCCTTGCGCTTGCCATGTTGCAGGGCGAGACCGCTTGGTCTCAGGCAGGCAGCGCTGCACCGGCCGCACAACCCACAACCTATCCTCAGCTTGTCGATATCACTCAGTCGACAAAGATCCAGTTCAGTCACGTCTCCGCCCCGGAACAGCGTTACATCGTCGAGTCCATGAGCGGCGGCGTGGCGCTCATTGATTACGACCGCGACGGCTGGCCCGACATCTACTTCACCAATGCGCCCACAGTGGAGATGGCGCTCCATGGCCAGAAGGCTCGAAGTGCGTTGTTCCACAATAACCACGATGGAACATTCACCGATGTGACCGACAAGGCCGGCGTTGGCTTTCCCTGTTGGGCCAACGGCGTGTCGGTGGGCGACTATAACAACGACGGCTGGCCAGACATGTTAGTTACCTGTTTCGGCGGCGTTGTGCTCTACCGTAACAATGGAGACGGAACGTTTACCGATGCCACCAGGGCTGCCGGACTAAGTGGCGATAACATGTGGGCCGCAGGTGCGGCGTTTGGCGATTACGATGGCGATGGCTGGCAAGATCTTTTTGTCTCGCACTATGTTGACCTCCGCCTCGACAGTCTCCCGGTATTTGGATCCAGCAAGACCTGCAAATACATGGGCATTGATGTGCAGTGCGGACCGCGCGGGTTGAAGGGATCTCCTGACAATCTCTATCACAACAACGGCGACGGAACGTTCACCGATGTTTCGAAGAAAGCGGGCGTTGACGATCCGGATCATCGTTTCGGCCTGACCGCCATCTGGACGGACTTCGATAACGACGGCAAATTGGATCTCTTTGTCGCCAACGACGGCCAGCCCAACTATCTCTACAAGGGCGACGGCGCCGGAAAGTTTGAAGATATCGCGCTCACATCCGGCGTGGCAGAGAACGAAGACGGAGTCGAACAGGCCAATATGGGGTTGGCTGTCGGCGATTTTCTGCACACGGGCCGCATGTCGCTTGCGATCTCACACTTTGACAACGAGTACACAGCCTTTTATCGCAACGACGGCGCCATGAGCTTTACCGACGTGTCGGTCGCAGCCGGTATGGTCAGGGGCACCAAGGGATATGTGGGTTGGGGAGACGCGTTCGTCGACTTCGACAATGATGGTTGGGGCGATTTCTTCGTGGTGGACGGACATGTCTATCCGCAGATGGATCGACCCCAGATCACCGCAAAGTATCTTCAGCCGAAGTTGCTCTTCCTGAATAACCACGACGGGACCTTCAAGGACATCGGCAAGCAGGTGGGTCCCGCGCTTCAGGTTCCGCAGGTGAGCCGGGGCATGGTCGTTGGCGACCTGTTCAACGATGGCAGGCTCGAAGCGGTGGTTGAAAACATGGCGGGCAAGCCCATGATCCTGCGTCCCGAGGGAGGACCGGACAATCACTGGATCAGCTTCCAGCTCGAGGGCGTCAAGTGCAATCATCTTGCGTTGAACGCTCGAGTGCGCGTCACGGCCGGTGATCTGGTGCAGCTCGACGAAGTGCGCAGCGGTGGAAGCTATCTATCGCAAAACGATCTTCGGCTTCACTTCGGCCTGGGAAAGCATGAGCGCGTCGACAAGGCCGAGATCCTGTGGCCGGACGGCACGGTCGAGCCGCTGACAAATCTGGTTGCCGACCGGTTCTACACCGTGCGGCAGGCGGCGGGAATCATCTCCTCGAAGTCCGTCGCAGAGCAGCGAGAGTCCAGGCCTGCCCCGCGCGCGGCACACTGATTCCCATTTCAAGAGCGCTGCAAGCGAAGCGCCCTGACAACCTGTGGCAGAAGTCCGGTTTTGAAAGGGCACGACTTTAGTCGTGCCGTAAAGTCTTAGGAGTCAATGGGGCTTTAGCCCCTGAGGGATGTCTTTTCTGAAGTCTCGACTTTCGGCACAGGCCTCTAACGGTTTCCCATCGCCTTGATCTGATCGTGGAGACTCTGAGCGTCCCTGTTGCGCGGGTCGATCTGCAGTGCTTTCTCGATCGTTGAATCAGCCTCGTCAAAGCGCGATTCACTGGCCAGAATATCTCCCAGGCTCAGATAGCCTTTCATAAAGCGTGCATCGCTCTCGATCGCCTGGCGGAACAGCGCCTCAGCCTGCGTGTTGTTTCCCCGCTGCCGATACAGTGTTCCCAGGTTGTTCTGCGCATCGGCATAATGCGCATTGATCGCGATGGCTTCCTTGAACTCCTGCTCTGCCTTGTCGGGCTGTGCGTTCTGCGGGTCTGAGAGCAGTGCAATGCCAAGATTATTGTGGGCCTCTGCGAAGCGAGGATTCAGAGCAATGGCCTTTGCGAATCGCTCCGACGCATCGTTGATGTGGCCCTGCCTGGCCAGCGCGATGCCGAGATTGTTTTGCGCCTCCGCCAGCCGCGGATTAAGCGCAATCGCCTGCGTGAGTTGCGTCGTTGCCTCATCCAGCCGGCCTCTTCTGGCCAGCGCGCTTCCGTAGCTGTTGTGCAGGTCAGCCGACCCAGGATAAATCGCGAGTGCCGTCTCGTACTCGTGCAGCGCCTCGTCGGTGTGTCCCACCTTCATCAGTGCGGCGCCCAGGGGACCGTGAACCGCGTTGTATTGCGGGTTCAATTGCAGCGCCTTTTCATAGTGCGGAATCGCGTCTTGAACCTTGCCTGCCCGCACCAGTTCCGCGCCCAGGTTGCTCTGCACCCGCGCGTCATCGGGATGATTCCCCGCCAGCGCCGTCCACTCCACGATCGCGGCCGCGTCCTCGCCCTTCTCGCCGAGCTCGGTCGCATGGTCGAACTGCTTGTACATATCCACCGCGGGCGTGGCAATCTTCACCATTCCGTCCGCGGAGATGTTGACGAATTCGGGAATGTTTACCGCACGATTCGCCGCTGTGGAATTATCGATAAAGATGGCGGGGCTGTCGTTTCCCTGTTCGTCAATGTGCGTCAGATACATCCGCGTATACGGCCCGCGGCTCTTCGACGAAAACACCAGCCAGCGCCCGTTCGGTGACCAACTGTGCCAGGAGTTCATCGGCGTCATATTTGCGTTGAGCCGCCGCGCCTCGCCTCCAGCAGCGGGAACAATGTAAAGCTGGCTATCAGGGCGCATCAGTTGGCCGTTGCGAGCCTTCACGAACACGATCCAGCGCCCGTCGGGCGACACCTTGGGGAAGGAGTTGCTCATGCCGTTGGCTGAGGCGCCCGCAATCGGCTCCGGCGTGCCGCCGCGGCCTTCGTTGAAGGGAACCCGATAGAGATCGTATTGGATCTGGAGTTCGTTTGGATCGTTGGCCTGCGCGGCCATTCTGCCGCCCGCCGGGTAAGGGTCGCGCGCTTCGGCCCTGGCAAACACAACATACTTGCCGTCGGGGCTCCACACGCCGTCCGTCTGCACAAAGTGCGGATCGTCCGCGCCAGGCAGCGGCAGCCGCCGGCCTGTGGCGCGGTCATACCATGCCAGCGTGCCGCGCGTGGGATAGAACACTTGCAGGAAGCGATAATCCTTGAAGTTCGCGACGTAGTAGTTGTTCTCAGGCGCGGTATCGGCGCGGGTCACCGTCGAAAGCACATACTTTCCGTCCGGCGAAACCTGCGACATGAACGCCACGCGATTGGCGCCAAACTGCTGTTCCTGCGTGGGGTTCCAGTTGACCATGTCCTCGTTGCGGATGGTCATCTGCGGCTTGATCGGGACCAGGGCATACAGCCCCTTGTCGTTGCGCGGCCCGTCCATATCCATGCCCATTGTCTTGCCATC
>PLXP01000084.1:45598-68699 GCA_003151435.1 Acidobacteriaceae bacterium
ATGTTGCGGATCGGCCCGGCGAAAGCCTGCGATGGTCACAGTGGCAGGTTTGGCCGCGGAGTGCTTCTTGATCGTGGCCCACGTCGCCGCATCCGGGGTCCAGGTGTGCGCAGCGGCCTGCTCCGGGCTCAGCGTGGGCAACGCATTGGTCGACGAGATGCAGCGCGGGTCGATTTCACCAATGCGCGGCCGCTCGCCATGGGCAACAACATGCAACGGCGCAGAGCCGTCAGCGAAGGTGATGTCGATGCGCCATTGCTTTGCTCCCTCGGCTGCATCATGCCAGATGAACGTTGGGGGCGTGATCTCAGGGGGGAAAATGGAGCCGGAGCGTGGGTAATCGACGGACACAGCGGCAGGCGCAGCTTCAGATGCTTGCACAAGCGGAAGAGCCGGGCGGAGGACAGGTGAGAGAAGCAGGCCCGTCGCAACGGCGCATGTAACGCCGGCGGATAGCGCGATGCCGATTCTGTTCATGAAGACCCCTCAGCGCGGACCCAGCACCGGGCTTCAAAAAAGAATGCGTGAAGGTCCACAAACTTCCAGATCTATTCTTTTGAGCACCTTGACTGTGCTTTGACAATGTAATTCTACATTTGAATCGGGACATTTGGGCACTCATACGCGTCGTAAGCAAACAAACGATTGTTTTCAACAATATTGTGATTAGAACGCTTGACATTCAAATGCCGCCGCGTGCCTAATAGTTGGCGAGTTTATCCATCTTGTTTGCGCGTAATCTACACATTTCACGGGAGCTTGCATGCGGTTGAAACCTGGTCCATCTCTCTCTTGCGCTTTCCTGCTTTTATCGGCATTCCCATCGCTTGCCCAACAGGTGAAAGGGGCGGATGTCTGGCTCACCACACCAGATCGAGTTTCACTCCTTGCGCACCAGGCAAGCCGGTTACCCTTTCAAAAGAAAGGAGCTCCCCCGGTTGCAATCGACGTCGACGACGCGCAGACCTTCCAGACAATCGATGGTTTTGGATTCGCGCTGACCGGCGGCAGCGCCCAGCTCATCATGCGCATGGACGCGCACCAGAGAAGCGCGCTGCTGCGCGAGTTATTCGCGCGCCAGAAGGGCGGCATCGGCGTCAGTTACCTGCGGGTCAGCATCGGATCGTCCGATCTGAACGACCATGTATTTTCGTACGACGATCTTCCCGCGGGCGCTGCGGACACGACCCTGGAGAAGTTCAATCTGGGGCCGGATCGTACAGAAGTGATTCCGGTTCTCAAAGAAATCCTCTCCATCAACCCGAAGATCCAGATTCTCGGTTCGCCATGGTCGGCTCCATCCTGGATGAAGACCAACAACAACCCCAAAGACGGGCACCTGAAGCCGGAGTACTACGCGACCTACGCGCAGTATTTCATCAAGTACATCCAGGCCATGAAGGCTGAAGGCATTCCGATTGCCGCCATTACGGTTCAGAACGAGCCTCTGAACGGCAACAACACCCCAAGCCTCGTTATGACAGCGGAAGAGGAAGACGCCTTTATCCAACAGGCGCTTGGAACCGCGTTTCGCAAAGCCGGCATTTCCACAAAGATCATTCTGTACGACCACAACTGCGATGTGCCGGAATATCCTCTCACCATCTTGAACGATTCCGGCACCAGGCCGTATGTCGATGGTTCGGGATTCCATCTCTATGGGGGCACGATCGACGCGATGAGCAAGGTTCACGATGCTTATCCAAACAAGAATCTCTACTTCACCGAACAGATGGTGATCGACCGGCCCGGCGATACGCAGCTACGGGTTGCGCAACCGCTGCAGCGCGTACTCATCGGCGCCACCCGCAACTGGAGCAAAAATGTCCTGCTCTGGAATCTTGCCGCCGACCCCGAAAACAAGCCTCACACCGACAATGGCGGATGCACGATGTGCGAGGGCGCTATCACCCTCGATGGCAACCAGGTGAAGCGCAACGTGGCCTATTACGTCGTGGCTCACGCTTCCGCATTTGTGCCGGCCGGCTCCGTTCGCATCGCTTCCAATCTGCTGGATACGTTGCCGAATGTCGCCTTCAAAACTCCGGATGGCAAGAAGGTGTTGATCGTCGCGAACGATGGCGCCATCGACCAGACATTTGCGATTCGCTATCACGGCAAAAGCGCCACAGCCAGTCTCAAGGCCGGTTCCGCTGCAAGCTATATCTGGTAAAGAGAAAATGAAAACCGTTACGTTTCCCTCCTCTTCCGCACGTCTGAGGAAATTCGCCGTGCCTGTTCTTTCTGCGTTCGCCGCGGGATGTGTCTCTCTCTTGCTCGCTCTGCCTGCGTGGGGATCTTCGTCGTACTATCCCATTCGCCTCGACGATGCGAAGGCCGTGTATCTGACCCCAGACAAGTTTCCCATCCATGCCGACGGAGTTGCGGATGACAGTTCAGCCATTCAGCAAGCCATCGACCAGGTTCAGGAGAAAGACGGAGAGGGAATCGTCTTTCTTCCGTCAGGCCGATACCGCATCGGCAAAACCATTTATGTGTGGCCAGGGGTGCGAGTGATTGGGTACGGCCCCACGCGGCCCGTGCTCTACCTCGGCAAGAATACCGCCGGCTTTCAGGAAGGCATCGGTTACATGGTTTTCTTTGCCGGAGGAAGGCCCGGTCATCAGCGGCTCCGGCCGGGCGCCGCCGCGCCAAAGCCGGGAACGATCGCGCCTCCACGTCCGCGCATGGGCCCGGATTTCACTCAGCCATTTCCGGGAACGGTTCCCCCGGCTACGCAGGTGATCGACGCCAATCCCGGCACGTTCTACTCGGCGATGAGCAATGTCGATTTCGAAATCGACGACGCCAATCCGGCCGCCGTCGGCATTCGCTTTCACGTGGCGCAGCACTGCTACCTGGCGCACATTGACTTTCATGTAGGCGCGGGATTGGCAGCATTGCACGATGTAGGCAACGAGGCTGAAGATCTGCATTTCTACGGCGGCCAGTACGGCATCATGACGCGCAAGCCCTCTCCAGGATGGCAGTTCACGCTGCTTGACTCCACCTTCGAGGGGCAGCGCGTCGCAGCCATCAAGGAACACGAGGCGGGGCTTACGCTCATTCGCGACGAGTTCCGAAACGTGCCTGAAGTGGTCGCGATCGATCCCGGATATGCCGATGAATTATGGATCAAAGACGCGCGGTTCGAGCATGTCAGTGGTCCGGCCATCACCATCGGCAATGAAGACAATGCCCGCACAGAGATCAACCTTGAAGGCATTCTCTGCAACGATGTGCCCTTGTTCGCTTCCTTCCGTGAGAGCGGCAAGAAGGTGAATGCCCCCTCCGCCACGTATCGAGTGGAAGCCTTTTCGCATGGCCTCACCATCCCCGATATCGGCGCGAACGGCGAAATCAAGACGACGTTCGACGCAACGCGCATTGACAGATTCCCACCCGCTCAACCGCCGGCGATTCGCAATTTGCCCGCTCGTGATACGTGGGTCAATCTCCGTTCGCTTGGCGCCAAGGGCGACGGCGTTTCCGACGACACTGCCGCAATTCAAAAGGCGATTGACGAACACGCGACGATCTACATCCCCATGGGTCAATACCTGGTAAGCGATACCATCAGGCTCAGACCCGACACGATTCTGATCGGTCTTCATCCCAGCGCAACCCAATTCGACCTGCCTGAGTCGTCGCCCAATTATCAGGGCCCGGGCGCGCCGAAGGCCTTGTTGGAGGCGCCGAAGGAAGGGCGCAATATCGTGACCGGCATGGGTCTATTCACCGGAGGCACGAACAGCCGCGCAGTCGGCGCGCTGTGGATGGCCGGGAGAGATTCCCTGCTCGACGACGTTCGCTTCCTTGGGGGCCACGGCACCAACAACGCCGATGGGACGCGCAGCAACCCCTATAACAACACGCACACGGCCGACCCCGATCTCAGTCGGCGCTGGGACGGGCAATATCCGAGCCTGTGGGTGACCCGTGGCGGTGGCGGAACATTCGCCAACATCTGGACGCCCGACACGTTTGCGCAGGCCGGGATGTATATCTCCAACACAAATACTGAGGGGCATGTCTACGAGTTATCGAGTGAACATCATGTTCGTAATGAAGTGAAACTCGATCATGTATCCAACTGGGACATCTTCGCGCTTCAGACGGAAGAGGAACGCGGCGAAGGTCCATTTGCCCTGCCGTTGGAGATTGATAACTCGCAAAATATCCTCGTCGCCAACTACCACTCCTATCGCGTTGTGAGCACCTGGCAGCCTTTCCCCTATGCCGTGCGCATTGCGAACTCGCAGAACATCCGGTTTCGCAACCTCCATGTCTACAGCGATTGCAAGGCATCGTTCGACAACGCTGTTTACGACCAGACGCATGACGTCGAGATTCGTCCCCGGGAGATCGGCGCGCTCACCATCTCCGGCAAAGATCCCATCGTCGCGCCAATCGAAACAGCCGCCGTGGTAGAGTCCAGGGCGAAAGTGAAAAAGCTCGCGACAGGATTCTTCAACATCTCCGGGGCTGCTGTCGACGGAGAGGGCCGACTCTACTTCGTCGATGCGCACTGGCAGCGGATCTTCAGGTGGTCTCCTGTCACTCGCCAGTTAGACACCATCGGCGACAGCCCTCTCGATCCGGTCAACCTGGCATTTGATAAGGCTGGAGACCTGATGGTCGTTTCCTACGCGGGCAATGGCACGGTCTACAGCTTCCGCCCTGACGCGCCCGACTCTCAACTGACGCTCCTGAAACCTGAGCCGTCGAGTGCGCACCCTGCGGCGCCCGCGGTTCTTCCCGTGGACTACTGGCGCAACGAAAATGATTTCCCGCAGGCAGTGCCGGTGGCCAGGCCTTATCAATACGTTTCGCCCGACGGCACGACGATCCTGCCTGCGGGCGAGGACTTCGTCAGCGGGCAACTTTACTACGGCACAAAAATGGCCGATCTGCTCCGCGGGTTTGGCCTTGGAAAGGCCGTTTCCGGAAGACCTTATTATCTATCTGAGGAGTCGGAACAGAAGACCTATTCCGCCAAGGTAGACGCCAATGGGACACTGACTGATCTGAAACTCTTTGCGCAACAGGGTGGAGAGAGTGTCACGACAGATATCGACGGCAATGTATATATCGCGGCCGGACAGATATTCGTTTATAACCCGCAAGGTAAGAGGATCGGCGTCATCAAAGTCCCGGAACGCCCTATCGACCTGATCTTTGGCGGCAAAGATGGCCGGGATTTGTTTATCCTTGCACGAACCTCGCTCTATTCGGTTCGGATCGCTCGCCATGGCGCCACTCAATAGATTCTTCCACAGCTTGCCGGCTGCCTACCCTGGGGTGAAAGTCGCGGAGACAGGAAATCCGGCGACAAGGAATGTAGTATTAACAGTGCTGACGAACGGCGGAATGAAAGTAAGTGAGGCATGTCGATGAAAGGTCCCGTTACTGACAGCCGGCACAAGGCGACCGCCAATCCGGCGGGCGATCAACCGGTCTGCCTCAAACAGGTGGCGGCCCACCTGGGGCTCGATCCCGCGACAGTTTCGGTTGTTCTTAACGATGTTCCCGGCCGATCCATTCCGCAAGTCACGCGCGATCGCATCAAGGCCGCCGCCAAGCAGATGAACTACCAGCCGAACCTGCTCGCGCGTTCTCTGCGCAGCCGCCGGACTCTGACCATCGGCATCCTGGTTCCCGAGTTGGGCGACGGCTATCACACTGAGGTGATGAGCGGCATCGGAGATCAGCTCATCAAATCAGGCTACTTCTATTTCACCGCGCACCACCGGCACCAAAAGAGCCTGGTGGAGGAATATACCCGGATGTTCATTGGTCGAGGCGCCCAGGGCATCATCGCCGTGGATACCCTGCTCGAACATCCCATTTCAGTTCCGGTGGTTGCAGTGGCGGGTCATCGCCAAATCCAGGGAGTCACGAACGTTGTGCTCGATCATGCTCTCGCCGCAGAGCTTACCCTCAACCATCTCTATGCCCTCGGGCACCGCAACATCGCCTTCATGCGCGGACAGACCTTCAGTTCCGACTCAGACGAGCGGTGGAAAGGGCTGGTGGCGGTTGCGAAGAGGCTGGGTATCGAGATAAAGCCGGAACTGGTCGTTACCCTTGATCGTGACATGTCCTCACCGGAACTTGGCTACCCCGTGGTGCAGCAACTGCTTGGAACAAGGCTGCCATTCACCGCGCTGGTCGCGTTCAACGATATCTCGGCGATCGGATCGATCCGCGCGCTGCAAGACTTCAGACTGAGTGTGCCGGGCGATGTGTCGGTCATCGGCTTCGACGATATCAACATAGCTGGGTTCACGTTGCCCAGCCTTACAACCATCAACCAGCCGCTGGCCGAGATAGGCAGAACCGCAACCCAGTGCCTCCTCAATCGTCTCCACGAAACAGCCACCTCGCGCGATGAGATTATCGTAGAGCCAACTCTCGTCATCCGTGAATCGACGGGCCCCGCGAAGGCCTAGCTATCCTCTCGTGACAGACCGCCAGAACGTTTCGAGCAGTCTCTCCATCAAGCCGCGTTGTTGACTCCAATAAAACTTTCCCTCCTCATGTGTATAACCTCAACGGTTCTCTTGGAAAAGCTCCTGGGAAGAGGCAATCGACGTCACGGGGCGCCATGCTGCAAGCTCGCTGCACGGCGTTGGCTATCTTGAAATGACGGGATACGGCGAAGCCCTTGTCCCCGGTGCGATAAGGTAGCTCCGGCGCATCGTTCTACCTCTCTGCGAAACCGTCCTTCCAGCAAATGTCTGCACGTCGCAACCCCTGCGTCGTAAGATTCTGAGGCAAGGGAAACTGAGGACAAATGGCGATCTTGCGGCGTGGGTTCCTGCAGGCTGCATCGGCCGCCGGCGCTACTGCGGCTTTGGCCGCCTGATCCTCTGGGGCAATTACCGGCCCGGATCGTAACTGAATCGATTCACGTCAACGGTTCCAAGGAGACCAATTCGCATGTTGAAATCGGGAGTGCTGAATCCGCACATCAACTCGTTGCTGAGCCGCGTTCGGCACACGAATACCCTGGTCATCGCCGATCGGGGATTTCCATTCTGGCGCGACGTCGAGACCGTGGATATCTCGCTCGTCGATGATATTCCGCGGGTTCTCGAGGTGTTGGCGGCCATTCGTCGCAACTTCAATGTGGGCCGCGCCTTCATGGCGGAGGAGTTTCGTGCAGCCAACGTCCCGCAAACGCTGTCGGCTTTTCAAGACGCGCTTGTGGGGATTCCTCTCGTCTTCGAGCCCCACATCGAGTTCAAGAAACGAATACCGTTGGCGATCGGAATCATCCGCACAGCGGACACGATTCAGTACGCCAATATGGTGCTGGAGTCCGCGTAAATTTATCCGGCAAACCTCCGTGTGCGAATGCTGGACGACACCGTTAACTGTAGCGTATACTTCCGGTGTTCTGCGCACTCCTGTTTTTCACGCAAACGAGTCTTCACGCCCATCGGGAAGGACTGAGAAATGCCGCAAATCGATACTGGGCAGTTGTTGGCCCGTGACCGCGTCGATCCATCGCTGGTGCCCCAAAGAACTCTATCCACCGGGGCCGTGATGCCGGCCATCGGTCTGGGCACGTTTGGTTCCGATCATGTCTCGCCGGATGAGGTTGCGGATGCAGTCGTTGCCGCAGCCAAATTCGGCTATCGTCACTTCGACTGCGCTTCCGTCTACGGAAATGAAGAGCAGATCGGCCGCGCGCTTGCCGAAGTCATGCGTGCAGGCGTGAAGCGTGAAGAGTTATGGATTAACTCCAAGCTCTGGAACGACAAGCACGGCGAAGACGATGTAGCTGCTTCCTGTGAGAAGTCCCTCGCCGACCTTCAGCTTGACTATCTCGATCTGTATCTCGTTCATTGGCCGTTTCCCAACTTCCATCCACCGGGCTGCGATGTCTCCGCTCGCAGCAACGATGCCAGGCCCTACATTCACGCCAACTACATGAAGACCTGGCGCAGCATGGAAAAGCTTGTGGATCGCGGGCTCGTGCATCATATCGGCACCTCTAACATGACCATTCCGAAGTTGAAACTGGTCTTGGAGGATGCAACAATCAAGCCGGCCGTCAATGAGATGGAACTCCATCCGCACTTCCAGCAGCCGGAGTTATTCCAGTTTGTGCGCGCCAATGGAATCCAGCCCATCGGTTACTCTCCTCTGGGATCGCCGCATCGTCCCGAGCGTGATCGCACACCCGAGGACACCTCGCCGACTGAAGATGCGGTGATTCTGCGCATCGCTCAGCATCACCATGTGCATCCCGCCGTAGTCTGCCTGAAGTGGGCCGTGCAGCGCGGCCACACCCCCATTCCATTCTCCACAAACAAGCGAAACATCCTCAGCAACCTTCTCGGTGTCGCATTCGATCCTTTGACCGCGGAGGAAATGCGCGAGATCCAGGCCATCGACAGGAATTGCCGCCTCATCAAGGGCCAGGTCTTTCTGTGGAAAGAGGGACAAACGTGGGAAGACCTGTGGGATGTGAACGGTAACATCACGCCGCCATAAGTTCGGCGTGACTTGCTTACCCATCATCAAAGTTGAACTCAGGGAGATCTGAATCATGCAGCGGGCGATGCAAGCAGCCTACCTTCCGGGAAACAGTACCGTCGAACTTCGAACCGTGCCAGTGCCTGTGCCGAGTCATGGCGAGGTTCTGCTCCGCATCAAGGCTTCCACCATTTGCGGCTCGGATATTCGCGCCATTTATCACGAACATCTCGGGAAAGGCCCTGAGGGATATCAGGGCGTGATCGCTGGGCACGAGCCCTGTGGGCAGATTGTGGAAGTCGGCCCCGGCTGCCGGCGTTTCAACGTCGGTGACCGCGTCATCGTGTACCACATCTCCGGTTGCGGCGTATGCAACGACTGCCGGCGCGGCTACATGATCTCCTGCACCAGCCAAAAGTATCGTCGCGCCTACGGCTGGCAGCGCGATGGAGCCATGGCAGGGTACATGTTGGCCGAAGAGAAGGACCTCATCGCACTGCCTGACCAGCTCTCCTACGCCGACGGTGCGCAGGTGGCCTGCGGATTCGGCACGGTATACGAGGGAATCGAGAAGATCGGAATCAGCGGCGATCATTCCGTGTTGATCACCGGCCTCGGCCCCGTGGGACTCGCGGCCGCTGCCATCGCGCGCAAACTCGGCGCTCAAAAAATCATCGGCATTGATGTTGTCGAGGAGCGGCTGAAGCTGGCGAAAGACATGGGACTTTGCGATGAAACGTTGGCGTCGGGCGCTGATAACGTCTCCCAGATAAAGGACCTCACTGGTGGATTCGGTGTGGAGCGCGCCGTCGAATGTTCCGCCAATGCCGCGGCACGCGCCACCGCTGTTCGAGCAACGCGCAAGTGGGGCCGCATCGTCTTCATCGGCGAGGGCGGCGGCGTGCAACTCAATCCGTCTCCCGACCTCATTCACGACCAGAAGACGATTTACGGCTCGTGGGTCACGTCCACCTGGTTGATGGAGGAACTGACCGAGCGCCTTGTACGCTGGGGCTTGCACCCGGCCGACATCGTCACGCATCGCTTCGCGCTCAGCCAGGTCTCCGACGCCTACGCCCTCATGGCCTCCGGCAAATGCGGCAAAGTCGCTGTCTGTTTCGATGAAGAGTTGCAGGCCACCTCTGCTGAAGGGATGAATCGGAAATGAAGAGCGCATCCAGATCCGCTAACCAGAAATCAACTGGAACCGTGCTGCCAGCCTGGGAGCAGTCTCTCAGAAGGAATCTTCCGCTCTACGGTCACCGCAACTGGATTGTGGTCGCCGATTCAGCATACCCATCGCAGTCTCGACAGGGAATTGAGACGATTGTCGCGGACGAGGATCAGCAGGCGGTAGTCGAGAAGGTTCTTTCGCTGCTTCGCTCCACACACCACGTTCGTCCTGTGATTCATCTCGACCGCGAACTCGCGTTTGTCGATGAAAACGATGCGCCCGGCGTGGGCGTCTATCGCGATTGGCTCAACTCCAGTTTGACCGGCGCGGCCATTAGTACGCTGCCCCACGAAGACATTATTTCCATGCTCGATCGCGCCGCCCTTACGTTTTGCGTCCTGGTCATCAAAACCAACATGACCATTCCGTACACGACCGTCTTTTTTGAACTCGATTGCGCCTATTGGGATGGCGATTCCGAGAGACGGCTGCGTGCGGCAATGCAAGCCTGACCTGCAATCTGTATGCTGATGTCCAGCAAGTAGCCACCGTCTCGATACTGAGCGATTGGCAGGGAGATGTACCTATGTTTGTGGCGAACGCTGATCGCTCCACCCGACCTTCGCACCAGGGTGGAATCTTTCCGGCGGGGCGGATGATACCGTTCTCCCTGGTCACGTCCCTGTTCTTTCTATGGGGCCTGCCAAACAACCTGAACGACGTATTGATACGGCAATTCATGAAGTCGTTCGCGCTCACTCGCTTTGAGGCGGGCCTGGTACAGTCCGCGTTCTATCTTGGATACTTCCTGCTTGCCATTCCCGCGGCACTTCTCATGCGCCGCTTCGGATACAAGACCGGCATTCTCATCGGCCTCGCCCTCTTCAGCACAGGCACCTTCCTCTTCTGGCCTGCCGCGATTGAAGGCAAATATCTCTACTTCCTCGGCGCCTTGTTCGTCATTGCAAGCGGGTTGTCGTTTCTTGAAACTGCTTCGAACCCGTTCATCGCGCAATTAGGCGAGCAGCAAAGTTCCGAGCGAAGGCTCAATTTCTCCCAGGCCTTCAATCCCATTGGCGCCATCACCGGCGTACTGATCGGCACCGTCTTCATTTTTTCCGGAGTGGAACTGACGCCCGGCCAGGTTGCCTCGTTAAAAACGCAACACCTCTACGAGGCTTATCTGCGTTCCGAGACCCTGCGAGTGGTAAAGCCCTACATGGTGTTGGGAGTCGTGGGATTCGTTCTCGCCGTGATGATTTTTCGCACCAAATTCCCCGCCATCCAAAGCGAGCACGAGGCGTCCGAGGGGGATCATGGACACTTTCTTGAGCTGCTGCGCTATCCCCACTTCCTGCTTGCGATCGTGGCGCAGTTCATGTACGTCGGTGCGCAAGTGGGCACCTGGAGTTACTTCATCCAGTATGTGCAGGAGGCAACGCACCAACCCGAAAAAGTGGCCGGCTACTTTCTCACCGGTACATTGGTGGCGTTCGGCGTTGGCCGGTTCACTTCTGCTTACCTGATGCGGTTTATCGCGCCCAACAGGATGCTCGGCGCCTACGCGCTGGTCAACGTTGTCCTGCTGGCCGTTGGCGTCTCAAAGCCGGGTTGGGTCGGATTGTGGGCGGTCTTCCTCACCAGCTTCTTCATGTCGCTCATGTTCCCCACTATCTTCGCGCTCGGCATCAAGAACCTGGGGCCGAATACGAAGCTTGGTTGCTCGCTGCTTGTCATGTCGATCGTTGGGGGCGCTGTGCTCACGCCTGTTATGGGACTTATTGCAGAGGCTGGTCACGGCACCGCCCGCGCCTATCTCGTTCCACTCGTGGGCTACATCTGCGTCGCAGCCTACGCGTTCATGGGCGCCACCCTGGGTATTCATGCCGACAACGAAAACCTGGCGTTGTGAGTCGTTAATTCGTCAAACAAATGCTGTCATCCTGAGCGAGCGCAGCGAGTCGAAGGATCTGCGTTTCCGTCCGTCGACTTTTTTAATTGACTTTTGGGACGGCGTACTAAGATCGGAACCAGCCCACACGAATCATGCAGACTATGCCTCGCTGGTCCGCTTCTTTCTATCTGTAGATTCGCGAATCACAAGCTTGGGCTCAATGATAAAGGTCCGGTTGCGCGGAGGCGTCTTCGACTCAAGCAAAGACAGGGTTAAACGCGCCGCTCGCTCCCCAATCAAATCGGTTTGCTGGTCGATGCTCGACAGCGGAACGCGGAGCTCGGAATCATAGTGCAGGTTTCCAGATCCGATGACAGCGATATCGCCTGGCACTCGCAAGCCCGCATCCAGGATCGAGTGAATCGCTCCAATGGCCATCGGATCGTTGTAGCAAAACACGCCGTCGGGACGCGGACTGAGGCCAATCAACGCTTTCATCAACTCAGCGCCGCTTTCCCTGCTTTGAATATCCACCGTGCGCGGTGCTGAAACATACCCGGCCAACGACTTCAACCTGTGCTTGGCCAGCGTCTTCACATATCCGTTCAGCCGCCCCACGCCTGGACTGTTGTCGGGCCCGCGTAGGTGAGCAATCCTCATGCAACCCATCGCGATAAGATGCTCGGTAGCCAACACGCCGACCGCTTCGTCATCGACGCCTACGAAGTTTGCGCCGAGACCTGGGAAGTTTCGATCGATCAGGATGAGTGGCGGCCCTTGCTTTTGCATTCGCTCGAATGAAGCTGAACTTGTGTTCGAGGTCGCTATCAGCAGTGCATCCAGTCTGCGACTCAAAAGCCGGTTGATTTCGTTCTCCTCGAGTTCCGGATCCTCTTCCGAAGTCGAGATCGTGAGACAGTAGCCCTTCTTCAGCAGGCCCCGCGACAGAGATGTCGCGATTTCGGCGAAGAACGGGTGCAGAAGGTCGGGAACGACAAGACCAACGAGATAAGTCTTTCCCGTCACCAGGCCGCGTGCCGCAAGATTTGGAGTGTAGTTAAGTTCTTTAACGCGGTTCAGAACCCGCTTGCGAGTCTCTTCGCTAATGTCTTCATGGTTACGTAATACCTTTGAGACCGTGACTATCGAAACGCCAAGATCCCGCGCGATATCTTTCATGGTCGTGGGCATAGCGGGATTCTAACACTTATAACGGTTACAACTCCCCCACTTCAATGCTCATGTTACTCACCCAAACTTGCGGGATGTATGCACCTCAAATTGAGGCGATCTGCATTTTCCTTCTTTCGTTGTGTTCCTGTCCGCTATCCTGTCAACACGTTATGAATTGCCGCCATTTCTTCCCCGTCCTGGCTGCACTCCTTGCCGCCGCGCATCTCTTCTCCTCCAACGCCTTCCCGCAGGAAGGCCAGAAAAATGTGCTGCCGTTTCGCGGCGAGCAACCGGTTCGCGCGCGCCACGGAATGGTGGTGAGTGTGCATCGTCTCGCGTCCGATGCGGGGGTGGAAGTGCTGCGCGCAGGCGGCAACGCGGTGGATGCGGCGGTGGCCACCGGTTTTGCGCTGGCCGTGGTGCACCCCATCGCCGGAAACCTGGGCGGTGGAGGCTTCCTGCTGCTGCGGACGCGCGACGGCAAAGCCACCTTCATCGACTTCCGCGAAAAGGCCCCCTTGGCAGCCACAGAGACCATGTACCAGGATGCGAAGGGCAACGTCATTCCCGATGCGAGCGTCGTGGGATACCGCTCCATCGCCACCCCTGGCTCGGTGGCGGGCCTCGTCTATGCCGAGCGCAAATACGGCAAGCTCGGTCTCAAACGCGTCATGGCGCCGGCAATTCAATTCGCTTCGGAAGGCTTTCAGCTTTCGGCAGAAGAGGCGCATGAACTGGCCGACTCCGACCTCACTCGTTTCGCTGATTCCCATCGCATCTTCCAGCGCGATGGCAATCTCTACAAGGAGGGCGAAGTCTTCAGGCAGCCTGAATTGGCGCACACCCTGCAACGCATCTCCGCTGACCCGGGGGACTTCTATCACGGCAAGATGGCCCACGAGCTTGTCGATGAATTGAAAAAGGGCGGCGCGCTCCTCACGCTCGACGACCTGGATCAGTACACCGTGGAGGAGCGGACGCCCGTCACCGGCAGCTTCCACAACTACACCGTCATCAGCGCCCCGCCGCCGTCCTCCGGTGGCGTTGTCTTGCTCAGCGCGCTCAACATTCTCGAAGGCTACGATCTGGCCAAACTCGGCGATCGCACCGCTGATTCCATGCACCTGATTACCGAGGCCTACCGCCGCGCTTATATGGATCGCAGCGATTACCTTGGCGACCCGGACTACAACCGCATACCGGTCGCCGAACTCACAGGCAAGAAGTATGCCGATGCCTGGCGAAGCAGCATCGCCCCCAACACAGCCATGCCCAGCGCCAAGCTAAAGCGCCCTGAAGGCTTTCTGCCCCCCGCGCCCAAAACAGCCGGCCGGCAGGCCGAGTCACAGGACACCACGCACTACTCGGTTGTCGATGGCGAGGGCGACGCGGTCTCCGTTACCACCACGCTCAACAACAACTTCGGCTCAGACGTGACCGCCGGCTCGCTCGGTTTTCTGCTGAACGATGAAATGGACGATTTCGCGGCCAAGATGGGCACGCCCAATCTGTACGGACTCATCCAGGGACCGGCCAACGCCATCGCCCCAGGCAAGCGCCCCTTGAGCTGCATGACGCCCACGATTGTTTTGGAAGACGGCAAGCTGCGCTACGTGCTGGGCTCGCCAGGTGGCGCGCGCATCATGACGACCGTGGCGAACATCTTTATTTCCGCGGCTGAGGGCGGACTCAATATTCAGGAGGCGGTGGACGCTCCGCGCTTCCACCACCAGTACCTGCCCGACAAGCTTGATCTCGAACCGGGATTCTCTCCGGAGACGCTGGCGAGTCTGCGCACCAGGGGATATCAACTGGCAATCCGCGACGGCCACTGGTCCAACGGCGAGTGCATCGCCGTCGATCCCAAAACCGGGGAGCTGCTCGGCGGCCAGGACCACCGCAGCCACTACGGCAAAGCCGCCGGATATTGAACCTCAAAAGCCTGCGCGCCGGCGCTACAACTCCGTGGACTGACCTTTCACCAGCGACTGGGCTTTGGCAACAAACTCTGCCAATGGCACGGAGCCCTGATCACCTTTGCCGCGGGTGCGGACACTGACTGAGGCGGTCGTCTCTTCCTTGTCGCCGAAGACCAGGATGTACGGCGTCTTCTGGTTGGCAAAGTCGCGGATCTTGGCATTCATCTTCTCGTTGCGCCCGTCCACTTCCACGCGGAGGCCAGCAGCTTTGAGTTCGGATTCCACCTTCTCTGCATAAGCAAGGTGCCGCTCGCTGATAGGCACCAGGCCCACCTGCACCGGCGCCAGCCACAGCGGAAACGCCCCGGCATAGTGTTCAATCAGCACCCCGAAGAACCGCTCCACCGATCCGAACAACGCGCGATGGACCATGACCGGCTGATGCCGTTCGCCATCTTCACCTACGTACTCCAGTTCAAACCGCGCCGGGAGAGTGAAGTCGAATTGCACCGTGGATAACTGCCACAGGCGGCCCAGAACATCGACCAATTTGACGTCGATCTTGGGGCCATAGAAGGCGGCTTCGCCAGGGATGGTTTTGTAAGCGATCCCTTTCCTGTCCAATGCTCTTTCAAGACCGCCGACGGCAAGCGCCCAGTTATCGTCGGAACCGGCATACTTGGCGCGGTCATTAGGGTCCCAGGTAGATAGTTCGACCTTGAACTCCTTGAAGCCGAAAGTTGTGAGCACCGACTCGGCAAAGTCGATGCATGCCACGACCTCGTCTTCAATCTGGCTGGGCATGCAGAATATGTGGGCATCGTCCTGCGTAAAACCACGCACACGCAGCAGTCCATGCATGGTGCCCGAGCGCTCGTAGCGATACACGTTGCCCAACTCGGCATAACGCTGGGGCAAGTCGCGATAACTCTTCGGCGAATTCTTGTAAATGAGGATATGGCCAGGGCAGTTCATCGGCTTCAGCCGATACTCCGCGTCATCCAGTTCCATGGGCGTGTACATGTTGCTGGAGTAATAGCCGTCGTGGCCGCTGACCTTCCACAGTTCGCGCTTCATCACGTGGGGCGTGAAGACCAGCAAATAGCCACGGCGCAGGCACTCCTCACGCATCCAGTCTTCCATCACCTTCCGAACGATCGACCCCTTGGGATGCCAGAAGACGAGACCAGGGCCGGCCAGTTCCTGAATGCTGAAAAGATCGAGTTGCTTGCCCAGCAGACGGTGATCGCGCTTGGCCGCTTCCTCAAGCCGCGCAAAGTGCTCGTCCAGCGCCTTCTGCGTAAAGAATGCCGTGCCGTGAATGCGCTGCAACTGTGGATTCTTCTCGTCGCCCAGCCAGTAAGCGCCCGCCAGGGCGGTGAGCTTCACCGCCTTTACGCGGCCGGTTGAAGGCACATGCGGCCCACGGCAAAAGTCCACAAATTTGCCATTGCGATAGAAGCTCACCTGCGAGCCGGGCTCCGTGAACTTGCTCACGAAGTGCGTCTTCATAAAGTCGCCGTCGCGAGAAAACTCCTCCAGCGCCTGCTCGCGGGGCTCGTACTCGCGCACGAACTTATCATCGCGCGCAACCACTTCGGCCATCTTCTTCTCGATGGCCGCCAGGTCGTCGGGCGTGAAGGGTCTCTCGCGATAAAAGTCGTAAAAGAAGCCCGAGTCCGTGGCCGGCCCATGACCGAGCTTGGTCTCGGGAAACAGCTCCAGCACCGCCGTGGCCATCACGTGGGCGGCGGAGTGACGCACCACCTTCAGGGCTTCAGGATCGCTCTCCTTCACTAGTTCCAGGCGCGTGTCTTCGGTGAGCGGTGTCGCCAGGTCCACCAGCCGCGGCGCGGCAGCGTCCTCGGCGGCATACATCGCAGCCTCCGACGGCTGCTCGGTCGTAGTGGCGTTCAGCTTGCTGCCGGCAAGCGGAGTCAACCGCGCCACTACCGAGGCTGCGGCCAGGCGTGGCGAAATGGAGTTGGCAATCTCAAGCGGCGTGGTGCCCGCGGGCACTTCGCGAACGGCCCCATCGGGCAGATGTACGGCAATGGTTTCCTGGCTCATTGTGAAAGGGTTCCTGTGAGTTCCGCGGCAAAGAAAAATGTGCGGCAACTCATCAGGATAGTTGCCACGGGCACTCCGCGTCGAGGAAGTTGCGGCGCATGTTGCCCCAAATCGGGTTGCTAAGTGCCTGCTTTTGCTGATTCCGGAGCCACGCTTTCCTCA
Organism: Acidobacteriaceae bacterium; assembly: GCA_003151435.1. Lineage (GTDB taxonomy): Bacteria > Acidobacteriota > Terriglobia > Terriglobales > Acidobacteriaceae > Telmatobacter. The sequence continues at coordinate 62,478 of PLXP01000084.1, forward strand.
CAGGTTCAGCTATGCCGCCATCCCGACTGGCCGGCTTCTGGCGGCTCCACCATACCCAACAAGGTTCGGCCTGACTTTTCCTCCTTGCCAATGGTTGCTCCGTTCAGCTAAAAGGTTTTTCTAGCACCAATGGGTCATCATCCAATACCCCCAACGACTGCGCTTTGTCCCGGTACTGGGTATGTTCAGTTGTGTTGAGACGCCGATAAGGTCCATGTGTGGCTGGGGAACCGGGGAAAGGGAGGCCAGGAAATGCAGGTAATGTGCAAGAGCAGCAACCAGGAAGCGGAAACCTGTTGCAGCGTGTGCGGCCAGGGCTTTGCGTTGTATTGGGAACGGCAAAACAAAATGGAGCGTGCTGCCACTCTGAAGGAAGTTGCCAAGACGCTTCGCAGCCATCACAAGAAGCAGGCAGGCCCTGAAGCTCACCCCGATCGCGGGTTCCTGGTGCCCGAGTGGAACGGCCCCGCCGCTTTTTCTGGAGCCGCAATTCTGGGCAATGCACCCAGTTGGGCACTTTAATGCATCTTAACTGAATGAGTTATAGCCCTCGCAGCGCTGCGCAGGGCGAGCGGAAACGAGGGAAAAGCTGCCCCGGTCCCGCATAACGAGGAGCAAGATTGGAGTGGCTCATCGGCGAAGTTGATTCGCCGCAAAGAAAAAAACAAGGGCCGCCTCCATAATCGGGATGTTCGTTCTCGGGTCGTCTTCGTAGCTTTCGGGCACGAGACAGAGCTTTCACAGATCGCGTTGTATCCGGTGCTGGCCGGCGATTACACCCTCTGAGGTCATCGCCGCCAGCATCACTTTTTTGTGCCCGCACTGCACCGCCCATCGGCTCTGAATCCACACCAGTTCCACCCCATCGGCAACAGACACAAAAAGGGCCGGGGATTTCCCCCAGCCCTCTTGCACGTTTGCTAGATTCTGCCGGAATCGGCCTGTGGTTAAAGCGGCTGCACGTCCGCAGCCTGCCACCCCTTGGGGCCCTTCACTACGTTGAACTGCACAGCTTGACCTTCCTGCAGGCTCTTGAAACCACTTGAGTTGATTGCAGAGTAGTGCACAAAGACGTCTTCGCCGTTCTGGCGCGAGATAAAGCCGAAGCCCTTCGCGTCATTGAACCACTTCACAGTACCTTGTTCCATTTTGATCGTGTTTCCTGAATTGAATTGCGCTGGATGAATCGGAGCGACCACTGGCAGAATCTTGCTTGGTTGGGCGAGTGCTGCTCACGCCCGGTTCGACTAACGCTGGACACATTGTAGCATCGCTCTGGAAAACAGGTACAGAATTTCTTCCCCGCCGTCCCATTTCGGCAATTGTGCCGGTTGGAACTCCCACCAAATGAGCGGCCTACGGCACCGGTCCTGCCTGTGATAGGGTAAAAGGTCGCCATGACTCAAGACCCCGTCCCCGGCCTGCTTGCCCGCGCTACCCGGCGCCTGGCGGAGGAGTTTGCCGCCCTCCCCGAGGTCGCTGAGACCTCGCCAGACGATGCCCAACTCGCCGCGATGGCCAACGTCCTCGAACTGACGGCGCACCGCTTGGGCGACAACTACCCTTACTTCCATCCTCTCTATGCCGGCCAGATGCTCAAGCCGCCTCACCCCCTGGCGCGTGCCGCATATGCGCTGGCGATGTCGATCAATCCCAACAATCACGCCCGCGACGGCGGCCGCGCCAGCTCCATCATGGAAATCGAGGCGGTCGCCGCCATTGCGGCCATGTTTGGCTGGGCACAGTCGGGTTATCTGGGCCACCTCACCTCAAGCGGCACCCTGGCCAACCTTGAAGCTCTCTGGGCCGCCGGGCAGATCGCTCCGGGCCGGCGCATTGTCGGCTCTGAGCAGGCGCACTATACCCATCAACGCATCTCCGCCGTGCTCAAGCTCCCCTACTCGAGCGTCCCCAGCGACAACAGCGGGCGCATGAGCCTTGAAGCCCTGGAGACCGAACTGCGCAAGGGCGACGTCGGCACCGTGGTGGTTACCCTGGGTACCACGGCGATCGGTGCCGTGGACTCTCTCGACCAGGTCATGGCGCTCCGCAGCCGTTACGACTTTCGCGTCCATGTGGATGCGGCGTATGGCGGCTACTTCCGCCTGATCTCCGATCGTCTGGATGAACCGGCGCGGCGTGCCTATGCGGCCATCCACCAGGCTGACTCCATCGTTGTCGATCCGCACAAGCACGGCCTGCAGCCCTACGGCTGCGGCTGCGTGCTGTTCCGCGATCCGGGTGTGGGGCGGTTCTACAAGCACGATTCGCCGTATACCTACTTCACCTCAAAGGAGTTGCACCTGGGCGAGATCAGCCTGGAGTGCTCCAGGGCTGGTGCCGCGGCTGTCGCCCTTTGGGCCACGCAACAGCTTCTTCCGCTCACCCCGGATGGCGAGTTCGCCCGCGGCCTTGCCAGCGGCCGCAGAGCCGCCCTGGAGCTTGACCGCCGCCTGCGCGAGGATCACGGCCGGTGGGTCGAACCGCTGCTGTCCGGCCCTCCGGAACTCGATATCGTCGTCTGGAAGCTCAAGGCGGAGGCCCCGCAGCGCGCCTCCGCGTTGGCGCAGCAGATATTTGCGGCCTGCGGCACACGAAATCTGCATCTCGCCCTTGTACAATTGCCGGAAGATTGGTTTCGTCGGACGGACGCGGGTGTACCGCATTCTGGCTCGGAACTGGTCACATGCCTGCGTTCGGTGTTGATGAAGCCTGAGCATGAAGCTTGGCTCGACCGGATATGGCAGGAATACGTCGCAGCAAGCCAGGAAGTCCTCGGAGAATAGAAGGTGCCATGTCGGAGACAAGTCTAGTTGGCGTCGCAGAAGAAAACGTTCTCATTCAGGTCGGCGCTTGTTCCGTCAATCTCCTTCCTCATCTCGGCGGCAAAATCGCCTCCATTCGCGTCAATGGCCGCGAGCTGCTGCAGTCCCCTCTTGCGCCCATGCGCCCCCGCACACCCACCATGCCCTTCGATGCCAGCGACGCCAGCGGATGGGACGAGTGCCTGCCCTCGGTGGCCGAATGCACCGTGCCCACCGCCACCGGCCCCGCCCAGGTGCCCGATCACGGCGACCTTTGGCGAGTCGCCTGGCAGCCCCTGGCGGTAGACGTCGGCGGCGCTACCCTGCGCGCAAAGTGTTTCTCGCTTCCGCTGGTTCTCGAACGCAACCTCAAGCTGACCGCCACCAACTCCGGAGAGCCGGCAGGCTGGCATCTGAACCTGGGCTACAAGCTGACCAATACGAGCGACACCCCGGTTCCGTGGTCATGGGCGGCTCACCCCCTGTTTACGGCAGAGCCCGGAGACCGCGTCGTATTACCCGCTTCCATCCGTTCGCTGCGCGTGGAGGGTTCCGGGGGCGGCCGCCTGGGAAACAACGGCGACACCGTAAGCTGGCCCGTCGCCAACCTGGTCGCCGGCGGCCAATCCGATTTGAGTATTGCCCAATCGGCGGATTCCGCCATCGGCGACAAGCTCTTCACCGCTCGCCTCACCGCCGAGCAGAACTGGTGCGCGCTCGAACGGCCTTCCGCGGGTGTCCGCATCCGGATGCGGTTCGATCCCGCAGTCACACCTTATCTGGGGCTATGGCTCTGCCATGGCGGCTGGCCTGACCGCCCCGGCCCAAAACAGACCTGCGTGGCTATGGAGCCGGCGACGGCGCCCGTGGATTCCCTGGCTCAATCGGGCCCCTGGTCCCTTGTGTTGGCTCCGGGCGAGTCCTGCTTTTGGCCGATGCACGTTTACATTGAGATCATTTAGCTTGGAGAACTATGCACGATCCTGATGCCTTGCGTTCTTTGCACCTTGCCCGATTTCAGGCCGAACCCGCGATTTTTGCAGCCCCCGGCCGCGTCAACCTCATTGGCGAGCACACCGATTACGCCGAAGGATTTGTCATGCCGGCGGCCATCGATTTTGCCACCCTGGCCGGCATCTCGCCGCGCTCCGATGGCAAGGTTGTCCTCTATTCTGAAAACTACGCCAAGGAGCGTTCCTTCGACGCCTCGGCACTCCCCACCGAGCCCAGCCATCACTGGAGCGACTATCCCCTTGGCGTGCTCGCCATTCTTGCGGGCGAGGACCACACCATTCCCGGCTTCAGCCTGACCCTGTGGGGCGATGTCCCGTTAGGTTCCGGCCTGTCGAGCTCCGCCGCCCTTGAAGTCGCCACGGCTCTCGCGGTCACGTCCTTGCTCGGTGTCAGCTACCCTGGGCCGGTTCTTGCCCGGCTCTGCCAGCGCGCGGAAAACGAGTTCGTGGGCGCCAACTGCGGCATCATGGACCAGTTCATCTCTGCCAACGGCGCCAAGGACCACGCCCTTCTGATTGACTGCCGCGACCTCAGCTTCAAGCTCGCGCCGATCCCGGCCAGCGTGGCCTTGGTCATCGCCAATACCATGGTCAAGCACGCCGTCACCGGAACGGAGTACACCAGCCGCCGCGCCGAGGTGGAAGCCGCCTGCGCCGTAATCGCCGCCCACCGGCCCGAGGTCCGCTTCCTGCGCGACGCCACCCCCGAGGATCTGGAACGCTGGGGCTCCGAGATGACGCCCAACTCCCTCAAACGCGCCCGCCACGTCATCACTGAAAATCTGCGCACCGTGGCTGCGGCCGAGGCGCTCATCCGCCACGACCTGCGCGAACTCGGCCGCCTGATGGCCGAAGCCCACCGCAGCTACAGCCAGGACTTCGAAGCCAGTTGCGTGGAGGCCGACACCATGGTGGCCCTCGCGCAAGATCTGCCGGGGCTGATCGGCGCTCGCCTCACCGGCGGCGGTTTTGGCGGATGCACTGTTAATCTGGTGGAAATGGAGAAGGCGCCGGCTTTTGCCGCGGCCTTGGCAGAGCGTTACGCCACGGAGGTCGGCATCGTGCCACAAATCCACATTTGTCATGCATCCGGGCGTGCTCACCGCATCCGATGAGTGATGTTGCCGTCGCAGGGATTGTCGATCACACCAAATCCTCACGGCCTGCGGCTTCGTGGCATTGAAATAGGCGTCGGTTTCCGGGAATCCGTCCCGCGATGATTTCTTTCCCTTCTCAAAATGAGAATTGAAATGTTTTTGGGGGCGTTCCTTGCTAAAATCGGGTCTGAATTCAACCCGATGAAATTGAAGTAAGGCGCCTCCTCATGAGCCGTCCAGTTTCTGTTTGAATGACGCTGCTTGACACGTTGCAGCGCGCCGGAGGCATCTAAGAAGCCATGCAATCCACATCGTCGTCCACGCCATTCTCCTACGAAACCTTTCCTTCCTCAGGACTTGTCGCCTACTTCTCCATGGAGATCGCCATCAACCCCTCCATGCCCACCTATTCCGGTGGCCTCGGCGTACTGGCTGGTGACACCCTGCGGTCCGCCGCCGACCTGGGCATTCCCCTTGTGGCCTTCACTCTCATTCACCGCAAGGGATATTTCCAGCAGCATCTTGACAGCGCCGGTACCCAGACCGAGGACGTGCAGTCATGGAACCCCGCGGATTTCTGCACGGAAGAGCCGGCGCGCGTCACCGTCTCGGTGGAAGACCGGATCGTGACCGTACGCGCCTGGCGCTACAACATGGAGGGCCGTTCGGGCCATGTGGTCCCCATCTACCTTCTGGATACCGACCTGGACGGTAACTCCGGCTGGGATCGCGGCCTCACCGATCACCTCTATGGCGGCGACACCAACTACCGCCTCCAGCAGGAGATCGTGCTTGGCATGGGCGGCGTCCGCATCGCCAGCGCCCTGGGCATGCAAGTCAACGTCTACCACATGAACGAGGGCCACGCCGCGCTGCTCACGCTGGGACTGCTCGAAAGCCAACTCGGCGGCGGTCCGCTGGGCGCGGCCACCGATTCCGACCTGGCCGTGGTGCGCAACAAGTGCGTGTTTACCACCCACACGCCGGTGCCGGCGGGGCATGATCGCTTTTCCACCGAGCAAGCCATCCGCATCCTGGGCGGCGAACGCACGGCGCGCCTCCAAAAGCTGGGCTGCTTCCACGAGGGCCTGCTGAACATGACCCTCCTGGCGCTGCGCTTTTCGCGCTATGCCAACGGCGTCGCCATGCAGCACGCCAAGGTCTCGCGCGACATGTTCCCCCAGTTCCCCATCGAGTCCATCACCAACGGTGTGCACGCGCCCACCTGGGTTTCCCAGCCGGTGCAGAGCATGCTTGACACCCACATCCCGGCGTGGCGACGCGACAATCTCTACCTGCGCAACGCCA
>PLXP01000071.1 GCA_003151435.1 Acidobacteriaceae bacterium
TGGACATGACCGCTGAATAACTAAGCGCAACCTATCAGCAGGTAAGAATCGATCTTTCGTATCTTTATTCTCTTCTAAGTTGAGCAATATTGCACACACCTAAAATGTGATTTGGATCACAATGCGGCAGCAAGCAAGCCTCGGGGGGCAAGCAAGCACTCAAGGAGACACAATGAGAGGACAACAGATTGCAAGTGTTGCGCTAGCTCTCGGCTTTTGTGCGCTTAGCCCAGCGCTTTGCCAAGCTCAGGACGAGACATCAGGGCAAGTGCTCACAATACAAACCAACGTGGGCACCGGGTACAACTGCGGGCGTGCCAGTTCGCCCCTCTATTGCTACGGCATTCCCGTGAATGTCGGCACGACCAGTAGCGGTAACGGCACGTTTTGGCTGGACACGTATGTCACTGGATACAACGCCGGTACGGGGTTTGTCGCATTCAACGGGGTTGCGGATCTTGGGCAGGGACATGTTACCAGTAACATCCCGACCACCAACAGTTCCGGGCAAGTTACAAAGCTCGTTGTCAACTTTCATGGCGCGACGAACGATGGAGATAGTGGAACGTACACCGGAACGATGACGTTAACCTTCAGTTATTACTACTCGGCAGGAGGCGGAGGCAGAGGAGGTGGTGGCGCAGGTTGGCGCTTTATCTGTACGGGCGGAAACCTTCAGATTACCTACCAATAGGTAGAGGGTGACAGAAGGCGAGTAGGCCTCGCTTATCAACCCAACCAATCTTTCTTGACAAGCTACGAGGTTGCATTCTGGGGAGAAAGCAAACGAGATCGATCAGGAACAGGCCATTTACTGGACGGTGCCCTGATCGCTTTTGCAAGCACTGCACCTGGTAGCTCGTCAAGAGCGGACAAAACTGAAGACTAGAACGAAACATCCGCAGGTTCAGTCACCCGCAGGACCGACTGGTCGCCTGTGATCTGCTTCCATGCAGAGCGGATGGCCTCGATTTTGGCGCGATTTTCCTGGGAATCGGGGTAAAGAAGGATGATCATTTTGGTCCGCAGACGCTCGGGCGCTGTCTGGTTTTTACCCTGCCATTGGCCGTAGACGTCGACCACGCTGAGGCCGTCCGGGAAGCGGGACGTTACTTCCTTGTCAAGAAACTGAAGCCAGCGTGTCTCACTGATTCCCTGCTCGAGGTTGCCGGAGGGGCCGAGCCCGAAGTAGAGCTTGGTGTCGACCCACCCCTGTGTTTGGCCGGGGTGAGCCGCGTCGCCGGCAAGCGTCGCAGGCGGAGTGACCGCCGCAGGCGGCGTTGGCCGATGGGCGGCGCATCCAGCCAGCGCGACGGCCAGCCAGGCAGCAAACAGAATTGAACGAACCCGCATTGCCTCTCCGCGCCGCCGGCGTTTATTTCTCGATGTCTACGCCACGCCAGAAGGCGACGAATCCCCTGATCTTGCGCGCTGCGGGCTTGGGGTCGGGGTAGTACCAGGCCGCGTCAGGATTGTCCTGTCCGTCAATCAGGAGGCTCAGGTAGCGCGCCTGACCCTTCCACGGACATGTGGAGGTTGTGCTGCTGGGGCGAAAATACTCGCGCTTGAGGCTTGTTTCAGGAAAGTAGATGTTTCCTTCCACCGTCTCCGTTACATCGCTTTCGGCAATGACCTTGCCATTCCAGATTGCTCGTGCCATGGGGTATTCCGGTCGAACGGCGTATTTGCCCGCAGCCAGCCCAAAGGGGCCAGCGCGGGGAATGGATATGACACTATCAGAGATTGTCGGGTGTGGCGAGGCAGATTCGGGTCCGAATGAACGAAACGAACCTACTTTGCCGCTGCAATGGAGTCGACGTGGACACTCTTATTGGCTGCGTCGGCCGTTGCCGCGATGGTGACATGGTCGCCATAGAAGCCCTTGACCGCGTCGGGATTGTCGATCTTCCAGACTTCTTTTTTGCTCTCATCCACAAAGACGGGCTGCATGCCGCCGTCAATGCACTTTTTGACACAGGCCGCGCCACTGCCCGCGTGTTTGGCGCCGCACATTGAGTCCGAGATCCAGCCGTTGATCTTGGTGGAATCAGCGGCCCGTGCCGCCAAAACGGCGAACGAGAAGACCACTACCAGCAAAGCGATGGTGCGTTTCATAGAACCTCCAGTGATTTGGGAAACTCTGTTCCGGGTAACATCATGCTCCCCAAGCCCATAATACGGCAAGACGCGGGGCGTTTCGATTTTTGGCGCGCTGCGAGTTTGGAGCCGGCTACGTGCTACTTATTCTGGCTGTCGCGCATGGCTTCAACGTTCTTCTGGACGGCTTCAAACCGGGCCGCAGCCACGGTAAACCTCTTCACCAGGTCGGAAGTCTTGATCATGAAGGTAGGGATCCGTTGCCGCACGTCTTCGAGAATAGGCGCGAACTTGGCGAGCAGCAGGAAGCCCTCGGCGTTGCAGTCCACGAACAGTTCCGCGGAAACCGCGCCATGCAGCACCATGGCCGCCGCCATTTCCCAATAGCTGATGACCTGGCGCACGAAAGCGTTGTGCGGATCGTTGCGGTTGGAGGCCACGGCAAAGTATTCGTCGGCGGTGGTGGGCCAGAACTCGCCGATGACCCACGCGCGGGCCTGGCGCATCACCGTTTCCCTGCGGAGCTCATACAGCCTGAGAATAATTTCAGCATCGGCTGGCGTGGCCAGCATCCGTTCCATCTGCATCCGTTCCATATTCGGGGGTCTCCGCTGTCATACTAACGGATTCGCCAGAACCGCGCAGAGACCTGCCGGCTTCAGCGGTGGTACAGAGCGATAGTTGACGGCGCAGTGTTGGCCTCTTTCAGGCCTCAAGCAGCGCGGCACGGTAGAACACCGAAAGGCCACGCTCAAGCTGCGTTGCGAGCTCTTCGCCCGGCACGTCAGGGAAGGCCGCCTTCATTGCTTCCAGCAGGCCCGCGCGGTCCCGCGTGCCATCAAGCAGCAGAAGAAGCCGGCGCGCAACCGGCTCTGACAGAGACGACGTAGCGTGGAGCAGTGTGGTCGCATACGGCCGCAACGCGGCATCCTGGCGGCTGATGGCGCTGGCTCTTGGCCGCACCGAGATCTCTTGAGCAAGAGGAGCCTTCCAGGCATGGAACGTGATGAGCCTGGGCACCGCCAGTTGCATCAGTACCGCAGCTCCCTCGGCATCGAGAGAAAGCCCGGCCTCTACAAGTTGCGGCTCAAGCTCTTCGAGCCCCAGGGCATGCGGCGACGCGGCCTCAAGCATCTCAAGCAACGCGATCACGCCTGTATGGTTGGTTTCCAGCTTGACGCCGCTTGGTGAGGTGAAGACCTTTGCTCCGGCAGCCTGTCCGGGCGAGGACACGGCTTGCGAAGTCAGCAGAAGCCTCCGCATATCTTGTGCCGCAAAGTCTCTTCGAACCGCGCATTCAGCCCTGCAAAGGAGCGTCTCCCGGAAGACACGCATGCGCGCAAAATCCATCATCTGTTCCTGCTTCAAAACATCGCTACCCACCGCACTTTCCGCCGCGCGCTTGAAGTCGGGTTGGCTGCCCGGATCGTTCGGGGGCGGCAGAGACGCTTCGCTCAGGTATTGCAGGCCGTGCCGGCTGGCGTGTTGCACAAACTCGGTGAAGAGTACGGGGTGATATTGCTGCCCAAGTTCATCGTGGTAAATGGACTGCGCACTCCGCTTCTCCATCGACTCAACTTGCTTTGCGAGCAGCAAGCGGTATGCATCACCCTCCGGCCTGGCTTCAAGCACGAGTTGAAGCAGCGCACGCGCCTCGATGACTCGCTCCTGCGGACCTGCAATGTCCTTGGTCCCGAACAGCATCATCTCGCGAGTCATTTTACGAAGATGGCCACCGGGGAGCGCGTCATAGCTTACGAAGGCGGCGCCGTTGGGCGTCAGTAACTGGCCACAGATTGCCAGCAGCCGATCGCGTACCGGCTCCGAAACCCAGGCATACAGCCCATGCGCGAGGATGTAGTCGAACTGGCCCAGTTCCGCGCCCACGTCAAGCAGGTCGCCTTCGAAAATGCGAATGTTTGTCAGGCCGAGTTCGCGAATCCGCTGCTGTCCACGCTCGACCGGCACGCGAGCCAGGTCAAAACCAACGAACTCGCTTTGCGGGATGGCGTAGGCCATGGGGATGAGGTTGGCACCCTCGTTGCAGGCAACTTCAAGCACGCGGCAGTGCTCTACTGGCGCGGGCGACAGGCCATGCAGAGTTGCCATGGCGGCAAGGCGATTGGGATGTGTGTCTGGATAGGAATAGCTGGGGTAGGCGACCGCGTCGTACGGAGATTGCTCGTTGTGCATTACCAAGGCTCCACGGGTCCGGACTGTAATCGAACGGCACCCGCGGCAGCCGTGGCTGGCGTTCAAATTGAAGCAGCGTTTCTTTGGACGGCAATCGAAACGCCTTCGATTCGGCGTCTCGAAGCTCCGCAAGAGCGCCGCACCTGGGTTCCGGCATGGAGCCAAGGTTCGGCGTTCTGATTTATACCGGCTGAAGTTCCCTCTTGCTGCCGCCCTTTTCGATCACCGGACCGTGCGTTTCGGCTGTGGGCGGCGGCGGCGCATCGCCAATGCGCTTGGAGTAGCTGCACACTGCGGCACTGTCCGCCGCAGGCTCCGCGGCTTTCCTGCCGCGCTTCTTGGGAGCCGGCGCCTCTTCCTCGACAGCCTTCCTCTTGTTCGGGCATTCGAGAAAGATGCCGGACTTCAGCGTCTTCTCAAGCAGGTAAGGGCTGCCGCACTCGGGGCACTTTTCAGGCACTGGTTTGTAGTTCGACGTGAAGTCGCACTTGGGATAGTTGGTGCAGCCCCAGAAAATATTGCCGCGCTTTGCCTTGCGCTCGGCCAGATCCCCGGTGCCGCACTTGGGGCACTTCATCCCCTCGATGATGTTCTGCTTTACGTACTTGCACTTGGGGTAGCCGGAGCAGGAGACGAACTCGCCGTACGCACCCTGGCGCAAGACGAGAGGCTTGCCGCAGTTGGGGCAGTCTTCGCCTGTGGGTTGAGGAGCAGACTGCTTCTGCTGCTGTTTCGAACTCAGCTTGCGGAAGGTTTTGCAGGGCGGGTCTTCGTTGTATCCGGGGCACGACATGAACATGCCGAACGGACCGCGCCGCAGCACCATCACGCGTCCGCAGTTGTCGCAATACTCTTCCTGCTCGCCGGCTTCCTGCGCCTCAGGCGTGTTCAGGTCGGGCTTGCCTGCGGTGTTTTCCTTGGTGAAGGTACAGCTCGAAGGGTCCTTCTTGTTGTAGGCCGAACACGCGAAGAAGGTGCCGAACTTGCCCCACTTCAACAGGAGCGGCGACCCGCACAGATCGCACTTTTCGTCGGTCTTGATCTCCATGCGCTTGATGTCTTCCATCTTCTTGTCGGCATCTTTGAGTTCGTCTTCGAAGTGGTCGTAGAAGCCGTTGAGTAGCACGGTCCACTTCTCCTTGCCCTCTTCAATGTCGTCGAGCTCTTCTTCAAGACGCGCCGTGTACTTGGTATCGAAGATGTAGGGGAAATTCTTCACCAGCAGGTCGCATACCACCATACCGATCTCGGTGGGATAGAAGCGCCCCGTGATCTTGGTGACGTACTCGCGATCCTGAATGGTGCTGATGATCGACGCATAGGTGGAAGGCCGGCCAATGCCGCGCTCTTCAAGCACCTTGACCAGCGATGCCTCGTTGTAGCGCGGAGGCGGTGAGGTGAAATGCTCCTCCGGGTCAAGCTTTTCAAGCGCCAGCGCCTTCACGCCGTCGAGACTGGGCAGCTTGTTCTTCGATTCGTCCTCTTCGTCGCCCTTGTCTTCCGCAACTTCGTAGACCTTGAGGAATCCATCGAATCGCAGCACAGAACCGCTGACGCGGAAGTCGTAGGTCTTGCCTGTGGTGGAGGAAACCGCAGCGATCCTGGCCGTGGTGACGTCGAAGATCGCGGGCATCATTTGCGACGCAACAAATCGCTGCCAGATGAGCCGATAGAGCTTGAGCTGTTCATCGCTGAGATAGCGGGCGATGGACTCCGGAGTGCGCGATGCGTCAGTGGGGCGAATGGCTTCGTGCGCATCCTGCGAGTCCTTCTTGCCTTTGTACACGTTCGGTGTGGCAGGAAGATATTGCCGGCCCAACTGCTTGCCAATCCACTCGCGCGCTCCGACGATTGCGTCGGGAGACACACGCGGCGAATCGGTACGCATGTAGGTGATGAGGCCGGTGGTTCCTTCCGGGCCCAAGTCGACGCCCTCGTAGAGCCGCTGTGCAACGCCCATGGTGCGACGAACGTTGAAGCCGAGTTTGCTTGATGCATCACGCTGCAACTGGCTGGTGATGAAGGGAGCAAGGGGCTTGCGCTGCTGCTCGCGCGACTGCACCGAAACGAGCGACCAGGTGGCCTTCTGGAGCGCGGCCACCACTTCATCCATCGACCTTTTGTCAGGCAATGCGTTGGCGAGGAACTGGTCTTTTCCGTCCTTGTCCTGGCCGTTGGCAACACGAGCCGGCTCTCCATTGATGCCGATGAAGCGCGCTTTGAGCTTTTTGTCCGCGTGCTTGTCTGCGTGAAGAAAGGCGTCCAGCGTCCAATACTCGACTGGATTGAAGGCGCCGATCTCACGCTCGCGTTCTACGATCAGGCGCACAGCAACGGTCTGCACGCGGCCGGCTGAGAGGCCTCGACGGACCTTGTCCCACAGAAGCGGAGAAATCTGGTAGCCCACCAGCCGGTCAAGCACGCGGCGCGTCTGTTGCGCATCCACCAGGTTCTGGTCCACGTCGCGGGCGTGATTGAATGCTTCCTGCACGGCCTTCTTTGTAATTTCGTTAAACGTAACGCGGCGGATTTTTTTTCTTTCCTTCGCGCTTGTTCCCAACTGGATGGCCAAGTGATATGCGATCGCCTCACCTTCACGGTCAGGGTCAGGCGCGAGGAAGATCTCGTCGGCCTTTGCGGCGGCGCGCTTCAGTTGCCCAACCACCTTCTCCTTGCCGGGAGACACGATGAGCGTGGGTTCGAATGTACGATTCTTCAGCTCTACGCCAATATCGTTTTTGGGCAGGTCCATGATGTGCCCGACGGACGCCAGGACCTCGTAACCCTTGCCAAGATATTTTTCAATCGTCTTCGCTTTGGCGGGGGACTCGACGATCACTAATGCTCTGCTCATTGCCATCCTTATTACTAACCCCACTTGGGCCTATTGGACTCGCAAATGGGTATTCCGTGTTGTTGGTGAGCGGTAGAAATCTCAACCCGCATGCGGGCCGAATGCCTGCTCCATCAAAAATTGGCCGCGAAACTTGGAAGCTATCACGGATGGCCGGTCCATTTCCACTTTCCGACCGTTTTTTCCCGTGCCCGCGTTCCAACACTTTACGCGCAAAAACCATCGCGTGTGCGAAAAAGTCGCAGGAGTCACCGTGGCTTTAAATGGAATGGGGAGGCGAGGCATCAAAGTGTTCGCACGTAGTTCTTGCCTGGAAACTGTCGCACCCGACCTGCCATCTCCAGCTCAAATAGTGCCGTAAACACCTCGGAAGACGTCAGTTGCGTTTCGAGGAGTTCGAGGACTTCGTCGATCTGCAGCGACTCGTCTGAGCGCAAAACCTCAAGCACAATGGCCTCTTCGGGCCGCAATACCGGATCAGGCAAGAGAGATGCGGCAGCCTCGGGTTTGGATGCAAGACCGGCTTCGCTTTCCAGTTCGATGCGCACTTGCGACGGCAGATCTTCCCACACATCCTCCCAGGTAGCAACCAGCTTGGCGCCCTGTTTAATCAGCGTGTTAGGGGTCCAGGAATTCTTATTGGTGACATTTCCAGGAACGGCAAAAAGATCGCGATTCTGTTCGGCTGCGCAGCGTGCAGTCACTCGCGTGCCGGAGTTCTCCGCTGCCTCCACCACCAACACCGCAATGCTGAGTCCGCTCAGAATCCGGTTGCGGCGCGGGAAATTTTGGGGCGCGGGAAACGTGCCCATGGGCACCTCGCTGACGATGGCGCCCCCCGTGGCCAGAATCTCCTCCGCCAATTTTTTATTTTCCTTGGGATAGATCACGTCGATCCCGGTTCCCCAAACGGCCACCGTGGGCATGCGGGCTGCCAACGCGCCCTTGTGCGCACAAGTGTCGATGCCGCGAGCCATTCCGCTGACAATCAGCAGCCGCCGCACCGCCAGGTCGCGCGACAGCATCTCTGCAACGCCCGATCCGTAGGGAGAAGGATGCCGGGTGCCCACCACCGCGATCGATGGCCGCGCGAGAAGGCTCACGTCCCCGCGCACCCACAGCACAGGCGGCGGATCGTAAATCTCCTTCAATCGTTCAGGATACGCAGGGCAGCTGAAGGTCAAAATCATTGCGCCCTGCGCGGCGACCAATGCAAGTTCCTCTTCCGCAACCCTGCGCGCTTTGCCATCGAAGATGAACTGCGCGGACTCGGCGGGAAGCTTCATTGCTTCAAGCGCCGTGAGCGGCAGCGCGAACAGCTGGCCAGGCGCTTCCAATTGGTTCATGGCATCGAGAATCCGTTTGGGTCCAAGCGCGGGCGTGAGTGCCATCGCCAGCCACGCCAGACGGTCCTCCTCTGCCTGAGGGACTAGCGGATTCACTGCGTCTTGAGTCAAAGTCGTCATTGCAGAATGCTGCTATCAGGAAGACCGCGAACGCCGGAATTCCTCATAGGAAGCAAAAGCCTATCTCGTTGATGATTTCGCTCAAGGTACCGCGCGCCCGGCCTCAAAGTCAAGCGCACGTCTACAAATCAAAAAAATGGGGATGCATGATTTGGCATGCCCGCGCGTTGGCCGCAAGCTTGCCTGGAAGTTGAATTTGAGCGGATTGGCGGATGCCTATCCGGGTTCTCTCGCCGTAAGAATTACACTGGAGATGTGGCTCCAACTGATTACGACCGTCTGCGCATCGCCGCCATTCGGTTTCTCAATCCGGCACCGTTGATGTGGGACTTTGAGCATCCCCCGCTTAATTTCGATTTAGGGACTCGCTATCGGATCGACTGGATGCTTCCGTCAGAGTGCGCCGACCGGCTGGCCACCGGAGCCTCCGACATTGGCCTGGTGCCGATTGCGGCCCTGGCCGTGACACCGGGCTTGCGCATTCTGCCGGGCTGCACCATCGCTTCGAAGCATCGCGTGCGCTCGCTGCTGCTGGTTCGGCGCGCCAATCAACCTCTGGCTGGTTTGCGCACAGTGGCCGCGGATACAGCCAGCCGCACCACGATTGCCTACTCGCGCGTGCTCTTCCATCGGTGGGGAAATCCCGCAGTCCGGTACATGCCGATGGCTGCAGACCTGGATTCAATGCTTGACCGGGCTGATGCCGCCATTCTTATCGGAGATCCCGCGCTGCTGGCCCTGGAAGAACGTGCCAACCGCTTTGAGCGCACAGGCGAGGACCTTGTGTATCACGACCTGGCCGCCGAATGGGTTGGGCTGACGGGTTTGCCTTTCGTCTCCGCAGTGTGGGCAGCCGCTCCGGGCGCTCTTCTGAATGAACGAGTCGTTGAGGATTTCATTCGCTCTCGCGACCACGGCATGCGGAACATTGACGCGCTTGTGGCGGAATGGTTGGGTAGGCTACCGCTTCCGGAAGAGACGATTCACACCTACCTGACCTCGAACATTCACTATGTGCTGGATCAAGAATGCCTGGAAGGGATGAAGGGCTTCTTCCGCATGGCTGCGGAAACCGGTGTGCTGCCCGCGTTTGATTTTTCAATGAATGAGGCACTGCTGTAGCGGAGTCAGCGCGCAGCCAACTCCGCTGCCTCTTAGATCTCCCAACGGAGCAGCGATGTTCCCACGGTGAACCCGGCGCCAACCGCGGCCAGCAGTACCAGGTCGCCCTTCTTCAGCTTGCCCTGCTCGATGGCGGTTTCCATGGCCAGCGGAATGGTGCCTGCGGACGTGTTGCCGTACTTCTCGATATTGATGATCACACGATCCGCGGCCAGCCCCAGACGGTCGGCGGTGGAGGTGATGATGCGCTTGTTGGCCTGGTGTGGAATGAAGCATCCGAGATCAGCACCGGTTACGCCGTTGCGCTCCAGCAGCTTCGTGGTGGCCTCCGCCATCTTGCGCACGGCAAATTTGTAGACCGCCTGTCCGTCCTGGTGGATGAAGTGCATCTTCTTGTCGATGGTTTCGTGGGTGGTGGGGTTGAGGCTGCCGCCGGCAGGCAGGTTCAGCGATACGCCGCCCGATCCGTCGATCTCGTTCACGAAGTCGATCATGCCGATTTCGCCCTCTTCGGCCGGTTCCAGCAGCACCGCTCCGCCGCCATCCCCAAACAGCACGCAGGTGGCGCGGTCGGTGTAGTCGGTCATGCGCGTATTGGCGTCGGCGCCGCACACCAGAACTTTTGTCTGCGCTCCGCTCTCCACCAGCTTGACGCCGGCCTGCAGCGCGAACATGAACCCCGAGCAGCCCGCCGAAACGTCGAAACCCCACGCGCCCTTGGCGCCGATCTTGTCCTGCACGAGGCAGGCCGTCGACGGGAACATCATGTCGGGCGTTACCGTGCCCACGATGATGACCTCAACTTCGCTGGGCTCGATTCCCCGCGCCGCCAGGCACTTCTTCGCAGCCTCCACGCACATGTCGCTGGTGCCCTTTCCCTTGGCCAGCACGTGCCGTTCGCGGATACCGGTACGCTCCATGATCCACTGGTCGTTGGTATCCACCATTTTTTCGAGGTCTTTATTCGTGAGAATTTGAGGAGGGACGTAGGTTCCGAGCGCGGTAATTTTGCAGCGCCGGCCCACCACGGGACGCACGGTGAGGGTCAATGTATTTCTCCTGGCTGCGCGCGCATCCGGATGGGGTGCCCGGTTCGCGCGGAACATCGATACGGCGGTTCAATACGGCTGCACGAGGACGACCTGATCGCCCGCTGGCGATGGTTACGAAACATCCCCGAACATCGGTCACAGCGCCCACGGCGCCAAAAAAGTACCGGGTGACCTACTGCGCCCGTACTAGCCCGTTACCGTTGCTTCCTTCCGGACCTGGCGGGGTTGGCGGGATTACGTCGCGTAGGACCCGGCACTGATCGATTTTAACACCAGAGGGCGGCCAGCTCGAAGCACGCTTCCGGTCACAAACACCCGGCACCGGAGACGGGCGGGATGCCTCTGTGGATGGGCACGCAGAGACACTCTTGTGGGCACCCGCCCGAAGGCCATGGTGCCCGCAAGATGTCGGATTACAGACTGAGGAAAGAATGGGGGTGCGTGAATTGCGCTATTGCGTCAAGATGTCGAGCGAGTAGTAGTCTGCGCGGCCGCTCTGATCGGTGAAGTGGTCGAATGTCTCCACATAGAGCGCGCCTTTCAGCAGGTGCCCGACGACCGTGGTCTGCTTGAATCCGAACGTGTAGAGCGCGGTAAATGCCACCGCGGGTACTGACGCGACGTTGTCCGCATAAACCAGCCCGTTGACGACGCCCCAGTCGCAGGGTGTGGGCGAGCAGGCGCCAAAGCCGTGAATCGTCACTTCCTTGCCGTTGGCTGCAATCATCAGCCGTACCATTCCGCGAGTTTGGTGATCGCAGTTTACCCAAGTCCCGAGGATTGGAGCCGCGGAAATCACGAGCGGAGCATTGGCTTTGGGAAGTCCAAGGCGCGCGATTTCCTTGTCGAGGATATCGGCGGGGGCCCGGAATTCCGGTTTTGTGATGGCTGTAGGCATAAGAGACTCCTTTCGCCAATGCACGAGGAGTGCAATGGCATGGGTTTTGGGGATTTGAGTATCGGACTATCGCGCACGGTGGGTGAGGGAGGTTAGGTGCGCAATGTCGTCCCAGTGCGTGCTGCGCGGGCTATTGGAGTCCCAACCCATCAAAGTCTTCTGTGATCGGTGGCACCTTTGGCTGTGATATGGGATCCTCACGAATGCTTGCCGCGCATGCCACCCTCGCCGACAGATCACGCGGGCAAATGAGGCGAGGCGCGAGTGACCGTTGCCGGTGCCGCGCCTCGTCGTGGAGTGCTTTTCAGCTGGAGGTTTCGGTTTATTTCTCGACGTTGCTGGTCCAACGCAGAGCGAAGCTGTAAGTGGGGTGGTAATACTCGCGCTGGATCGGATACTGCGTCGACCCCTGGTAGAAGCCGAAGACTTCATTCGACAGGTTCAGGCCCGACGCCGTCAGCTTGAAGCCATAGGGCAGTGTGTACCCCAACTCAGCGTCGTATTGGGTGTGGCTGTAGAGGTAGTTGTCTCCAGTGGGCCCCTTGGGGCCGTTCACCGTCGAATCTCCCGGAACTCCAGTCCAGTTATAGGCATAGATATTTGCCTGGTTATAGCTAATACCGAAGCGCGCGGTAAGATGCCGCAAGTCGAAGGTCGGGTTGACGTTGAAGGTGTTGGGGGCCTGGCGGGGCAGTGCACGATTGTCCGATGCGGAGATCGGGTTACCGTTCTCGTCGTGGTAGACCCAGCTATATCTTGCCTGTGAAAACGAGTAGCCGTAGTTCGCAAACATGCCCAGGCCGTGCAGCGCGCCGGGGAGGCTCTTGAAATGCTGCTCCCATGCCAGTTCAATTCCGCCGATGTGGGCACTGGGCAGGTTGATGGGCTGCGAATCCACAAAGCCGGCGTGGAGCTGGCCGACTGGAATGATGTGCTGCGTGGTCACGATTGGATTGCTGATCTGCTTGAAAAAGAATCCAGCCTGCAGAACGCCGACAGTGTTGAAATAGTGCTCGCCGAGGATGTCGAAGTTATTGGCGCGCGTGGGCAGCAGGTTCGGGTTACCTTCGCTGACCTGGTTCTTGGTGCCATTGAATGTCTGCTGGGGAACAAGGTCGCCATAGTTGGGCCGTGCGATGCCGCGGCCATACACCACGCGAATGTCAGAGTTGTTATTGAGCGACCAGCGAACCTGCGCATTGGGCATGAAGTCCAGGTAGGTGCTTGTCTTTTTGCCCAGCTGGCTATTAGTGGTGAAGAAGTCGGAGACGGTTTCTTCCAGACGCAATCCGGCAACGTAACGCATGCGGCCCACGTTGATGGTGGTCATAAAGTACTGGGCAGGAATCATCTCATGCAGGTTGAACGTGTAAGGCGAGGAACTCGGCGAAAAGGCGGGCATGTTGGCATTCAATTTCGCCAGAATGGCGTTCCAGTCAGAGGTGCGTCCCTTGGTGTAATAGTCGTACGTGCCGTTGTAGTAGTCCGAAGTGCGGTAAGTGCCCTGGACATCGGCCAGCGTGAATGGTCCCAGTCCGCTATCCGAATTGGGGCTGTAGCTGGTGTCGTCCACGTCGTTGAACTTATGCGCGTTGCGTAACTTGGCGCCGGCCTGCCAAGTTCCCATGTGACCGTTCCAGTTATACGTGCGGGTTACATCGAGAGAGCCCTGCAGGTTCAACTGTGCCGAGTGGTCTTTGGTGAGCGTGATTCCCGTTATTGTGTACTGCGTTGGATCGTGGATGTTATCAGTGGGGTTGGCGTAGGAAAGGATATTGAACTTGGGACGGTATGGGTTGCTCCGATCCACATTGAAGGACATTCCCGACGGTCCTTGAAAGCCTGCGGAGGGAAAATCCTGATTATCCGCGCGGGAGTGGGAGATAGCCGCTGTGGCCGCGATGAGCCACGAGCCGGTGGCATGGCTGAAGGTGGCAGACAGGTTTCCGATCTGATAGTCGGGGAAGCGCGGCGAGTCAGTGTAAGTAAAGTTGTTCGCCGGGTCCGACGAGGTGTTAGGAGTGTCCCACGAATTCACTGTGGGAGTGTAGATCCACTTGCCGCCGTAGTCCTGGAAATCGGAGAAGAGGCCGCGGACGAACAGGACGGTTCCGGGGGAGAATTGGTAGTCGACCGTGCCCGCGAAGCCGTAGCGCGTGCGGTCGTAGTGATACTCGCGGTAGTCCGCTGTGGGCAGCACGACGTAGAAAGGATCGGTGGCTGCGGCGCCATTCAATTGCGCGGTGCCGGGGGCCGGTTCAATGTCGTCGATGCCGCGGCGGTTGTAGTCGTAGCTGCCTCCGATGAAGACGCCGAGCCGTTTGTTGGCGCCAAAGCGTTTGCCTGCCGCGAGGGTGAACTGGTCAATGTTGCTTTGGCCGGCAAGAATGATAGGCGAGTGGCCTCCCATGCCGGAGATACTGAGGAAGGGCCGGTCGCCGGCAGACCTGGTGGTCAGGTTCACCGAACCGCCGATGGCGTCGCCATCCTGATTCGGAGTGAGCGTCTTGCTTACGTCAATCGACCCGACGAGTTCGGCCGGAATGACGTCAAGCTTGATGTTGCGCACCGAAGACTCAGGCGATGGAATGTTGATTCCATCTACCGTGAGGTTGCTGAGCCGCGGTTCAGTGCCACGAATCTGCACGTATTTGCCTTCGCCCTCATCGCGCTCCAGCGAGACTCCGGGAAGCCGGCCGACGGCGTCGGCGATGTTGGTGTTGGGCAGGCTGTTAATTACGTCCGCGGGCAGCACCTCAA
This sequence comes from Acidobacteriaceae bacterium, assembly GCA_003151435.1. Classification (GTDB taxonomy): domain Bacteria; phylum Acidobacteriota; class Terriglobia; order Terriglobales; family Acidobacteriaceae; genus Telmatobacter. Next base: position 14,443 of record PLXP01000071.1, read on the forward strand.
GAATGTTGTCTGACGACTGCTGCTCGTTCATTGCCTCCATTTCGCCTTTTTCGCGCCCGGCGTAGACCTGCACATTTTCTTGCGCGGAAGAGATTTTGAGGACGGCGTGCTCCTGGATCACCGATATAGAAGTGATGGTGACGGGGTGAGTGTATGGCTCGAAGCCTAGCGCCTCGACCTTGATGGTGTAGGACCCGGGAGCCAGGTTGCTTACCAGGAAGTCGCCCTGCCCGTCGGCCACTGCTGTTACTCCGCCGGGATCGAGAGTGACGCGCGCGCCAGGCAACGCGTCTCCTACAGCGTCTGCGACAGTGCCGGAAAGGCTGCCGCGCCCTGCGCCGGATTGCGCTGCGGCGCTATGTAACAGGAGCAGAGAAAGAACGGGAACTATCAAACGGAAACAGTTTTTTGACATGGGGAAGCCTCCAAACGCATTTCAAATGTGTGAATTGAGGGGAAAGGGGCGGATCGGCTCTCAGGAGCCTTTGCTGTCAGAGTTTTGCGCCCTTTCCAGACTTGCCGGGACGGCGCTTCGCGTTTGCCATCTACCTAGAAAGGTAAAGACCACGCGGCCCAGGAAAATCAAAGGACCGTGAACAGGCGGTGATCGTTTGATGAATCCTGAATTGTGGAGGCAACTGACGGCGGCCCTGAGGCTCGGCATCAGCCGGTTAGGTTCCAGAGCAAGACTCCCACTACAATGGATAGGTGACGGAAAAAATCGCATCCCAAGCCCCGGTCGTGGGCTTTATTTCCCTGGGCTGCCCTAAGAACCTCGTTGACTCCGAGGTGATGATGGGCCTGCTGGACCGCGCCGGTGCGCGGCTGACCGCCCATCCTGAAGACGCGGACATCCTCGTCGTAAATACATGCAGCTTTATCGATACCGCCAAGCAGGAGTCAGTGGACACCATTTTGGAGATGGCTCGCCACAAGACGTCCGGCCGCGCCACAAAGTTGATTGTCGCGGGCTGCCTGGTGGAGCGCTATCGCGACGAGATTCGCAAGAGCATTCCTGAAGTGGACGCCGTGGTCGGAACCGGCGAATTGGAATCGATCCTTGAAGCCGCGGGTATTGCGCGCCCACAGGCTGCCGCGCTGTCGCCGTTCAACATCCTGACGAGCAGCGGAGCCGCGGAGATGCGGTCCGGACAGGAATCGCTATCGGGCACGCACAAGGGTGAACCCATTGCCTTTCGCGCGGAGGGCGACCTGCGCGAGCAGCAAGGGCGCTTCCGCCGTGACGACTGGCAGGGCGCGGCGCACATGCTGCCCACCTATCTTTACGACGAGAACACGCCTCGGCTGCTGGCGACTGGCCGCACCTCGGCGTACATCAAGATCGCCGAGGGCTGCGATCATCCCTGTACGTTCTGCGTGATTCCCAACCTGCGTGGAAAGTTCCGGTCGCGCCGGTTTGAATCGGTGGTGACGGAGGCGCGGCAGTTGGTGGCGCGCGGCGTCCAGGAGATTACGCTTATCGGCCAGGACACGACCTGCTACGGCGAAGACCTGGGCCTGAAAGACGGACTTGCGTTGCTGCTGGATTCGCTGGCGGGCATCGAAGGCCTGCGGTGGCTACGCTTCCTCTATGCCTATCCGAACCGCATCACAGGACGGCTGCTTGACACCATTGCGAAGCACGACAACATCTGCAAATACCTCGACGTGCCTCTGCAGCATGCCTCGCCCGCAGTCCTCAAGACCATGAAGCGCGGCGCGGGTGCGGAGATCTTCTTGAAGACACTGGACAAGGTGCGTGCTGCGGTTCCGGGAATCGCGCTGCGCACGTCGTTCATCGTCGGCTTCCCGGGGGAGACGCCAGAGGATGTCGCGATTCTTGAAGATTTCGTCAAGGAAGCGAAGTTCGATTGGCTCGGCGTTTTCAACTATTCCGACGAAGAAGGCTCGGGCGCTTACTCGCTTGACGTCAAGGTGCCCAAGCGCACCATCGAAGCCCGCAAGCGCCGTCTGATGAAGCTGCAGCAATCCATCAGCAAGCACGCCAAGCAGCAGTGGGTGGGCCGCGAGCTGGTGGTACTGGCGGAAGGCGAAAGCGACGAGACGCCGCTGCTGTGGGAGGGTCGTACGCAGTTCCACGCGCCCGAAATCGACGGCAAGGTCTACATCAACGACTTTGGCTCTCTAGGCACGCTGGAACAGGGCAGCTTCTACAAGGCGGAGATTACTGAAGCCCACGAATACGACGTGGTGGCCCGCGTAGTCTCTGGGCCGCTGTGAGCTTGAATCGAGGTAGACTTATCAAGACGCCCAGAACTTCTTCGACCGGATCATTCGGCATTTTAGAGGCGCTTGAGAGAATTTGTCATGTATAGACCAGTTCCACCATTCGACTGGCAAAAAGAAACATATGACTCTACGAAATTTAGAAAAATCACGCGGGGACCCCGAAAAGGGCAACTTGTTCGAAAGAGCAAGGCTGAGAGACGGCGTGACCTAGCAGCATGGGAGCTAAGCCAACGCACGATCCAGGAAGCCAAAAGCCTCAAGGCTTATGAAGAAGAGAAATCCAAGGCACAGCTAGAGCTTGGGGTAAAATCAACAGATAGCCACGTTTCCTTCGTTGTTTTGTGGATGCTACTCCTATTCATTCTGATTAGTCTTGCCTCTTATGGCCTGTTTTATGCAGTCGTCAAGGGGTTTGAGGCCTTGCATCTCGGATTCCTGATCCTTCCGCTAATTTTCATTGATTTTCTGGCTTGGAGGTCGATCAGGCGCCCTAGACGCAATCAGAAATATTTTCCACTTGTCTGGTGGTTCGTAGGATAAACGGCAAACGCGCCTCGACTTTGAAATGTTGATGCTACTTGATCGACTAACCAATTCACGGCCGCCTTGTACCATAATCATGGCTGCGTGCTTCTAAGCACACACAAGTTCAATGACACCTGCAAAGAAAAAATCCGTTAATCTGCTTCGTTGTC
>PLXP01000267.1 GCA_003151435.1 Acidobacteriaceae bacterium
TTTTTGGCGCATTTTTCTGTTCTGCCTGATGAACGCATCGAACGGGATGCTCACCCTGCGAGGCGTCCAAGACCGCAATACTCAACTTCAATATGCCTGAGAATCACTTTTTCAGGATCGACTCGTTAGAGAAAACGTCGCCATCGTAAGCTTTGGCAATAGCTTGGTCGAGCCGGGTCGGCAACTGGGCTAATCGCCGCGCACGAGCATAGCCCGCAAGTGTTGCCTTCGAGTTGAGATCGTGGCGATTCGTACACGACAAGAACGGCAAGCCTTCCCCGGATGCATTTCTGTTTTCAGCCGGCAGGCTCGGCTTGGCGCCGGGAGACTGTCTCGTCTTCGATGACACGGACTTGGGCATTGAGGCGGCAACGGCGGCCGGAATGGCTTCCCTCCGTTTCCCGTTCCCTCAGAAAGAAACTGAGGAACCAACGCATTCCGTCCGGCGTAGATATCTTCAAAGAAAACGAACGGCTATGGGGTAAAATTACCTCCTGGTCAGAAAGATCACAATCTCAATCTAGATCTTGCTGGCGGTTGGACGAACCAAACTTGGAATAAGCTCCTCCATCTGGGGTAGGTCGTCGTGAAATTCGTGGATGAATCCCGGCATCTTCAGTGAAGCCTAACCTCCTCCTTCTCGCCCACAGAAAGTCTTCAACTGCACGCGCGGTCCGGCGTACGCAAGGTTGCCTTGGCGGTCTGAATCAATCCTAACCCCAAAATGACAACAGAAAGGACCTCAGAGTTGTGCTGCGAGAGCACTGCCCTGTCCCGCATCTCCACACCGCGGGGGCAGCGACCCCACCCCTTACCCGCCGCGATGCCCTAACAATTCCGCAGGCACCAAATGCCGAGGATGCCAACCGCTAGGGTGCATCCCAATCTGCCTCGCAGGAAAACCGGGATTTCGATTGACTGAATGGAGGGCTGGTGTCTATACTTCTTGAGATTATTGGCTGTACCAATCAATCGGGCCACATTTGAACGTCTCCTTCTTTTTCCAGGTTCCGTCGGAATGTGCTGCTCATTCGATTGAGGAAACGGCGCCAAGATATGCGAACCGATTCTCGCCAGAATTTAGGGCATTACAGCCCCGCCGAGCGTGTCTGGATGTCGGAGGCAATGGCGCTCCTGAGGTTCGGATTTCTGCCGGAGGACCTTCAGCTGCTGCTGTGGGCCATCGATTTCGACGGATGCAATGCCGTACAGGCACGACGGGATCTGGAACAAACGCGCTGGCTGCTGGAGCACGTCGAGAAACACGAAGTCTTCAGAGATTTTGTCCGCTGGGTGGATCTATGCTCGCCAGACTTGCCAGGACAGTGGGAGCTTGCTGGTTTTAACCGCGACCTTGACGTTGTCTTCGAGGCTTTCACCCCTGATCGCCTGACGATCGGTTCCGACTGGTCGGTTTGCATACTCTCAGAAGACTATGCGTCTACCATGCAAGTCGTTATTGACATTGCCCAGCAGTTCCAACCGCGAGTACGGTCCGGAATGTTTGGCAAAAACTGCGCTAGCCATATCCGATTTGCCACCGTTTTATCGAGATCCTCACAATGAGCAATACGATGAAAGCTGACGTTCTTTATGGCGCAAGAGATATCCGGATAGAGCCGTTTAAACTGCCGGAATTGCGTCCCGGCATGGTTCTGTTACGCAACCGCAGGGTGGGCATTTGCGGTTCCGACCTGCACTACTATGAGTACGGCTACTGCGCCGCTTTTGTGCCGGATCGCCCATTTGTTCTCGGGCATGAGCTCGCCGCGGAAGTGGCGGAAGTGGCAGATGATGTATACACGGTGAGCATCGGCGCGCGTGTCACCGTCAACCCCGCGCGCAATTGCGGCTTTTGTGATTACTGTCGAAGCGGCAGGGCTAATCTCTGCCGTAAGACAATTATGCTCGGCAGCGCCAGCACCACACCGCCAACCGACGGCGCTCTTGCAGAATTCGTGGTCGTGCGCGCAGATCAATGCCACGTGCTGCCCGAAGAAGTGGATGATGGTCTCGGTGCGATGATGGAGCCGTTTGCTGTTGCCTTGCATGCGGTAAAACGCGCCGGCGTTGTCTCTGGCCGCCGAGTACTCGTGACGGGCGCTGGAACAATTGGGCTGCTTGTGGCGATCGCCGCTCGCGCATTTGGAGCCATCCCAATCGCGATCAGCGACATCGTCGCAGCTCGACGCGTCAAAGCACTCGAACTGGGCGTGGACGCGGCTCTCGATCCCTTGACGGCAGACTTAAGCGAAAAAGTCCGTGAATTGACCGGGGATGGATTTGATCTCATCTTCGAGGCATCCGGCTCACCCATTGCGCTGCGGGGAGCGTTTGATATGGTGCGGCCAGGCGGAACGATCGTGCAAGTCGGTACGCTCGGGACAGAGGATGTCCCAATTCCCGCCAACCTACTCATGAACAGGGAAATCAATCTCATCGGCTCCATGCGCTATGGGGATGTCTTCGACGAGGCAATCCGCTTGGTGGCATCGGGACGCGTCAACTTGCGGCCTCTAATCAATGGCGTATTCACGATAGACGAGTCCGTGAAAGCTTTTGCATTCGCTGCGGACAAGTCACAATCCTTCAAGGTACAGATTCAACTTTAGAATCTGCAATTCATGAGAATCACTTCCATAGACGTGGTTGTCGCTGCAGTCTGCCTGTTCCTAATTGTTAGATTTGGCATAAGGGCTGGCCATCGGCGAAGTCCTTCGTCGCAAAAAGATTTCCTGGGGAAGAAATCACTCAGCTGCATCGCTGCCGGTGCAGGAGCCTTCACTTCTACCGACTCTTGTCTCGCCAGCGGTACAAGGATCTGCAAGCTTGCGCACAGGTTTCTTAGCCACCACCCAGAGATCCCAACTACGATGCCCAAATCGGCTAATCCGGAATCCGGATAGCACACTGCCCGATGGCATGAGGAGCCGTTCGGCTGGGCATAATTTGCCGAGACGCTCGAAGAGCAGTCTTGAGCCCTCAGTTGTGAATGGAACTGTTAATAGGAATGTTCGAGAAAGCTGGAAGAGGAGAGTGACATGCAACTGGGATTGATTGGCCTGGGCAAGATGGGCGGCAACATGGCGGAACGGCTGCGGCTGGGTGGCCATCAGGTCGTGGGCTTCGACTTCAACGCCGAAGCAGTGGCGCACCTGACAGCTTCGGGCAATGTTGGCGTTGCCTCGCTGGAAGAACTCGTCCAGAAATTGGAAGGCCGGAAGGCCATCTGGATCATGGTGCCGCAGGGCGATCCGGTGGACCAGACGATTGCCAAGCTGGTGCCGCTGCTGAGCCCCGGCGACATACTTATCGACGGCGGTAACTCCTATTACAAGGATTCAATGCGCCGCCACCAGGAAGTTACCGCCAAGGGATTTCAGTTTGTGGATGTGGGTACCTCGGGCGGCGTGTGGGGTCTGAAAGAAGGTTACAGCATGATGATCGGCGGCGACAAGGACGCGGTCGATCATCTGCGGTCCATCTTTGAGACGCTGGCGTCCGCGGCCGACAAGGGCTGGGGGCACGTTGGACCCGCGGGCGCAGGCCACTTCGTTAAGATGGTGCACAACGGCATCGAGTATGGCCTGATGCAGGCCTATGCCGAGGGGTTCACGATTCTCGAGAAGAAGGAAGAGTTGCACCTGGATTTGCCGCAGGTGGCTGAAATCTGGCGGTACGGCAGCGTGGTGCGCAGTTGGCTGCTGGATCTGACGGCAGATGCTCTGGCCGGCAATCCCACGCTGGATGGCCTCCAGGCCTATGTGGTCGATTCGGGCGAGGGCCGCTGGACGGCTTTCGAGGCGATCGATCTGAACGTTTCAGCGCCAGTGATTACCGAGTCGGTGATTCGCCGCATCCGCTCACGCGAGGAGAACAACTTTACAGACAGGATGCTGGCCATCATGCGCAACGCATTTGGCGGGCACGCGGTGAAGAAGGACTGAGCACGTCAACGATTCTACAGAACATCATGTCAGGGGTTTACTTCCAGTGTGCGAAGGGATTGAGGGAATCGTGGAGACTGAAGGGTGAGCCGGCATGACAAAAAATACTGCGACTCCCGTCCCATGAGATTTGATGAGGGGGATTATCGCAATGCCTGCGTGCATGCACCCATTGTTATGATCGATCGTTCCATACTGCCACGACGTAATGATTTCATGAATCCCTGCTTGCTCGGCAGCCAGACAAAGACGATTGCACAACGTTGCGGAGCTTGGCCTGTCTCGATTGCTGGAGCTTCGGAGCAGTCTGTCAACAAAAAGAAGACAAGGAGTAAACAATCGATGAGTTATGAAATGAATACCCAGAAGGATGCAGAATTGGATTTTCTGTCCTTGGGAGCGCTGGTCCACCGGCTCGATCCGGGGATCATCCCCTTCCGCAAAGCGACGGAATGCAAGATTCACGTGAGCGGCGGCGAGTTTAATGTGGCTGCCAATCTCTCTGACTGTTTCGGCCTGAAGACGGGCATCGCCAGCGCCATGGCCGACTATCCCATCGGCGAACTGATTGACGAGCGCGTCCGCGCCATGGGCGTGAAGCCCTTCTACAAGCATTTCAAACACGACGGCGTCACCGGTCCGAACATGGCGGCCGTGTACAGCGACCGCGGTTACGGTCTGCGCGCGCCTGTTGTCTTTTACAACCGGAGCAACGAAGCGGCGGCGCAATTGAAGCCAGGGGATTTTGACTGGAAGACAATCTTTGCCGGCGGCGTTCGTTGGGTGCATAGCGGCGGCATCTTTGCGGCGCTCTCGCCGACCACGGCAGAACTGGCTGCGGAAATGATGAAAGAAGCCAAATCCGTGGGCGCAATCACTTCCTTCGATCTCAATTTCCGCGAGAAGCTGTGGAATATCTCGGGCGGCAATGATCGCGCCGTCGAGATCATTGGCCGCATCGTCGAGAACGTGGATGTACTGGTGGGTAACGAAGAAGACCTGCAGAA
>PLXP01000209.1 GCA_003151435.1 Acidobacteriaceae bacterium
TAGAAGCGCTGGAACTTCAGGCTAATCAAGCGCGACAAGGCCAGCCTGGACATCTTCTGGCTCAAGGACGACAGCCTGGAGGATGCCGCCAATCTCCCCGCCCCCGACGTAATCGCCGCCGAAATCGTCGAGGACCTGCAAGCCGCCCTCGACGAGTTCGCCCTGATCGCCGAGGACTTGAGAAAGAGTTAGGCATGGTGTTCGCCAGAATGGAGAACCCATTCGACCTTCGACGCTAGAGAGCCAGGAAGAGGCGAGACCGGATCATGGATGAGGCTTCGAGCTGGCGCGCGGGCGCGGTGTTTTTGTGTTCGGCATGACGGAGAGACCATTCGAGCTTGCCCTCCTCCATGGCATGGGTTGCCATGAAGAGGGCAAGGTCACTTTGCATCATCAACGCGGATGCTCATCATGGCCGTGATCGCGGGAAGCGGGCTGGGTGGAGACAATCCTGCCATCACGGTTGGCGAGAACGTAATTGCCGTCAATCTGGCGCCATTCGTGGCCCTGGGGCGGACGACGCAGGTGATTCTGGCGGTAGTCCAATCTATCCCCGCGATTCCAGTCTTCGTGTTGGATTGTGGAGCCCTTCTTCCACTCATCGTGGTGGCGATATGTGCCATTGTCGTGGCGATCCTGCGACTGCGCTTGATCGTGTCGATCCTGGTCTGGATGGTCCTGTGAGAAGGCGGGCAGGCCGGTAAGGGCTAAACCCAGGGTGGGAAGAGCAAACGCTTTGATCATTCGGTTCATAGATACGCCTGGAGACTTCGATTCCCGTCGCAATGCTGCTGTTGTCCGGAGGCAACTATCCGAAACTGCGCTTACTGCACCTTCACATGAAGAGGCGAGGCCCGGATCATGGATGTGCGGCTTCGGTCGTCACGTCACTCCTGACCTGACAATGGCAGTAGCGCGACAGTTACTGCCAGGAAACCCACGAATGATCTTCGAGCGGTCGTCAGAAGACATATGCCTGGAACAACTGGCTATTTCGGAGATCGATCAATCGTTGAACGTCCTGAGTTGTGCGCCGCGGTCAAGCAGTGGTGCCAACAATCTTGGCAAGCGAGCTACCAAGTGCGGTGAACAGGCACGTCTGCCAGTCGGCTAGTGAATAGAGAAAGATTGCTACGGAAGATGATGTGCGGAGCAAGCCGCTGGCTCTTGACTGGTTTGTCCTTTGCCAGGAGATGGCCGAGCAGTGTTTCGAATGCGATCTTGCCCTGCGCGAACGGCCGCTGGTAAAGTGTGGCAAGCACTTTACCCGATTCCAATAGCGGCACCAACTCATGGAAGAGATCTGTCGCGATGACCTGAACACGGCCGAGCATCTTTTGTTCGTCCAATGCCCGGAACACAGGTAGGCTGTTCGCGGTGCTGAGGTAGAGTGCATCAGGCCGCGCCTTGCTCTTGAGCAGTGCAAGGGTCTGCCGATAGGCATCCTCCGGGCTGTCGTGCGATTCAACGACAGGTTGGAGTGTGAGGTGAGGCGCCAGCATTGCCAGGGTCGAGGCAAATCCGCGCAGTTTCTCCGCGTGATCGAAGATCGCCAACTCGCCTGTGATCATCGTCACCCGGGACGGGAGCTGTAGTTTGAGGGAAAGTAGTTCGGCGGCCATGGCACCGCTTGCATAGGCGTCCACCGTCACGGATGCGATCCGTTCGCTGTTCGGCGCGTCGCTCGCAACACAGAGCATAGCGATGCCCTTTTCCGCCAGGGAGCGGATCGTCGGAGCCAACTCGCGAGGGCGCCCGGGAGTGAAGAGCAGGCCTTCATACTCGTTGTTCCCGACCTTTTCCAGCAATTCGAGGTCGCCAGTACCGAGGCGAGGATGCTCGTAGAAATCGAGGGTCACCTGTAGACCCAAGGCTTCTTCTGCGGCGGCGCGTATGCCGGCCCGCAGAGGGTCGAAGAAACTGGCGATCTCGCGCGGAAGTACGGCAGCGATGCGCATTTTGCGGTTCAGTTTGAGCGAGCGCGCGGCGATGTTCGGCTTATAGCCGAGCTGCTCTGCCATGCGCAGCACCCGCGCTCTGGTCTTTGGGCTTACTCCGACGCGGTCATGGAGCGCACGGTCCACAGTTCCGATGGAGGTGCCGAGAGCCTCCGCAATCTCGCGTATCCCTGCTACCCTCTCGCTTTTATCCGCTGCCTTCATCGTAATCAGGAACCAGCCCTTCCCTCACCAAACGTCTCGCAGTGTGCAGATTCATTTTGACAGTGAAAGCTGGGGATGTGTAGTGTTGTTACCGGTAACGTACACATTGCTTCATCTTCTTCTGCACCAACATCTCTAGAGGAGCTCCATGATCCCCTCAGCCTCGTTCTTTCGTACCCGCATCATCATATATCGACGCAGTCTTTCGCTGCTGTTCCACGTGGTACTGGGTGCGCCTCTCACCTTGATTACGGTAACCTCCCCGCCCATGGCGAATGCCGCTCCGCAGAATGAGCTCATTAGCTATGACGCCGCTGCGCACACGTTCCGCATGGACGCCGGCGATATCTCCTACGTTCTTGGTGTGAATGAGGGTGGTGACTTGCAGACGCTTTACTGGGGCAAGCGTCTGCGGACTCAAGACCCGTCTCCTGCGGCGGTCTCGGAGAGCGGTTCCGGCTTCGAACTGCCCGTAGACACGACCCCACACGAGTTTGTCGGCTGGGGAAGCGGATTGTATGTAGTCCCCAACCTGAAGGTCAGCTTTCCGGACGGCAACCGCGACCTTGTGCTCCATTACCTTTCCCATACCATCCGGGCAAACTCGTTGACGATCAAGCTAAAGGACATTGAGCGGGCTGTAATCGTGGATCTGGTCTACGAGATGGATCCGGCGACTGGCGTCCTTGCGCGGTCGGCCCGTATTGAGAATCACTCCAAAGAGCACTTCATGATCGAAGAGGCATTCGCCGCGACCTGGAACCTGCCCAGCAGTAGCGATTACCAGTTGCGATACCTGACTGGCCGCTGGGCGTCCGAGTTCAATCTGCAGGAACAGGCGCTGCATCCGGGAAAGATCGTACTCGAGAGCCGACGCGGCTCTACCGGCGATGAGGTCAACCCGTGGTTTGCCATCGAGCGTGGCGCCCAACCCGATCAGGATACCGGGGACGTGTGGTTCGGCGCGCTGGCGTGGAGCGGATCATGGCAGATCAACGTTGAACAAAACGCGGCCAATCGGGTGCGGGTCACCGGCGGCTTCACGCCGTTCGACTTTGCCTACTCCCTGAAGCCTGGCCAATCCCTCGAGACGCCGAAGTTCTATGGCGGTTACTCGCATACCGGCATCGGTGGAGCGTCACGGTTACTCCATCGCTTCGAGCTCGATTCCATCGTCCCGCAAGCGTCAGACCGTAAGTTACGTCCGGTCCTTTACAACTCGTGGGAGGCGACCGGCTTTGACGTAAACGAAGCCGGGCAGGAAGCGTTGGCGGAGAAAGCCGCCAGCATCGGCGTGGAGCGGTTTGTCATGGATGACGGCTGGTTTGGAAAACGCAAGGATGACCACGCTGGTCTGGGAGACTGGTACGTGAATCCGCAGAAGTTTCCGAACGGGCTCAAGCCTCTCATCGACAAGGTGCATACCCTCGGCATGGACTTTGGCCTGTGGGTCGAACCGGAGATGGTCAATCCAGACAGTGACCTTTATCGCTCGCACCCAGATTGGGTCCTCAATTTTCCCGGACGGCCTCGAATCGAAGGGCGCAACCAACTGGTGCTCAATCTCGCTCGACCAGATGTGCGTGCCTATGTCTATGTCTTTCTCGACAAACTATTGACGGAAAACGACATCGCATTTCTCAAATGGGACTACAACCGAAACTGGTCGGAGCCGGGCTGGCCGGCGGCGCCTCTGGACCAACAGAAGCAGGTCTACGTCGAAGCCGTTCGCAACTTGTATGGGATCCTGGCGGAATTGCGAGTCAAACACCCCAAGGTTGAGATCGAGTCCTGTTCCGGAGGCGGTGCGCGGGTGGATCTTGGCGTCCTCCGATACACTGACGAGGTTTGGCCTTCGGACAATACCGATCCTTTTGACAGGCTTCGTATTCAGAATGGCTTCAGTTACGCCTACGCGCAAGGGGTCATGATGGCCTGGGTGACTGACTCTCCGAACTGGATGAACAATCGGTCTACGTCGCTCGAATACCGCTTCCTCTCCTCGATGCAGGGCGGCCTCGGCATCGGAGCAAACCTGAATAAGTGGGCCCCGGAAGACTTCGCGACTGCGAAAGCAATGATTGCGCAGTATAAGCAACTGCGCCCAACGGTGCAGGACGGGGCACTCTACCGTCTCATCTCGCCGGAAAACGGTAGCGAATATTCCGTCACCCAATCTTTGTCGAAGGATGGCAGGGAAGCGGCCATCTTTGCATTCCTGCACTCCAGTCAACTGGGCGAGAGCTATCCGCGCCTCTACCCTCGGGGGCTAGACGAAGCCAGCGAATATAGCATTCATGCGACGGAGGGTAAATTGGATTCTCGAGTCCCGCAGCATGCGAGCGGCGACTACTGGATGCATCACGGCATCGAGGTCTCGCTCCGAGGGGACTATCAGGCAACGCTGTTTACCCTCGAAAGAGAAGGGACGAAGTAGGAATGGAGCGGTCCTGATCGGGCGCGGGCATCGAGGCAGAGACCGCCCGATCATCGCGAAGCTTGGCCAACTGTGATACTCATCTGGCCTTCAACCTCGGAAGGTCTGCGCTTCGATCTCTTCCAGTGTGCGGCCTTTGGTTTCGGGTACGTACAGGAACACAAGGACTGCTCCCGCAAAACAAACCGTGCCGTAGGTGAAGAACGTACCGGAGCTCCCGAGTGCACGGTTGATGAAAGGGAACGAATACGTGAGTGCGAAGGAGGCAATCCAAAGAGCAGAGACGGCCGCGGATACTCCAAGCGATCGTAACCGGTTGGGAAAGATCTCCGCGATCAGGACCCACGTAAGCGGGGCAAGAGTCATGGCATAGCATCCGATGGCGCAGAGCGTCAGCACCAGCACGGGCTCGCCATGCCAGCCCATCCGATATGCTAGGCCAGCGAGTATATGCGACACCCCAATGCCGCAGCAGCCGAACAGCATCAGCGGACGACGCCCGAGTCGATCAACAATGGCCATGGCCACCAACGTGAAGACTAGATTGATGGCGCCCGTGATGACGATATCCAGAAATATCTGATTTGCGCCAAGACCGGCCGCACGATATACCTCTGCCGCATAGCTGAACAGGATATTTATGCCGCTCCACTGCTGCAGAACGGCGAGCGCAATGCCGATCAGTAACACCGATCTCACACCCGGCTGCAACAAACCGCGCCAGTTCGCGGTGTGCGTTTCTTCTTCCTTGATCGAGTGCGCAATGCTCGCAACCTCCGCGTCGGCATAAGCGACGTTGCCACCAACTCTACGCAGGATCTCTTTTGCTTGTCGCTCGCGTCCCCTGGCCAACAACCAGCGAGGGCTTTCGGGTATGCCGAACGTAGCGGCGAGGAATACAACGGCGGGGACTGCAACGGCAGTAAACATCCAGCGCCAGCCGTACTGGACATTCCACGAAGCAAGCAACGCTTCCGGAGAGATGTGCGCTGGGACAGTATCGGCGATCCTCCAGTTCATCACCTGGGCCAGGAGAATGCCAATCACAATCGCGAACTGGTTCAAGCTGACCAATCGCCCACGGTGTGAAGCGGGGCTTACCTCGGCAATATAGAGGGGAGAAATGTTGGAGCTCAGACCGATAGCCATGCCCCCCGCGATCCTCCACACGATGAAGGCCGTGAATGAAGACGCCCAACCCGTAAGTACGGAGGAGACAGCAAACAGCACCGCGGAAGCGAGTAACACTGGCTTGCGACCGTAGCGATCACCAAGGCCGCCGGCGATCAGCGAGCCGACAAAGCAGCCAACGAGCGCGCAGCTATTGGCCCATCCCACCGAGGCTGCGGAGGTCAGGTGAAAGTATACTTCGAAGAACTGCCGCGCCCCACCGATAACCACCCAGTCGTAGCCAAATAACAGTCCCCCGAGTGCCGCCACGAGAGCTATGCCCCACACGTAGGGTGTGGCCGGTGTGGGAGTAACCGGCGGCCTAGACTCAGAAAGCAGCGAAGGTCCCTGCATGGCTAGAGGCCAGCCTTGTCCGCCAGCAAATCACTCGCACCTGCATGGGTGCGATCCAGCACCAGTACCTTAGCGAGCGCCGCGACTGCCTCGTCACAATGGCCCAATCCCAGCAACGCCTGTGCGCGCAGGAACGTTGCAGTGATGTGTTTCCGTTTAGTTAGGTCTTCCTCGAACAGCAGCATAGTCGGCAGTGACGTTGCGAAATAGTCGATCTTCGGCGTTTCGCTATCGAGAGCCGAAGCATACGCGAGGATCTTCCTAAATAGTCCGGTCGCCTCTTCCTTTCGCCCCAATCTCTGCAACGCCACTGCGCTCCAATAGGTCATTTCGGAGACAGAGCGCACCTGCATCTGCTGGAAGTCGCCGCGCTTTTCTGCGGCACACTCCCAATGTTGCTTAGCTCTCGCGGCGTCGCCGGCCAAGGCCTTTGCTTCGCCCCGCCAGAACTCCACATCACTGCTGTTTCTGAGGAGGTGCCTTGCTTCACTCAGGTTCTCCGGAGGCCGGTTCGCCGCCTGGAAGTGGAATCCGGCATTGTCGGCGTCTTCTGCAAGTAGAGCGGCGCGACCCAGTTTGAGATGAGCGCGCTCGTACTCTCCTAGAACCAAGCCTTCGCCCCCCTCCCAAGGTTGAAAGCTGCGTGAGAGCAACAAGGTGAGCGCATCGGCTGGACGTCCTACCTGGTTGTAGAGCGCGGCCAACTCAACGGAAAGATCATCGCGCTTTGCAACCAACTCGAGATTTGTTTCAAGCGCAGCTAATCGTTCCTGCGGATCGTCTCCGGTACGTTTTCTGAGTTGGTCCTGCTCATAGAGAATGCGCGCGTCGGAGGGGCTGGCGGCACGGGCGCGACGGAATGCTTCGACGGCGCGTCTCTCGTCTTGCTGGATGTTGTAATACGCGATGCCTAGATTGCGCCAGGCAGTGGGGAAGGAGGGATCCAGTGCAACGGCTCGTTCCCAATGCGTGATGGCCTCATGATGGCGGCGGCGGTCATAAAGAAAGTTGCCGAGATAGTAAGGTGCGCGAGCGTCGGAGGTGCTGGTAGCGATAGCTGCCTCTAGTACTACCTGTTCTTCTACTCTACTGGGGAAAACGTAGGATGGGTTGGCGTCCTCAGCCTGTTGTGTGACCTCATGTCTCGATGAATCTTCCATTCGTATGGCATGAATGAAGGCCCGGGTGTATAGCTCCATCGCTCCCTTGCCCGCTTCGAGCACGGATTCCGCATCTGAGTACAAGCCGGCGCGAATGCAGTCGTAGGCAAGATCCAGCCGATGTCCCTCTTCCTCGGGTGGGACGCCGTTCCTAAGGAAGCGACTCCAAATATCGAGGGGGTCCAACCCACGCACGGCGCTGAGAGCAGCCTCGGCCTCACA
The DNA here is from genome assembly GCA_003151435.1 of Acidobacteriaceae bacterium. Classification (GTDB taxonomy): domain Bacteria; phylum Acidobacteriota; class Terriglobia; order Terriglobales; family Acidobacteriaceae; genus Telmatobacter. The sequence goes on from PLXP01000209.1 coordinate 7,506, forward strand.
GGCCAGACCGAGTTGGCGCAGAACAACAACCCGAAGGTTCAACGCATTCAGGTTCTCAGAATCGGCCAACAGCGACCGCTTCAGGTGGTCCAACGCAGCGGCAAGTCGGCCGCTGCGCATATCCAACTCCGCCAGCCGGTGAAAGCTTGGACCGCGCCAGGCCGCGGACCATGTGGCCTTGTAGAAGGCATCGTATGCCTCCTCGGTGCGGTCCTGCATGATGAGCACTAGCCCGAGGTTGTAGTAGGGTTCACTGTCGTAGGGGTTCGGATTGAGCATCGTGAGCCGTGCGATCGAGGTGCGCAGGCGTTCCTCTGCAAGCTCGAACTCGCCGCGGCGCAGATGCATTCGACCGAGAGCGTTGTTCGAGCGGCTGTCGCCGGGATCTCGACGCAAGACCTCGCGCCAGTAGGGTTCCGGAGAGCGGGTCGCGTGACGGTATTGCTCCAGGTGCATGCCGGTCAAATACAGCTCGTCAATCGATGCAATCAGTTCCGGGGGAAGGGGCTCGGTCGCCTCGGCGGGTGCGAGACTCGGAGTGATCTCAGTCGGGGCATAACGCAGGAGAATTTCACCCTGAGCCTCCAACTCTACTGTCCATGCTTTTTCATTCGCATGCAGCGGAAGGCTTGTGTGCAATACTTCTTCCGGGCGCAGTGGGCCGTGCCAGATGGCGGTATGTCCAGCTTCATTGGTCAGCCGTATCGTCGCATCTTCCAAAGCACTGGTTACCAACAGGTTGATCTTCGCCTCATCTCCCTTGCGCACAATCCGGACGCAAGCGTGCAGATTGGCGGTGTCCGGCACGCCGGTCTCGCGAATTGGATACCAGTACTGGCTGAAGCTTTTGGTCTCTCCCGGCGCAAGAAAAGAAAAATCAGGCTGGTTGTCCGTATACACGCCGGCCATAAGCTCAATATATGGTCCATCCGTGTCGGTGAGGCTGCGATCCCGCGCATAACCAAATTCATGGTTTCCCCAAGTCCATTGCTTCTTCCCGGGGGAGATATGGTGGTCCGCCACGTGGACCATACCTGCATTAGCGGCATGATCATAGCCCCCGAAGAAATCCTGCCGGGAATTGGCGATCATGTAGCTCGTCGGAACCGGAATGTTGGCATACCAACTCAGATCGTTCGGGGCGTAGGAACCGTCAGGGACGAAATGACTGGGCAATTCTTCGGGAGGCACTCCGTTTCGTCCTCGCTCACCGTACGGGATGCCGTAATAGCTTCCATGACTCAGTGGGAACTCAGTTACGGCGCGCTTGGCATGATCAGCGACAAAGCGAACGTCGCTCGGAAAGAACGATTGGTAATGCTCGTTCACACGGGTGGCGACGTTGGCCCACCAAAGAAAAGTCTGAGTGTCCCAGGTACGGTTGTAAAGACGGACCTTCAGTTCCAGGTAGGCGCAGCCGGGACTAAGGCAGACTCCGTGCATGCCCTTCATGCGTGACATGGGATCGTGGTCGCTGCACCATACAGTGACCGTGCCGTCTTCCTCGCGTTCGATGGCCACCTCAACCGGCAGAAAAGTCGCCGGACGGTGATGTTGAGGCCAATTGAATTCGACGCCACCGGAGATCCAAGGTCCCGCCAGACCTACCAGCGCGGGCTTGATCACATTCTGCCGATAAAAGAAGTCGTAGCCGTTCACCTTGTCATAGCCAACATGGATACGGCCGCCGATCTCCGGAAGGATCATGACGCGAAGATATTCATTTTCTACATGCACGGCTTGCCACGAGTGCTTGCACGATGTCGTGGCTACCCGGTCGATGACGGGCAGTGGATAAACTTTGCCACTGCTTCCCTGATAGACACGTTTTTCGAGGAACACGGGGTTCGGATCCGGTTCGGCAGGGAGGTAAGTATCTAGCTCCACGGGCTGCAGCCAAGCCTTGACTGGGCCTGTCTCGGTAGAGGGCGCCGAGGGGAGCTCCAGCTCAGGCCGGTTTCCATTCCGACCTCCGTGCGCGTTAGTTTCAGAATTCTTTGCGTGGATGATGAGTGATTTTAGTGAGTTCATAGACACGTTTACGTTACCGCGTTAGCGTGAGCATTGACAACACTTTTCGCGCATAATCCTCTTTTGGTCCGAACTAGCCTGTTGAGCGAAGAAAGCTCGCCTCAGGCCGCGGTAGCAAGGATGAACGCTGAAATCGGACACAGCCGCTTTTTCGCGAATAGACTTGACATCGGTAACGATAACGTAATAGCCTCGCTTGCGACGGATGTATAGGTGTGTCTGCAATGCGAAGCGCCTCTGGGCAATCCGCTTTCATTCGCATTGCGGATGATCTGGCATTTGCAGGAACTCAACGGGGTAGAACAGGTTCTAACAAAATTCATATCCTGCACGGTGACAGAAGGCCTGCACTGGTTGACGTGTCTTTGCGTGGTAGTTGCCGTGCCGGCGATTGCTTAGATTAAAGGCTTTAACAGCAAAGGTGGAAACATCACCGGCCCTAAGATGTTTTCCAGAATAACACTCTAGATGCGCGCTTTTTTCAACTCGCCCTGAAGTGCACCTTCTATAAGGACGCCAGAAGACCTATCGATTGTGATAAGCGATCACCGGGTTCGAAATTTCGTGAGGACATCCTCCTCGTTGCTTATCTACCGCGACCATATGCCTTGGAGAAAAAATGCAGGAGAAATTACCGGCTTTATGCACTGCCCTCTCGTTGAGCTTGCTTAGCGCTGTTGCTGTTAATACTCAATCGGGGCCGGTGGAAGTCAGCTCGCCCGATCATCGAATCACGCTGCACTTCGCGGTGAAGCCTGGCAAGGGACCACCCCAGGAGATGGCCAGTTGGTTTATTCCATCGATTTCCGCGGCAAACCCACGTTCGAAGACTCCGCCCTCCGCATTGAACTGGCGAATCAGACTCCCCTTGGAGCGATGGTCCATATTACGGACAGTACTTCGGGTTCCGGTGTCGACCAATACAAGCTCCTGACGGGCAAGACGTCCAGTGTCCACGATGCATACAACAATCTGACAGTCGATCTTGCCGAAGGTGTAACCTCCGGACGGAGATTCTCGGTGGAGGCCCGGGTCTACAACGATGCTGTAGCCTTCCGTTATCGAATTCCGCAGCAGCCTGCGCTTCAGCGCTACCAGCTCACGCAGGAAGACACCGAGTTTCGGTTGGTTACGGATGCGATTTCATGGACATTGCGTCTGCCAAATTACCAGAGTGGCTACGAAAGCGAGTACACCCAGCAAGTGCTGAGCGCCTTGAGCAATCAGGGGGGAATATCGAGCTATATCCTCAATGGTTCGCCTGCGCTGCTACACCTTCCAGGAGTAGCGTGGGCGGCGGTTGCGCTATCCGTTTTGTGCCCCTCGGTTGAGTCAATGTGGTTCTGCGTGGAAGGCACTTGGATACGGCTTATCCATTGTCGATCGCAGGGTGAAATCGCCCACCCCCTGGGCGTGAATTTCATATACAACTACAGGGTGAAATGGCCGTTCCGTCCGGATAACAATGTGAAATGGCAGACGTTCGTTTCAGCGCATTTGCCTTCTTCTTCTTGATGACAGCAGAGAAATCACGGGACGGGATAACGCAGCCGGTCTGTCAGCGCGTATTCGTTCCTTTGACTTTAGTCGCAGTTTGCGATTGAAAGCACTGAATGCGTGGACGTTGCCGCATTCGCTGCCAAAATGAAGCATTCTCCCCACCCTTCCTTGGCACAGAGTAAGCCCGCCGGTGCCTATTCTTGAGGAAAAACACATCATTAGCCATCAACTGAAAAAAGTCTTGACAGCGGTAACGATAACGACATAGCCTCAATTGCGGTTAATAAATCCGTCTCTGGATGAAGCGAATGCCTGCAGTCTTCCGGTTCAGTGACGGACACACGCATTCAAGACTCAGAGACAGAGAAGCGCGGAGTAAGCAAAGCATGGTTTCTATCCCACGAGCACGTTGGCCCTGAGCAATGGGGTTTCGTCCCCGCAGAAGACCTGCATATTAGCTCGTCGTCACAGGCGACAGTGCCGTTGTGGCTCCAGAGATCTCTACGCAACGGAATATTTGATCCAACAGAAAGTCATCCCTGGCCAGCACAAGAGGTAACAATGAAATCCATAAGACTCTGGAATGCCTGCTTTATCATCCTGCTTCTGCCCGCAATTCTGCATGGACAGCAATTCGCCGGGCGCGTGACAGACGCTAGCGGCGCTGCCTTACCAAAAGCAAACATCACGGTCGTCAATCTAGCTACAAATGTCACCAACGCGACAACAACGACCGGCGATGGCGACTATACCGTGCCTTATCTCAAGCCGGGATTGTATAGCGTCACCGCGTCGGCAATCGGATTCGATCTGGAGACGAAGACAGGCATCACAGTTCAAGTGAGCCAAACGGTCACGATCGACTTCGCCCTGAAGGTTGGATCCGTTACCCAGACGGTAACCGTGAGCGGCGCGCAGTTGGACCGCGGTCAAGCGGACGTCGGCGAAGTAGTTGAGAATGAGCGCATCAACGAACTCCCTCTCAACGGCGGAGACATGGGTCAGCTCGCACAGCTGAGCGCGGGCACCTACTACTCCGGGAACATCTTGTATGTGCGGCCGTTTGATAACTCACTGGCAGCCCTCGCGATCAACGGCGCACAGGCGGCCGAGAATTTGCTGCTGCTGGACGGCGTTTCCAATGAAGCCGCGCACGGAGACGCCTACAATGGGACGAATTCACAGATAGGCTACATCGCTCCAGTTCAAGCTGTGCAGGAGTTCAAGGTCGTCACGATTCCCCTCGATGCTGGTTACGGCCGCCTCCAGGGAGGCGTCATCGACATGACCCTGAAGTCAGGCACGAATCAGCTGCATGGGAGCGTCTATGAATTTGCGCGCCGGGGATGGCTGGATTCCAATCTTTGGTCCAATGACTTCTATGGCCGTCCGACGGCGGCGCACACCCGCGACCAGTACGGCGCGCAAGTTGATGGTCCTGTTGTCATTCCCAAGCTCTTTAACGGTCGCGACAAGACATTCTTTGTCGCCCAGTTCGAAAACTGGAAAGAAACCATTCCGAGCACCACTCTTGATACCGTTCCTGACCCGGCATGGCTGAAGGGAGATTTCAGTAACCTGACTTACTACGATGCGACCACACAGTCGCAGAAGCCGCTCATTATCTACGATCCGCTCACTCTTCACGATAACGGAACGGGCGCTTTGGTGCGCGATGCGTTTCCTGGGAACATCATTCCCCAGGGCCGCATCAGTCCATTCGCTTCAGGGATCCTTTCGCTGTATCCAACGCCGAATGCGACGCCCAACCCTCTGCAGAATTCTTATACGAACAACTACGTCGCAGACACCGCAATCACCGACAAGTATCGGAATGGGTTGATTAAGATCGACCAGACTATCGGTGCGAATGACCGCATTAGTTTGCGCTATGGCTACTGGGAGCGCTCCGAGGTCCAAAATCAGACCGGGATCCCGGGAATCGGCGCCAATGGCGAATATCCGCATGGTGAACGCGTCAATACCTTCTCGCCGGAGTGGATACACACTGTTACGCCAACCCTGGTTACAGACTTCAAGGCCTCGGTAATCGTACGCGGCAACGTCCTGAACTCAGGGCCGTTGGGATACGATCTCAGCCAGTTGGGACTGTCGAGCAGCTTCATCTCATCGCTTGGAACATTCGGCCATTCTCTTCCGCAGACAAGTCCGAGCGAATTTACTTCGATCGGAAATACCGGTGGCGAATTTACAGTAGGTGATTCATTGGCGATGCGGCCGAGCGTTACCTACGCGCGCGGTAAGCACACCATCCATGCCGGCCTCGATTGGCGCATCCTGCAATGGTCTTGGAGAAACATCCGCGGTGGCACGGGCTTCAACGTGGATCGTACCTGGACGCAGGCAAACTACCAGTCCGGAGACAACACAAGCGGAAACAGTATCGCATCCCTTCTGCTCGGCACCGCTTCCTCCGGTTCGGTACAGATCAATCCGCTGGCTTTTTATTCGCAGCACTACTATGCACCGTTCATCCAGGATGACTGGAAGGTATTCCCGAAACTCACGCTGAACCTTGGCTTCCGGTACGACGTCAATGGAGCTGTGGTGGAGCGTCACAACCGGGTCGACTACGAATTCAACACCAGCGTGACCAACCCGGTGAGTTCCCAGGTCAGTTCCACAGCCCTGAACGGCCCGTTAATGGGCGGACTTGAGTTCGTCGGAGTGAATGGTAATCCGCGCGCGTTCAACTCCCTCGTGAGGACCAACCTTCAGCCTCGCCTCGGCTTTTCTTATTCGCCGTTTGAAAAGACAGTTATTCATGGTGGCTTCGGAGTCTTCTTCCTGAATCCAAACCCCGGTCCGAATCAGTATGGCTTCTCCGCGACAACTCAATACAATGCCTCGAACGACGGCGGAAAGACGCCAACCCAGAACCTCGGTGTTGGCGGAGTTGGTCCCAATCCGTTCCCGAGTGTGACCCAGCCTACCGGTTCATCACTGGGGTATCTGACTGGATTAGGACAAGGGCTTTTCTACCTGAACCCCTCCTTCAGAACGCCGAAGACGTACCAGTACGCCATCGGAATCCAGCAGCAGTTCACGAAGGACAGTGTGGTTGAACTGAATTATGTCGGAACCCGTACCCGAAAACTGGGAACCAGCGACAACATCAACCGTCCGTCAGCTGCTGCGTATGCTCAGTGCGACCCGGAGCTTGGGGGCAACCCGGCTGTTTGCAATAGCGACACGGGCTCTTACATAACGAATCCGTTTCAGAACGTCGCGGCGTTTCAGGGCTCAAACTACTACTCGCAGCCGACGATCCAGGCTCTGAATTTCACGAGGGCGTTCCCCGCGTTCGGGGATGTCACCGAGTACGACATCAATGGTGGGAAGACCTGGTACAACTCCCTGCAACTGACTGCAACGCATCACGTAAGCAAGTCCCTCACATTGCATGGTACCTGGACCTGGTCGAAAACGATGGATGCCGGCGGGTTTACCGACACCACTTACCGTGTGCTTTCCCGCCATATTGATAGCGCCGATTTCGCACACCGCGTCACGTTCTCGGGTTACTGGATTTTGCCCGTGGGCCGAGGACACGAGTTCCTCGGTCATGCCAACCGTCTGGTCGATGCTGCGATCGGCGGGTGGGAGCTGTCGACTATCTTCAGTTGGCAGACGGGTTTCCCATGGCAACTCAATGGGAGCACAGACTCCTACGGCAATGCTCGAATCGACCGGAAGGTTACTTCAACAACTGTCGCCGGCGTGAATACTTCGTGCGTGGCGCAGTGGGTGGTACAGGCGGACGGGACCTACGCTCTTCAATCCAAGGGAATCAGCAACAACTGCGGCGGTGCCTATAACTTCATCGTCGTTCCATCGTATGGAATTCAACCAAACGTCATCTACACGGGAATCCGCAATCCGGGCACGGAAGACCTGGATGCCAGCCTTGCGAAGAACTTCGAAATCTACGAACGGTTACGCGCACAGTTCAGAGTTGATGCATTCAATCTTCCGAATCATCCGACATTCTCAGGGAACTATGACAACAGCCCAACAAGTGGCACCTTTGGTCAAATCGTGAAGTCTTCCGGCCAGAGCAATCAGCCGCGCAATGTCCAATTGACGTTCAAGGTCAGCTGGTGATCGGCGCGTATTTGTCAGAAGCAACGTAATCGGATGCCGCGCCTGGAGGGGGTTGCGGGCGCGGCATCCGCCAACATGCAACTGGATGGAGTCCAGCTCTGCCACCGTTTTCGCAACGCTGCAAGTTTTGACCGGAATTGAAGGAGATAGCCATGGTTCACACACGAGTAGTAGGGAATCGCACATCGGAAAATATCTGGCGACGCCATCTGTGCGTTGGCCTTTGCTTGCTGACGCTTCTGGTCGTTACATCTCTTACAGGTTGCGGTGGGGGATCCACTGGATCACCGCTAATGACTGTTACCGCCATGACCCCAAACAGCGTGTACACAACCGGGGGACAGGTCGTATTTTCAGGTACAAACTTCACGTCGAACATGAAGATTACGTTTGGCGGGGTCGCTGCTCAGAAAATATATTTCCAGAGCTCGACTCTGGTAACGGCCATCACGCCCGTCGTGACGGATGCGGGAACTGTAGATGTTGCAGTTAGCACACCTAACGGCGGCTCGGTCACACTTCTGAAAGCTTTGACCTATACCACGCCTCCACCGCCGAAGGTTCCCGGCCAGTGTTCCACTCTGCCCTGTACGTACCAAGCAGCAGACTCCGCCAATACGCTGCTGGGTACTGCGACTGTTAAGGCTTGCTCCGGATGCACAAATGGCCAAAAAGTTGGAAGTCTCGGTTTTGGCGGGTGGGTCATCATTAATAACGTTTACGCCCCAGCCGATGGGAATTACACACTGACCATCGTCGGAGTTGAGGGTGCAGGGACACAGACCTACAAAGTGATTGTGAATGGCGGCACCGCTGTGAGCGTGCCACTTTCTGGAAGCAACTGGGATGCAAGCGCGCCTCCAGTGTCGATCACGGTTCCACTCAAGGCAGGCAGCGCGAATACAGTACAACTGGGCAATGATACGGATTGGTCTCCGGATGTAGTCTCCATAGCAATCAGTTCAGCAGGCGGCAGCGGAAGCTCGCCCATCACGCTGACTTCGGCCACGCCGAATCAGCTCCTCTTGACTGGCGGCCAGGTTGTGCTTGCAGGAACGAACTTCACTTCGGGCGCAACCGTTACATTCGGCAGTGTCGCAGCGACATCGACCTCCTTCCAGAGTTCGACTCAGATGACAGCGACGGCTCCCGCGGTCAAATCAGGAGGAGCCGTCGATGTGGTTGTCAGCACTTCAGCTGGTGGAACGGCCACGCTTTCAAAAGGACTGACCTATATTCAGTGTGCGACCTTTCCTTGCACCTATCAGGCCGCTGATGGCGAGAACACACTGGTAGGCAACGCAGTCGTGGGGACGTGTACTGGTTGTGCACAGGGGGTTAAAGTAGGAAACCTTGGCAATGGGAGCGACGTAATTATCAACAACGTATACGCTCCCGCTGCCGGGAACTATACCCTAACGATTACCGGGTGTGAGGGCGCGGGAACCCAAAACTATCAAGTCATCGTGAATGGCGGGACACCCATAACCGTTCCGCTCGCCGGCACCACCTGGGATGCGCCGGCGGCTCCGGTATCCATCACCATCGAGCTCGCCGCCGGAGGCAACAACACAATCGAACTGGGCAATGCCAACGACTACTCTCCCGACGTTGTCTCCATCGCACTGAGTGCCGCAAATTCCGCGACGATTCCAACCGTTGCTTCCGTCGCTCCAAATCAACTTCCTATAACCGGTGGTCAGGTGGTCATCACGGGCACAAACTTCACGTCGGATACAACCGTGACATTCGGTGGGGTCGCTGCTCCTCCAATCTCGTTCCAGAGCGCAACTCAGTTTACAGTTACAGCGCCTGCGAGTGCGACCCTCGGAGCTGTGGATGTTGTGGTGACTGCGCCGGCGGACGGCGCGGCTACGCTTTCCAAGGGGCTGTCCTATATCGAACCCGGCGCGTGCACGAATAGCACTTGTGTGTACCAGGCTTGGGACCCCAGCAACACCCTCAGTGGAGGGGCTGTGGCGGCCGCCTGTGTCGGTTGTCCGTACGGACTGAAGGTCGGCAGCATAGGCCAGAAAGTCGCCAATGCAGTAGTTTTCAACAATGTGTATGCACCTAGCGACGGGAACTACAGCGTAACTCTTGTTGGTTGTGAAGGCGGCGGAACACAGGCCTATCAGGTTGTGGCGAATGGCGGTAGTCCAATAACAGTTCCACTGTTCGGCAATAACTGGTCTGTAGCGACACCGCCTGTATCAACGACGGTTGCACTCAAGACGGGAAACAAAAATACGATCCAGATAGGGAATGCGTCGGATTGGACACCGGACATCGTGTACATCGCGGTCAGTTCCGCTAACACTGTAACTTCGACCTCACCGCAGCCTATAACAATGTCCAGTGGTCAAAACCTGATCACCTACGATCTGAGCACGGGACTCGCCACGTTTGCCAATGGCGGTCTCAACAAGATCACAAACTTCTACAGTCAGGCGTACAGCGGCCCCACGCTGTACCAAAGCACCTCCGCCTCTTACACTCGCACCGTAACCAACGGCGCGAATGGCGAAACGGACATTACCCTGACGGCGACCGATGGCTCACCCACGATGATTCAGCATTTCATTATGACCGCTGATCATTTCACGCTTCAGGTGGAACTAGATGGGGTGAGTGCGGGTAGCAACGAGATGTCGCCGTTGGTGGTCAATCAGACAGGCGCAGTGGATCTGGGAAGCTATACCGATCCGCGTTTCCTGACTGTTCCCTACGACAACAACGCGTATTACAACTACAACGCGGAGACATCGAACAGCGTATCCAATACCAGCTATGAAGTTGGCGCATTCTATGACAACTCCAGCCGCAATGGGCTGGTCATCGGCTCCGTGACTCACGATACCTGGAAGACCGGTATCGAGTTCACAGGCAATGCGAACAAGCTGGATTTCCTCTGGGCCTATGGCGGAGCCAATAGCACGGAAGACCAGCTGCCTCATGGCTCGGTGTCTGGCACAAAGATCCTGTCGCCCGTGGTGCTGGTTGGCTACTACAGCGATTGGCGTGATGGCATGGAAGACTTCGCCAACACAAACGCGCAGTATGCTCCGATGCTCGCCTGGACTGGTCCGGCACCCATGGGATGGAACAGCTGGGGCAAGATTCAGAGCAACCTGAGCTACACGAATGCGACGGCTGTGGAGGACTATTTCCATAATCAGTTGCCCAACTACAACAACAACGGTGTCGTCTACATCAACCTGGATAATTACTGGACCAATTTGTCGGACAGCGAGTTGCAGAGCTTCGTCTCGCACGCGCACAGCCAGGGCCAGAAAGCAGGGATCTACTGGACTCCGTTCATTATCTGGAATTGGACCGACTTGACGACGGCTGTTGATGGGGCTCCGAACTACAAGTTTGGCGACATTGTCATGAAGAATGCGAATGGGACGCCGATGGGGGCTGTTGACAGTGCCTGGGGCGCCGATCCGACGCATCCCGGCACACAACAGCGTATCGACTACTACATCGACAAGTTCAAGACGATAGGGTTTGACTACATCAAGCTAGACTTCCTGATCCACGGAGGGCTGGAAGGGGGCTCAAATAACGGAGTGTTCTACGACACCACGGTTCAAACCGGTACCCAGGCCTACGGTCAGGCCATGAAACGCCTCTACACCGATGTGGGCACGTCGATGCTCATCGATGAATCCATCGCACCGCTGTTCCCATATCAATACGCTCATACGCGCAGGGTTGCAGGCGATACCTACGGCTCTATCGAAGACACCAAGCGCGAGATGGCTTCGGCCAGTTACGGCTGGTGGATGGCTGGCAGGATCTACAACTGGAACGATCCGGACGAGATCCTGCTCGAGGGAACCGAAACTCCATCCGGGTCGTCAACCGCGGTTCCGTTTACGGCCAACGAAAATAAGAGCCGCGTCACGTCGGGTGCGGTTGCGGGCTTCATGCTGAATGGTGATGACGTAACCGACGCGGGCGCGCCTCCACTTGTTCAGAAGTGGCTCACCAACACCAGCATCAATGGACTGCCGGCTCTCGGTTTGAACTTCCGGCCGGTAGAAGGTAACACCGGGACCTCACCCGTAAATGTTCTCGTCGCACAACAGGGTAGCGTCTACTACGTCGCTGTCTTCAACTACGACATCAATAACCCGCTGAGCACGACAGTAGATCTGGGTCGTGCTGGTCTCAACAGCTCAACAGCCTACTCCGTCACGGATCTCTGGACGGGCAAGACTTCCTCCGCAACCGGTAGCCTGCCAGTAAGTCTCGGGGCTGCCGAAAGCACGATCCTCAAGCTGCAGTAATCCAATTGGATCGAAATCAGGATCAGCACCCAAACGGGTGCTGATCCTGCAATCGTATCTAGACGTGTCTACGCATCCACCTGCTGGAGCTGTTCTTATTCCGCGCCACGGCTCAGCCGCCGCGCTTTTCTATTTGATAATTTGTACCGAAGGGAAAGAATTCATGCGTCTTGGTCGATTGCTTCTTTGTTTGTTTGCATGTGCCATTGCTGTTCCTCGGCCCTCGGCCGCCGCCGGTGTTGGCTCTCGGCAACGGCTGCCACTGAATACTGGATGGACCGTGCGGCAGCTCCCGGGAGATGGGATCGTCGAAAGCCAGAACGCCGCGCCTCCCAGCCTGGAGGGAGGGTGGTTTCCTGCGACTGTGCCGGGCGATATTCATCTGGACCTGCTGCGGAACGGCAAGATCCCTGATCCGTTCTACAGAGATAATGAATCGAAGCTGCAGTGGATCGAGAAAGCAGGGTGGGAGTACCGAACCTCCGTCGATGCGACGAAGGCGGCTCTCGGTCGCGAACACGTTGAGTTGGTCTTTGAAGGGCTGGATACAGCTTGCACGATCTTTCTCAACGGAAAGCGGATCGCTTCGCCCGATAGCATGTTTCAGGAGTGGCGGATCGATGTCAAGCCACTTCTTTACTCAGGTGCGAACGAACTACGGATCGTGTTTCCAGCGCCGATGAAGGCTGCAGAAGCAGTCGCCGAGAAAGATCCCTGGCACTCCCGGACGCACACCGATCCAAAGGGATATATACGGAAAGCTGTGTATGAGTTCGGATGGGACTGGGGTCCGCGATTCGGGACGAGCGGCGTCTACCGACCGGCTTATCTCGAAGTATGGGATGGTGCACGCGTCAAGGATATCTTCGTGGAGCAGGAAGGTGTGACGACGGCAGCAGCTCATCTGGATGTGCATGCCGATGTCCTCGCTTCGAAGGAAACAAAGGCGAACCTGAGCGTCAGCTACGGACTCGGCGGAGAAGAACTGCACGTCAAACGGGTTGTCACGCTCGCTCCCGGAAGCAATCGTATTTCTTTCCCGATCGAGATCTCTCATCCTCAACTCTGGTACCCGTCGGGCTACGGGGCTCAACCCATCTATCACTTCCACGTCTCTGTAAAGGAAGATGGAAATGAACTCGATGCGAGAGATGCGAAGACTGGCCTGAGGTCTGTTGTGTTGCGAAGAGAACTGGACAAGTGGGGCCGCTCTTTCGAGTTCGTCGTAAACGGAATACCGGTTTTCGCTAAGGGCGCGGCCGTGATCCCCTTCGATAGTTTTCCGAGTCGCGTAACCAGCGAAAAGTATCGGCGCATCCTCCAGTCGGCGAAGGACGCAAACATGAACATGGTGCGGCTCTGGGGCGGTGGTTACTACGAGACTGAGGAATTTTATGACCAATGTGATGAGTTAGGCCTGATGGTGTGGCATGATCTGATGTTTGGCAACAACTGGCAGCCTGGAACCTACGACTTCAAACAAAATATTGAGCGCGAAGCCGAATATCAGATGACGCGTCTCCGCAATCACCCGAGTATCGTTCTCTGGTCCGGCAACAATGAAACCGAGGAGCTAAGAGACTGGAACGGGAACGGACAACTTCCTCCCGCAGTACATGAGCGCATATGGGAGGACTACCTCACCGAATTTAGCGGGATTCTCGCACGGACCGCTGCCCGGGTAGACCCGCAGACGCCTTATTGGCCAAGTTCGCCGACCGCTGACTATGAGGAGTTGACCGATGCCTATCAGAGTGGCGACAACCACGACTGGAGCGTCTGGCACGGCAATGCCGATTTCGAGGAGTTCGAGAAACGACCATGGCGCTTCGTCTCAGAGTATGGGTTTCAATCTTTTCCCGAGATGAAGACAATCGAATCTTTCACCTTGCCTGAAGACCGCACCAACATTTTCACACCGGTGATGTTGGCCCATCAGAAGAACGGGGGAGGTAACAAGGCGATCCACGATTACATGACGCGCTACTTCGGCGAACCGAAGGACTTTCCTTCGTTCCTCTATGCGAGCCAAGTCTTGCAGGCGGAAGGCATCAAGGTTGGCGCAGAAAGTTTCCGCCGGAAGAGACCCGAAACGATGGGCTCACTATTCTGGCAGCTCAATGACTGCTGGCCGGTTGCCTCGTGGTCGAGCATCGACTCTTACGGTCGGTGGAAGGCTCTCCAGTATTACGCGCGCAGGTTCTACGCCCCTGTGCTGGTCTCACCCCATGTGGAAGGGGGGACGCTGGCAGTCTATATTGTGTCCGACAAGACAACGACGATAGACGGCACGCTCCATCTGCGGATTATGGATTTTTCGGGGAAGGTGATCAAGGAGACAAACCAAACCGTCAAAGTAGATCCTCTTGCGTCGAAAGTCTATCAACAAGTTCCGCTCATCGAATTGTCGGGAGCTGATGTGCCCGATTGGTCGGGCCTTGTCGGAGTTGCAGATCTAACGGTTGCTGGACAAAAGGTCTCCACGAATTTGGTCTACTTTGTTCCTTCCAAGAAGATCCAACTCCCGCACGTTTCAGTCGCAGTAGAGATTGCGCGAAGCCCGGACGGCTATGACGTGACCCTTCTCTCTCCGGTGTTGGCGCGGAGTGTTTATGTGTCGTTTGGTGAACTTGACTCTCGGTTTTCGGATAACTACCTCGACCTTCTGCCGAGAGAGAGACAGACGATTCACATCACCAGCAAGGCGACACTTGAAGATCTCAGATCCCAGATGAAGCTCTTATCCCTGGTGGATGCGTTTGGGGCGACAGTGGAAGCGAAATAGACGGCTGGGTCGATACTAGAGAGTAAATCGTGCATCGGCCCAGTCACCACTCGGCCCGCTTTTATGAGGCTTTTCGGAATCGCCACGTCTTCGATGAAAGGCTGCAATCCAACGTGTGTTTTCGGCAGAGGTGCGTA
>PLXP01000093.1 GCA_003151435.1 Acidobacteriaceae bacterium
GCGAAAACGATGGGCGCCTCACACCGTATATGACAGACTCGTGGCCGCTGCAATCGATCGCGGCTTTTTCGCCGGCTCTGTCGCAGTTGGGCGTTGCGGCGCTTGAGGCTCTGGATGCGCTTGAAAACGACGTGCCCGTGAGCGCGGGTGAACATGCGGCGCATCTGGATGCGGTGAAGGCTGCCGAAGTGCATCGCAGCATGTTGCAGATCGCAGTCACCCCCGGCGTTCGACGGCTGGTGGAAGCCGAGAAAGTGACAAAATAGCTTCGCTGAATGTGCATTTTCCGACGATTTCCGACGACTCGCTTGCTGCAAGTTGCTGATTCTACAGCGCCTGGAGATTGGATTGTGATGGGGATTGTTGTTGTAACTTGTTTATTTTGTTTAAGTTAGACGGCGATTTTAAAATAATTCCGGAGGGGGGGGAGGGGGGTACCCGATCCGGCCCTGATAAGGCTGGGCGCTTGGCGCTCTCTCCATTTACGATTGTGCTCCCGTGGAGGATTATTCTCTGCAACGGGTTTGCTTCAAGACTGTTCGCATACGCCTTGCAGGGTCAACTGGCGGTTGCGCCAACCCGCCAACAGTCCATCGCAAGTTTGAAGTGTTGACGGAAAAGTAATTGACGGCTTGGCAGTCAGCCACCAACAACGCCGATATGCGGTCAGGCTACAGGCTTGAGAGTCTCTAACCCCAGAAGGCCGAAGGGGCCGTGGCTTTCTCCAACGGTGTAGACTTCCACCTTTGATAGAACTCCTACGCGAGCACCCTCGTAAGACGGCGATTACTGCTCCACGAGTTCCACCCGGCGGTTTTTAGAACGGCCGTCGTCAGTCTTGTTTGTTGCCACAGGCGAAGTGGGCCCATCACCCCAGGCCTTCAGGCGCGCGGGGGAGATGCCGTATTTCCCGGTGAGGGTTTTCACTACGGCTTCCGCACGCCGCTGCGAGAGATCCATGTTGCTGCTCATGCTTCCGACCGCGTCGGTGTGTCCAACTACGTACAACTGCAGATGAGCATTTTCCTGCAGTAATTTGGCGATTTGTTGTAGCGCTGGCTCTGATTCCTGTTGCACTTCGGCTTTCCCGCTTGCGAAGAAGATTCCATACACGGCGGTGTGACCATTCTGCTCGATGTCGTTGTCCAATGCAGCTGCGTCGACCGTGACGAGGCCGCCTTCCATCGGTTTCGGTTCGACGACGTCCAGCTGGATTCCATGCAAGTTGCCATAGATATGGATACTCACATAAACATCCCCGGTTGGCCGGCTTAGCTTCGCACTGAGTTGCCGAGGCAATGACCACCAGCGCTCGGGCTTGTCGCTCGTGAGTCGTATATCCCCAAAGCCGCAGGTGTCTTCACCATCGCACGTGAAGAGAACCGAGAAGCCACTCTTCCTGAGCGCCGTTTCGTAATTGCGAGATATCTCCAGACTGGTGCGGTCTTCAGGGTACTCGTAATAGATGCGAGTGACTTTGCCTTCCACTACCTGACTCTTTGCGAATTTGCTACTTGAGGGATTGAGCTTGCCTAGCGGAAAGGTGAATGCATCGAAGTCCTTCACGCTGTAGGCGGTGATCACCAGGCCTGGGTACCGCGAGATCATGGGATGGTCTGCGCTGCCAGGTAAGTCGGTTTTCTGGGCAGCAGCAAGGATTGGGCAAAGGCAGAGAAATGCCAATATCAGGCGTGATTTCAGCACTTGGGAAAACCTCCGATGAGATTGCGTTGCGACGGTGCAACGGAAAAGCATGGCCTGTGATACCCCGACCACTGCGGAATCATGAGTTTGCAAATTCCCCACGTAGCAGGTCTCTCTGCCACTCCCATGCGCAAGTGCGGGACAGACCGAGTGGGCCCGATTCAGGCGACACTCCGGCCTGGTGCCTGACGAAAAGTGACGCATCCGTGCTCCGAGGCCACCCTCCGATCGGCAATATGGTCTCTTCAAATCTCCGTGTTGAGTACGGGGTCCCGGTGTGATGACCAGTTCAGCATACATCTTGCGCATGTTGGCGCCGTCGATTCACTCAATTAAATTGCAGTCATCTTCTCTTCATCCGGCGGTGCGCCGAGACAGGAGCCATTTCTGGAGTAAAGAGCCGCTCGGTGATCGCAGGAATCAGAGCACTCAAGCGTCCGAGCAGTACGCCCAGACGGGTTCCGGGTCGGATCGTGGACATTGCGGAAGTAACAGTTTTTCAAGCGCATTTTCGGTGGATTGCAGTTAAGAAAGACACCCGCAGATCCTGCGACTCCGCTTCGCTCTGCTCAGGATGACACGATCTGAAATGGAGTGTTGTGACTGCTAACTTCTGGCGTTTTGAGCGTGGTGTGAGCAAACAAGAAATCGGTTTCCTTGCGTGCGATTAAAGTGCCACCCTTCTCCCCCCCAAAAAAACAAATCAAGTAGCTCCGCGCAGCCTGGGGAACGTGTCAGCGCACGCACACTGTGCCTGAGCTGACACGGATTTCCTGATGCATTCCCAGCACAACTTCTTTGTTTTCAATTGATACCCGATGGCGCACCGGTTGCACTGTGTGTGGGCGCAGGCCATTTGAAGCAGGGGTTCGGGGGATGCGATGAGAACTGGTTGGCTGGGCAACTTGGCGACGGTGGCAGGTGCGGTGGTGGTGCTGGCGGCACAGGCAATGGGGCAGGAAGCAAAGCAGTCGACTTCAGAAGCGGCAACCGCGCCCCGGCGCGTGATCGTGGTGAGTCTCGAAGACCGCAAGCTGGCCCTGGTGGAAGACGGCCAGGTGAAGAAGGTCTACACCGTCGCGGTAGGCAAGCCTTCGACACCCAGCCCGGAGGGGACTTTCTCCATCGAGCGTCGCGTGAAGAATCCGACCTATCACCACGGTGACAAAACCGTTCTGCCCGGCCCAGGCAACCCGGTGGGCACGCGCTGGATGGGATTGAACACGCACGGATACGGAATCCACGGAACAAATGAACCCAAGTCGATTGGCAAGGCCGCTTCGCATGGATGCATCCGGATGGCGAAGGCCGACCTGGAGGAGTTCTACGAACTGGTGGCCGTGGGCGACACCGTGGAGTTGGTAGGCCAGCGCAACGAGGAGACGGCCGCATTGTTTGGTGACAGCCAGAAGCCCGCGGTTACGGCACAAGCACAGCCGGTGCTTACGGCTACGGCCGAGACAGCCAGCGCTGCGATGAGCCAGCAGGGACAGATAGCGAAGAGTGAGATGCCTTCGGCGGGAGTTGCAATACCGGCTTCGCGGTAACTGGTCTCGCGGCAAAAGGAGCGTGCCATGAATTTCATCACGGAAGCGATGGGTGGGTTGGGGGCGGTTCTGCTGCCGGTAGTGGCGGGACTGCTGTTGGAGGAGTTGACGTTTGGAGGACTGGTCCGGCTGTTGCTTGCTCCATGGCCGGGTTCCAGGAAACGCGAAGAGCACAAGCACGCAGAAGGAGACAGGAAATGCTCGCATTGAAGTTTTTGCTCATGGTTGTGGGAGTGCTGATGNNGTGGTGGTGCCGAGCGGCATGGGCGGGGTGCGCGTGAGCCAGATCAGCGGCACGCTGCCGGGGACGCTCTATCCGGGGTTGCACTTTATTACGCCGCTGGTGGAAAACGTGCAGACATTCGACCTGCGCGATCACCTGTTTACCGCGGGCATCGCGGAGGAGGGCACGAAGTCCGCAGCCGGCCGGAATGCGTTGAGCGTGCAATCGCGCGAGGGGCTCAACATTGGCATGGCGGTGACGGTGCGTTATCGCCTTGACCCCAACCGGCTGTCGAGCGTGGAGGCGCACATGCCGCAGCCCGTCGATAAGCAATTGGTGCCTCCGGTGGTGGCCAGCGCATGGCGCGAGCTGGCGCCCGAATACACGGTGCGGGAGATCTTCTCGAGCAAGCGGGAGGAGGTGCGCGCCAGGGCTGCCACTGTGATTACGCGCAAACTGGGGCAGGACGGCATTCTGGTGGATGAGGTGATGTTGTCGGACATCCAACTGCCCTCAGAGTATGCAAAGGGATTGGAGGGCCTTCTGCTGAAGGAACAGGAGGACGATCAGCTTGGAGTGGTGACGGATATTCAACAGAAGCAGGTGCGCATTGCCGAACTGCAGGCCGAGGCCGAAGCTGCGCAAAAGGTGAAGCTGGCAGAAGGGGAGGCCAAGTCGAAGGTGGTGGAGGCCAAGGGTGAGGCCGATGCCATGCAATACACACTGCCGCTGAAGGAGAAGCAGATCGAGCAGAGCAAGCTGGAGGCGCAGGCGCGCAAAGAGGCAACCATCCAGAACGCGGAGGCCGACGCGCAGGCAAAGGTGATCGATAGCAAGGCGGAGCTTGAGCGGCGCAACCTGCTGGCCGATGCTGAAGCGAACCGGGTGCGCCTGATGGCCAAGGCCAATGCGGAGCGCATGACCAGCGAGGCGGAACTGCTGAACAAGTCGCCGCTGTTGATTAACAAGATCATCGCCGAGCGCTTGTCTGACAAGATCCAGGTGGTGATGGTTCCATCGGACGGCAAGTTCTTCTTCGCCAACGATGTCTTCAAGAATGTAGCGAATAGCCCGGTGATCAAGCAGGAGATGGATAGCGAGCAGGATCCCGCGCCCAAGAGCGGGCATTGATTAGCAGAATGCGGGGCGGGAGTTTCGGCTCCCGCCTGATTCAAGTTTCGGTCGACCCGTGTGGTTGTGCCTTTGGACTGTCGGCTAGGAATGAACGCGTCAAACGATATAATCCGCCATACGAAAAGGACCATGAAAAGACGGCGACAAATCACGCTGATAGGGTGGATTGCGGCAGTGGTGAGCGCATTTGCCGGCACTGCATCGATTGCTGCGCAACCGCCTGTTGCGCAGACTGGCCCATGGGATCAACCGGCCGGTGCGCTCGCCGAGCAGATCGCCGCGGTTGTTGGTCTGGGTCAGGCTCATCTCACCGTTCGCAATCTTTCCACCGTTCGGTCCGATGAGCTCTCCGCGATCAGCCGGCTGCTGGAACAGGACTTGAAGGCGCACGGAGTAACCACTTCAGGGGCGGAAGGGGCGAGCGCGGTCCGCGTCACGCTGAGCGAGGATGCGCGCCAGCGGCTGTGGGTGGCGGAGATTGTTGAAGGCACCGAAACGCGGGTGGTGATGGTGGCTCTGCCGCCGGGCAACACGCGAACTGGCGCGGCCGCGAGCGGACTTACGCTCCGGAAACAGACCGTGTTGACGACGAAGAACCCGGTGCTGGCGGCAATGGAGAGTGGGAATGTGCTGGTGGCCGTGGAGCCGGACGCAATCGCGGTTTTCGGTCGCGGACCGGAAGGCCTGAAGCCGCAGACACTCATGAACATTGGGCAGAAGCGTGCGCTCGCACGGGACCCTCGCGGTGTGATCATGCCCGCTGGGGGTGGCCAGGGATTCGAGGTTTGGCTGCCGGGAGTGGAGTGCACATCAAGCCTGGCGCCGGATCAAACCACCACGGATTGGAAGCTGCATTGCCATGAAAGCGACGATCCATGGCCCATCGCATGGCCCAACGCGGCGGGAACAGCGATGACGATGAACGCCGCGACTCAGGGCAACGTCCAGGCCCGTTCCCT
Source organism: Acidobacteriaceae bacterium (assembly GCA_003151435.1). Classification (GTDB taxonomy): domain Bacteria; phylum Acidobacteriota; class Terriglobia; order Terriglobales; family Acidobacteriaceae; genus Telmatobacter. The sequence goes on from PLXP01000093.1 coordinate 5,568, forward strand.
TTCAGCTTTTTACAACTCAGCCCGCAATTACTTCACCGGCGTGGTCAGTCCCGGCGTTGGGGTCGATCTGCCGCCGTTCTATTCTGCTGCCGTCATTCCCCGCCCTGCTTCTGGAGTGGCGCTGCTGATCTCCGGCATTGACGGCAAGGTGCAGTTGGCGGAGAACGGCGCACTGAAGCAAGTGACGGGCGCGCGCGACTGGGGCAGCGATTTTGCGGAGCTTCACTCCGGGTGCGGGGCGGGAACGCAGATTGTGGCCAGCGGATCAGGTGAGGCAAGCAGCGACAGTCTCCGCGCCTACGAGGTACCTTCGCTGGAGGCCGTTCCCGCCAGCGCCCCGCTGGCAATGGAGGGGACCGTTGCCGCGTTGTGGTCCGCGCCGGACGGCATGAGCGTGCTTGCGGTGGTGCGGAATACGAGAGACGAATATGAGGTGGACCGTGTTACGGCGCTTTGCAATTAGCGTGATGCTGGCCGCGCTGGTGCTGCCGTCCATGGCGCGCACGCGTCCTCATTACGGCGGAACAATACGCGTCGAGATGGAGGGCGATCCGTGGCAGCGGCCTGACAGCCTGGCGCGCCGGCTGGTGTTCGATGGACTGACCGCTCTCGATGCGAATGGAATCGCACGGCCTGCGCTGGCGATTGAACAAAAATCAGAAAGTGACGATCATCGTTGGCAATTCCGGCTGCGGGCAGGCGTGCACTTTCAGGATGGAACGCCGCTGACATCAGTGAACGTCGTGAGTTCGCTGATGGCGGCATGCCCGGCGAACTGCCCATGGACAATGATCCGCGCTGTGGGCTCATCGGTCGTCTTCACCAGCGACTCGCCCATGCCCAACCTGCCGCAACTGCTGGCGAGCGATGACTACCGAATCGTGTTGGCCGGTGCGGGAAGCGGAACCAGTATCGGGACGGGAGCGTTCCAGTTTGCAGGCTTTTCAAACGGCGTGCTGACGCTCGCGGCCAACGACACCTGCTGGCAGGGCCGTCCTTTTCTCGACGCGGTTGAGATTCATGTGCATCGATCGGTTCGCGATCAATGGCTTGACCTGGGCGTGGGCCGCGCCGACCTGGTAGAGGTTCCCGCGGAGCAGTTGCGGCAAGCGCACGATCAGAGGCTCACCGTCGCAACGGCACCGGCGGTCACGCTGCTCGCGCTCCAGATTCCGGACTTGGGATTTCTGTCGAACGCCAACCTGCGCGCGGCGATTGCGCTGGCCATCGATCGAAGCGCACTCTCCAATGTCATTTTCCAAAAGCAGGGCGAGGTAACGGCCAGCCTCTTGCCGCAGTCGCTTGCCGGCTACTCATTTTTGTTTGCCACAGACCGGGATGTGAACAAAGCACGTGAGTTGCGAGGCGGTCTCACTACGCCCGCAATTCTCATCGGCGCGGAGGGGTCGGGCGCGATGCAATTGGCGGCACAACGCATCGCGCTCAACCTGCATGAAGCAGGGATTAACGCGCAGGCAGCTGGGTCGTCGCAACACGCTGACCTGGTGATTCGGCGCATTCCGATTGAGGGTGGCGATGCGGCGGCCGCGCTTGAGTCTGCGATGCGCCGCGCAGGATTGACTGCGCCGGTCACAGAACAAACGCTGGCCGCGCTCTACCAGGCGGAGCGTCAATTCCTGGAGCGCAGGACGCTGATCCCGTTGCTGTTTCTTCCGCGTGCATGGGCTGCAGGCGGACGCGTGCGCGACTTGCGCCTCGGCCCGGATGGGCTGCCCGACCTGGCCGTTGCTTCGCTGGAGGACTCAAAGTGAGCCTGCGCCAAAAGCTGCTGCTGCTGTTCTCACTTACCGTTGCCGCAGCCGTGGCCTCGGTGGCGTGGACGGTGTTGGTGCGCATCCGCCATGTGTTTGAGCAGCGCGATCAGCAGGAGACGGCTCTGTTCGTGAGCCAGTTCCAGCGCGAGTTCCAGCACCGCTCGGCGGAGGTGGCTGCGGCGGTGGATCGCATGGCTGCAGGCGAGCACGTTCGCGCCATTGCATTCCAATTTGCGCAGGCGGGCGATGCGGCGCCCTACGTGAATGAAGCGCAGACGCTGGCCCAGGAGTCGCAGCTCGACTTTCTTGAGATCGTGGCGCCCGACGGAACCATCGTGAGTTCGGCGCAGTGGCCGGCACGCTTTGGCTACCCTGAACCGGCGGCGGCAGTTACAGCGCCGACACCTTTTCTCAAGCGCGAAGATTTGCCCGATGGAAGCTCCGCACTAGGGCTTTTCGCGGTGCGTGCCGTACGCCGAAGTGAGTCCGCCACTGAGCCGCCGGTGCGGCTAGTGGGCGGCGAGCGCATGGATCAGAGCTTTTTGGCCGATCTGCCTGTTCTGCCGGGAATGCAGGTGACGCTTTACAGCGATGGCGGGTCCGATGGCGGCGCGGACGCAGGCACGAGCGCTTCAAGTGCGTTTGATCCCAGGCATCTGGTGGGAGCGAACGGCGAAGTGCCGGACGCGGCCCGCTATCAACGACTTATTGACACGGCCCGCAACACAGGACAGCAGGCCACCGCCATCGTCTATCTCACCAGCCGGCGAGAAGACAGCGTCAACGCCACGGCCATTCCGCTGAAAAACGAAGCTGGGAAGGTGCTGGCAGTGCTGATGGTGGCCAATTCGCGGGCAGGCATGGTGGAGACGCAACAGCATATTCGCGCCATCGCCTACGGTGTAGCGGCCGCCGGAATTCTGTTGGCGATTGCATTTAGTTTGTGGATTGCCGCGCGGGTTTCGCGGCCCATCGAAGAGCTGGCGCGAGCGGCCGAAGCGGTGGCGGGCGGCAACTGGGATGTGCGCGTGCCCGACCGCGGCCGCGACGAAGTTGGGGTGCTGGCACGCAGCTTCAACCACATGACCGGACAACTGGCAAGCCAGCGCGAACGCCTGGTGCAGAGTGAACGCGTCGCCGCCTGGCGCGAATTGGCGCGCCGCCTGGCGCACGAACTCAAGAATCCGCTCTTCCCGTTGCAACTCACGGTCGAAAACCTGGTGCGCGCCCGCGCCTTGTCGCCTGAGGAGTTTGACGAAGTCTTCAGCGAGAGCACCACGACGCTCGGCATGGAGATTGCCAATCTGAAGACCATCATCGGGCGCTTCAGCGACTTCAGCAAAATGCCCCGGCCCGAGACCGAACGGATCGACGCCAGAGACTGCGTGTGGCGCGCGGCCCAGTTGCATTTTCCAGGGCTTGTCAGAGCGGCTCAGGCTGGCACGTCGCAAGTCCGCGGTGAACAGGGGATCGAATGCAAGGTAGAAGTTGCGCAGGAACCGCTGCCGATCGACGCTGACCCCGAACTCATCCATCGCGCCCTCTGCAACCTCGTGCTGAATGCGATGGACGCGATGCCGGACGGGGGCACTCTTACGCTGTCGGCCAAAGCGCGCGGCGACCAAGTGGAGATCCACGTGGCCGACACTGGCCAGGGCCTCACCGCGGAAGAGTGCGAGCGGCTGTTCACCCCGTACTACACTACCAAGCAGCATGGAACCGGTCTGGGACTTGCCATCGTGCAGTCCGTCGTGGCTGATCATGCGGGGACAATCGCGGTGGAAAGCAACGCAGGCTCTGAGAATCACAACGGCGCAGCGTTTGTCATCACGCTGCCGAAAGCGAAGCTATGAGCGCAAGAATTCTGATCGTCGATGACGAGGCAAACACGCTTGCTTCCCTGTCGCGCGCATTTCGCCTGGCAGGCCACGAAGCGGTCGTATGCGACAACGCGGCGCGCGCGCTGGAGTTGGCCCTTGCCCAGCCCTTCGATCTCATTCTGAGTGACGTGGTGATGCCGCGCCGCGACGGCCTCTCGCTTCTTGAAGACTTGAAGACCGCAGGCGTAACGGCGCCGGTGGTGATGATGAGCGGTCAGGCGCACATCGAAATGGCAGTGAAGGCAACGCGGCTGGGAGCGCTGGATTTCCTCGAGAAGCCGCTCTCGACGGACAAGTTGCTGGTGACGGTCGAGAACGCACTGAAGCTCACTCGGCTCGAAACGGAAAATCGCGATCTGCGCGGCCGCGTCGGCAAGCACACCCTGGTGTGGATGGGCGAAACCATGCGCAGGGTGATGACGCAGATTGAGCGTGTTGCGGCCAGCGAGGTGCGCGTCTGTATCTATGGTGAGACGGGAACGGGCAAGGAACTTGTCGCGCGCACCTTGCACGAAAAGAGCCATCGCGCCGCCGGACCGTTCGTCACTCTGAATTGCGCTGCGGTTCCCTCTGAGCTGATTGAAAGCGAATTATTCGGGCACGAAAAAGGGTCATTTACAGGTGCTGCGCAGCGACACACCGGCAAGTTCGAGCAGGCGCATCGCGGCACTTTGTTTCTGGATGAGATTGGCGATATGCCCTCGGCCATGCAGGCAAAGCTGCTGCGTGTTCTTGAGGAGGGCGAAGTGGAACGGATCGGCGCGAACAAGCCGACGACGGTGGATGTTCGCGTCGTGGTGGCCACCCATCGCAATCTTGAACAACTTGTCGAGGCCGGTGTTTTCCGCCGCGATCTCTACCATCGCGTGGTGGTCTTTCCCGTGGAACTGCCTCCCCTGCGCCAGCGCCGCGAAGACCTGCCCGCCCTGGTGGAGCACTTTGCGCGCCAGCTGAGTGCGCAGAACGGCTGGAAGCCGGTCGAGTTTACCTCGGCTGCGATCGAGTCTCTGCAGGAATACGCGTGGCCCGGAAATATTCGCGAGTTGCGCAACGTTGTGGAGCGGCTGCTGCTATTGGCCGACACCGAGGTGGATGCCGAGTCGGTGCGGCTGGCATTGCCCATGTCCCAGCCCCCGGCGAGAACGGCAACGGCAAGCACCGTAAGCCCAGACGCTAGCGGACCTCTCGCGCAACGCGTGTTGGCCTTTGAACGAGCAGCTGTTCTGGCTGAGCTGGAACACTGCCAACGCAACGTGACACAAACAGCGAAGTCATTGGGCCTGGAACGTAGCCACCTTTACAAGAAGTGCCAGCAGTTGGGCATCGACCTGCAAAACCTGCCCGAGCAAACCTGAGTGGCGAGATAGTTGGTGCCACGTGAAGCGGCTATCGATGCTCTCGAAAGGAGTTTCACTACCGTTCGGCTGATTGCATGGTGTTGGAAGTCCCGATAGGGCCAAGCCCGAGCCGCATCCGGCAGTCGTCGAGTTGAGTCGCCGTACGCGTGGAGCCAACTCGTGTCACCCCGAGACTTCGCACCCGCAGCAGAGTGTTGAGATCGCGTACGCCGCCCGCAGCTTTGACTTGCACATGGGCTGGAGAGTGCTTGCGCATCAGCACCAGGTCCTCCATCGTCGCTCCTCCTCCCGCGTAGCCCGTAGAGGTCTTGACCCAATCTACGCCGATGTCGCCGCAAATCCTGCATAGAACTATCTTCTCTTCGTCGCTTAAATAGAAATTCTCGAAGATGATCTTGATCTTCGCGCCATTCGCATGAACAAGCTCAGTCAGTTCGCGAACCTCACGCCCCACATAATCCCAGTCTCCACTCTTTGCCTTGCTGATGTTGATCACCGCATCAAGCTCGGTTGCGCCGTCCCGCAGAGCCTGCGCGGCCTCGAACATCTTCACGGAAGATCGATGCCCGCCATGCGGAAAACCAATCGTCGTGCTGGTCCTCACCGTGGTGCCTCGAAGCAACTCGCTGCATCGGGCGGCGTAATAGGGGAGTATGCAAACACTGGCCGTATCGTATTTCGCCGCCAGCGCGCATCCGGCATCGAGGTCCGCTGCGGTCAGCGCCGGATTCAGCAGCGAATGGTCGATCATCTTTGCTATGTCACTGTAGGTGTAGTCGAGGTCCAACATACTTCCTCCTGTTTTGCTTACTTCTGAGAACCCTCGCGGGATTGGTGTGCCGAGCGGTACGTGGCTAAACCACCGACACTCTTATATCACCAATGGATTGTCGAGGAACGTTCACGATGCAAGCAGGAAAGTGGAAAACAGTTCATCGAGACGTCTGGTTCTGCTACTCTTCCCGCGTGGGGACGGTCTGATCGTGTCAAGCCCACGTGCACGAAAGCCTGGAGGAATGAGAATGGCTGACGATCTGGTATCTGTTTTGATGGAAGCGTTCAGCAAGGGCGAGCTTAAGGCTGCGCTCGACGCCAATGCCGGTCAGCTTACGTTTGCGGTGGCGGCGCAGGCGCGCAAAATCTACGAAACAGCATTCTTCACGGCACCGCGGGACGAGATGAAAGCCACGGTCGCCATTTGTGTTGCGATTGCGATCTTTGAGCGCCTGGGCCAACATCGGAACCAGATTGGAAGCCAGATTGATTCGCTGCGCATCTTCTTTGAGAGGGCGAAGACACCCGATGAGTACAAGTGGATACGGGATCAGATTCTTCCGCTGCAGGGGTTTGCCGACTCAAAGGGAGATGAGGATTTGGCGTTTGAGTTACAGGTGAATGCGGCGGATTGCTCGTATTTCGCTTTCACGGCGAAAGACATTGATTTGACATGGCTGAAGACGGCATTGGCCGACTTGGTGGGAGCGTGCAAGCGCGCGCCGGGTTTTGAAAAGACACCAGCGTTCGCCCGTATGGTCGACCTGATTGCAAATACCGCGAAAAGGGCGATCACGCGGGTGATGCCCGATGAAGATCGCTCAGTGGCAGATAAGCTGCTGAGCGAACTTGCCGCGGACGCGAACGTTCTTGTTCCGGTCGATTTTGTGTTCTTCAATGACGCCGAGCAGACTTCGCGCATAGCTTACTGGCTGGACCAATTAGACAAGGGTTATGGAAATGCCCAAGCCTGACAAGGGCGCCGCCCGTCTGAACTTCGCGATGGAGAACGCGGCGCGATGCGGCGACACGACCGCGTGGCTGCTTGCCGCGGGCGCCCTTTACGATCGGGCGAGGAGCGGTGAGACGACTGAAGAGGACTTGCGCTCCTCGCGGGTTGCGCTCCTCGACAAGGTGGATGGCTTGCGCGGTGCGTTTCGTTCACGCGTTGGCAGGTTATGGGCTGCGCAGCAGGTGGACTTGCGCATTGGCGAACTTTTCAGTGATGAGGCTCGCTGCCAGACTCCGGACCTTCCTACGCTGTTTCGCTTGATGGAGGCTGGCAAGTCACGGACACTTCTGGATCACCTTGGGTCGGTTTATATCGATTTGCCCGAAGCGGAAAGGCAGGGCATCCGCAGTCTTGAGAAGAGCATCCTGAGTTTTCCCGACGCGCAGCCTGCAAACTGGAACGAGAGAGAACTTCGTCTCTATAGCGGGCTTCCGATTCTGGAGCGGTGGGGGCCAGCCAACACCAGACTGCCGATCCGCGCGGTGGAAGATGCTTATGCGCGCGCAAGTGCCGGCTTCAGCGCGGTTGAACCTGTGGCGAGTCTGGACGACGTTCGACTGGCGTTGCAGCCGGACGAGATTCTGGTCGATTACTGTATTCCCCTTCACCCCACGCATCCGGCGATTGCTCTGCATGGAATGATCGTCACACGGGAAGGGGTGCACTGTTACGCATTGAATCTGCGAACAGCGCTTGCGGACATCGGCGGCTTTGCAGGTTCGTTCAGCATCAATGGCGGGGCTCCGCTCAAGACGAGCCAGTTAGCCGCGGTGTTATTCGCATGCCGCGAAGATATACAAGCCGGTAACGAAGGGGAAGCTGAAGTCCGATTGAGAAGGTTTGGCGAGCTTTTGATCACGCCCGTGCTCGAGAGTGGCATCGATCCAAAGCGACAGAAGCACTGGATTGTATCTCCTCATCGCATTCTCCATACGGTGCCCTGGAATGCAGTGATCGCCAACGGCGGCGAAGCTCTGATGAACGATGTTGCGATCACTCTCGCGCCGAGTGCGTCAGTGTGGCACAAGCTGCGCGCGACGACGACTTCAGCACCAAAGCGCTTTGTCGCCTTTGGGAATCCGCGGCCTTTGCCGGATACATCGCTGAAGAATCTAGCCCAGGCTGAAGTGGAAGTGAGCCTGCTGTCGTCCATTGTGATGGAGCAAATGGACTGTAAGGTCCTGATCAACCAGGATGCCAGCGAAGCCGCTTTGCGTCGTGAAGTGGGCCAGGCAGGAATGGTGCACTTTGCGACCCATGGCGCGTTTCCTGAGCAGGATGCGATCGACTTTCACCAGCTTCTGCTGGCGCCTGGCGAGGGGTTTGATGGACGTGTGCTCGCTGAAGAGCTTCGCGGGATGGACTTTCACGGTGCCTCGCTGGTGGTCCTCAGCATTTGCAACGGTGGCCTCTATCGATTCGGTCCGGGAGACGAACCCTATGGGCTGGTTCCCGCGATCCTGGCGGCGCATGCGCTGAATATCGTCGGCCCACTCTGGAGCGTTGCGGACAATAAAGCTCGGCAGTTCATGACGACCTTCTATTCGCATCTTTTTGAGAGCGGACCGCCGGAAGCGCTGAGGCAGACCTGTCGCGAACTCGCACAGCAGGGATGGCTGATGCGCGATTGGGCCGCGTTTGTGCTGGTCGGCAACGGTCTGCCCCTGCCCGGCAGCGAAAAAATCAAGAGAAGTAGTGATGCTCCTGATGTATAGTCTTTTCACCCAAGTTTCCAGCGCTGAAGCCGGCCCCCAAATATCATCGGTATTCCGGCAGCGAGGTTTTCTATGGCACGACTTAAGGACGTCATCGTTTTTCTTCCGGGCATCATGGGAAGCGTTCTCCAGCGCAATGGCAAGGATGTATGGGCTCCTTCCGCTGGAGGGTTCCTGAATGCGGTCGCGAGCGGGCTGAATGATATCCAATCGCTTCGTTTGCAGAGCGACCCAACTGACCAGGCGTATCTCGATGACGGAGTTATCGCCACGCGGGTGATGCCTTCGGCGCACATTATTCCCGGCCTGTGGAAGATCGACGGTTACACGGAGACCAGCGAAGCAATTGCCAGGATCTTCGACAATGTCAAGCCTGGTCGAAATTACTTCGAGTTTCCCTATGACTGGCGGAGAGATAACCGCGTCGCGGCAAAGTGGCTGCAGGTGCATGCGGAAGACTGGCTGGAGGACTGGCGGAAGGCGAGCGACGGAGATCCGAATGGCAAGCTGATTCTGGTGGCCCACTCCATGGGAGGCCTGGTTTCACGCTACTATCTCGAGGTGCTCGGCGGGTGGCGGTTGACTCGCGCGCTCATCACCTTCGGAACTCCCTACAGTGGCTCGCTCAATGCGTTGAACTTTCTCGCCAATGGTTACAAGAAGGCGTTCAACCTTATTGACTTATCGGAGATGCTTCGGTCGTTCACTTCAATTTATCAGTTACTCCCTAACTACAAATGCTGCGACTACGGCGATGGTGAACTACTTCGCGTCGACAATCCACGGGGGATTCCGAATGTAGATCCGGTGCGGGTCGCCGCGGCCTTCGCATTCCACCAGGAGATTGCGGACAGCCAGGCTGCGAACAGCAAACTTCCAGAGTATTCGACTAATGGCTATCGTATCTATCCGGTAGTAGGAACGCATCAGCCTACGCTGCAATCGGCGCGCATCGTCGCAGGCAGTTCCAGCGAAGTGCGGTTGATTTCAGACTATCTCGGCCAGGACTATAGCGGTGACGGGACGGTGCCGCGTGTGTCCGCCACGCCGCTTGAATGGGCCGATTCCAGCTTAGGTATGTTTGTCGCGGACAAGCATGCGTCGCTGCAATACTCTGGCCCCGTGCTTGAGCATCTGGATGGCGTGCTTACGGGCCTTTACATGGAGCAAGCCATCCAACGGGAGGTTGTGCAGATCGAGCCGGACGATGATATTCAGCGTGCAGTGGAGGACGCCACGAAAGGTTCCGCGGGAATGGTGCGGCTAAGTGTGGCGATCGATGACGCCTTTGAGGCTGGGGAGCCGATCCTGCTGCGGGTGCAGGCGGACCGCGCCACCACGATGCTCAAGGCGATTGTGGAAACTGCGAATGATCGCGTATTCGTTCACGAGGAGGATCTTGTTTTCTCAGGTAACACGTACCGTGTTGAGTTAGCCCCACTTCCGGCGGGTCTGTATCGCATCACTATTCAAGGTGATCAAAACGTTCTGCCCGTAAGCGATTTGTTCGAGGTGTATCCGGGTGCCGTTGAGGAGCAGCGATCACTGTCCACATCCCCCATGCTGTGGAAGTCCATTCCCCAGGGAGATCTTCCCCTCATCCAGTGGACGGACAATATCGTGACCATTGCGGCCACAGAGAAGGGTGCGGCGCTCGGACATTTGCTGGAAGGCGCGCCGGAGTATGTGGTGATCACCCATCCTGACGGGTGGCACGTAGCTTTGAAGCCTTCGGAGATGAGTGACGATCTGCTGGCGGCTGGCAAGCTGGCGGATAGGCTGCACAGGAACGAAGCCTCACAGGGCATTTACAACCGGATGCTGCCGCCACCGATCATCTTCGTGTCAGCCAGTGGCTCGGCTTCGCGGTTTGTGTTGATGAGCCAGCAAGATGAACCGTTGTCAGTGGGTGTTTATCCTGAAGGACATTCGTTCATTCAAGGCATGCCCAGCGTAGTCGCGAATACACAGTCCCTTGATGTGCGGGCTCAGTCCCTGTGGAAACCAGCTTTACCTGCCGCGCAACGTGAGGATCTTTGGGAACCGTACGAACCCCGTGAAACTAAGTCGCATTCGATGGCGGAACCTCCCGAGGCTCCCTGGGAACCGGCGGATGCTGCTGCGGCGCCCGGGCCTGGGGGGCCTTGGGAAGCGGAGAAACCGGCGGCGGAGGAACCGGCGGCGGCGGCGGCTCCTGTATCTGCCTGGGAGGCGGAGGAACCTGAGGTCGTGTATCCCGGTGCAGCGGCGACATTCAGCCGCGCGAGTGCCGACATCGACTGGGACGCGATTCTGAAAGACTTTGCCATGACGTCCGCGATGCGGGGCGCAAATGACGTTTTTCCCGCCGCGGCGGCACCAAGTGCCGCACCGGAGGAGCCGCAGCCACCGCCGGAAAGCGCGCAAGAGACTGTCGTCGTTACCCGCTATCCATCGATCGACATGGCTGGTGAAATTCGTGCGGGCGGCGAAGTGATGGTCACGGTCGACCTTGCCCTGGTGCGCGATCTTCTGACACAGACGACAGGAGTCATCATCAATCTCCCAAGTAACTGGAATGAGGTTCCCATCCAGGTGAATCTTGTTGCACCGCAGTTGGTGACCTCTGCAGCCGACGGCGCGATCATGATCAGGAATGGCAAAGCGTCGTTGCCCTGGAGGTTGAAGACCACCATTGTGGAGGATCTGGCGGGAGCCGATCGCGTCAGTCTCCATGCCTCCTTTGCGTACAACGGCCGGACCATCGGCAGCGCACGCCGCGCCTTTATGCTGACGAACGCCGCAGCCATCCCAACCATCAGTACCGCCGCGGTACCAGCACCTGCCGCGCCCGCTCCACCCGAGGAGATGGTGGTCGAGTTCGTTGATGCGGCGATTCCGGCAGTATCTGCAAAGGAAATTCCGACTGCAACAACCAGCGGGAACTTTTCGCTGGATACCTCAGTGCCACCGCCGACGATGACAATTGAGATCTATTCGTTGGATAAGCAGATGATGTGGCACCTCAAGTTTCCCGATCGCGTAAAGGAGGAGTGCGGCAATCTGCCGCGAAGCTTCCGCGAGATTCTGACACTGAAAATCGGCAACGATGTGGTGGACGCACCTGCTTATGTGGATTCCCTTTTCAGAGCCGCGGGCTCACTCTCTGCGCCGCTGCACAAAAGTTTCTTCAAGGGTCTGGGGGAACGGTTGTATGAGTTAACGCCCAAGTGTTTCAAGGATGCCTATTGGGAGTTAGTCAGAGTTTATGGAACAGGTTTCCCGATTCAGATCATTTCAGACGATCCTTACATTCCGTGGGAGCTTATCCGACTTGGCGATGCAACGCACCCTGCGTATTACCTGGGCGTCAGCCATCCTGTAGCGCGCTGGTTCATGGAATACGAAGGCCAGAGGCCCGTGAGGATCGCACGTGGACGGGTAGCGACGACGGCACCCGATTACAAGAAACGGCCTCCGCTGCCACGCTTGGCTGCCGCATTGAGGGAGTCTCAGGACATTTTGGCCAACCTGCCCGGAGTTGCCGTTGCGATAAGTGGAGACAAGGGCAGCTTTCTGGAAATGTTTGAGGACGCAAAGGGGCAGGATATCGCCCTCATTCACTACGCAGGTCATGGCTCTTGCAGTACCAACCAGACAGACATGGCCTTTCTGGTGCTCGAGAACGGCGACGTCTATGTGTATGACTTGCGCAACTCGGATGTCACGCTTGGAATGAACCGTCATCCGCTGGTTTTTTTGAATGCGTGCCAGGTGGGTAAATCGGGGTTGAACCTTGGCGTAATTGGAGGATTCGCAGAAGCGCTCATGAACCGGCAATTCGGTGGGCTGGTAGCGCCGCTTTGGTCTGTCTATGACGATCCGGCGGGGACCTGCAGCACCACCTTCATCAAGGACGTGCTGAGTGGGAGCACGTTTGCCGAGGCGTTGCGAAAGATTCGCGCCCAATTCGGAGACGAGTCTCCCACTTTCCTTTCCTATATCTATTACGGGGATGTGATGGCCGCGTACTGCTGATGTCTTCGAACCTCAACATGGCCAGTTTGAGGTTCGAGGTTTCCCAACCTTGCTTCCAAAGAGTCACCCACCGCCGTGACATAAATGGTGCCTCATCAGGCGAGACTGCATGCCGTGCGCCTCTCGCAGATGCAAACTGGGAAGGTGAGGTGTGAGCGATGAAGCGACGTCAGATGTTGGTGGGAACAGCGCAGCTTGGATTGGCTTCGGCGTTGCGCTGGACAGTGCCTGCGGCCTTGGCCTCGGCTGAGCGCGAGGCACCCGGAGAGGCCGTCTCTTCGACGCCGCATGCCCTCGCTTCCGCCGATCAGATCGCGTGGCAGGATCTCGAGGTNNAAGCATCTCGACACCGACCAGTGGGCGCAGGCCGCAATCGCCCTCGGCGCGAAGTACATCGTCTTCGTCGCCAAGCATGTGGGCGGCTTCTGCATGTGGCAGACTCAGACGACGGACTACGGCATCCGNNCACGGACTGAAGCTGGGGGTCTATGTCTCGCCGCGTGACGATCACTTTGGCGCGAACACAGGCGGCATCTGCAAGACACCTCAGCTCCAGGCGCGCTACGACGCAATGTATCGGGAGCAACTCACTGAGGTGCTGTCCCGTTACGGAGAGCTGGTGGAAGTATGGTTCGACGGATCGACTGCCTCACCGGTGGGCGATCTGCTGGCGAAGTATCAGCCGCACGCCATGGTGTTTCAGGGGCCCTCGGCGACCATTCGCTGGGTGGGCAACGAAGACGGCTTTGCACCGTATCCCTGCTGGAACGGCATCGACGGCGCGGACGCGAAGACCGGCACCGCCACCTCTCTGAATAGCGATCCCGATGGAGATGTGTGGATGCCGAACGAAGTCGATGTCTCCATCAGGAGGCCGGACTGGTTCTGGAGCACGACCAACGAGAAGAAGGTACTGACCCCGGAGCAACTGCTCCCCATCTACTATTGCTCGGTGGGGCGAGGCGCTCAACTGCTGGTCAATATTCCCGCGAACCGTGACGGTCTGCTCTCAGAGCCAGACAACGCTTCTGCCAAGGCCTTCGGACAAGAAGTACGGAAGCGTTTTGCAAAACCGCTGGCCGAGACCGCGGGGCGCGGAGCAGAGTTGACGCTAAGGCTCGGTGGCCTAACGCAGATCGATACCGTCGTCCTGCAAGAAGACACTGCCAGGGGCGAACGCGTGCGGCAGTTCCGCATTGAAGGGCACGCGGGCGGCGCCTGGCACACGTTGGGTGAGAGCACGGCCATCGGCCACAAGCGCATTCAACCCGTCGAGCCAATCGCCGTGGATGGGCTGCGGGTTGTGACGACCAGGAGCGTGGGCACGCCGATCTTTCGCAGCGTAGCGGTCTTCCACACGGCCGCACCTCCGCCGGCTGACTGGAACGCAGCTCCGCAAATCTGGGCGGCAAATATTGTCGGCACCTGGCGCGACCATGCGTTCTCCATTGACCTGACCGCGAAGATCGACGCGGCGAAACAGTATCGCCTGCGATTTGTGGCACACGAAGGAACGGTCACCGGTCTCAAGAATGTGGTGCTCAAACTGCACGACGTGGCGGAGCCGAAGCTCGTCAAGCGCGTCCCTGGCAAGGTGGATGAGCTGATCCTCGACATTACGGGAATGGCTGAAACCGTTCGCCTGGACGGTGAGGTCGAGGGAGCCGGCAGCGGACAGATCCTGCTGCAAAAGCTCTAACCCGGACTCCGGGCCAAGGCGCGGAGTTGACCCGCATCCAGCCTTCCCTGCTCGCGGTCCTGGGGCACCCATCGTCATTCCTGAAGATTGCCTAAAGATCGTTTCTTAAACGCCACTCAGAGCGAACAAGAAGCTGGAATTGCGGGCTTAAACCTTCGATTCTTCGGCCATTGGGGTAGTGACGCCTATCACTGCATTGCTCTCAAGCTAAGCAGGAACATACTGCGGGCCATAGGGGTAACTAAGTGTAGTTTCCAATGGCCAGATTTGAGAGCGAGGGCCAGGCTGTGATATCGGTCAAGGACGAACTCGGCAAGCAACAAAACGATCATCGGCCGGCAATAGGGGCATCGGTTGTGAAACCGGCGAATGCCCTCTGGAGCGATGACTTTCGGACCAGGCGCACGAGTGCGGCGCAGGCTTTGGCGGCGCTGCGCTCAGGTGGCCGGGTATGGATTCAGTCGGGTTGCGGTACGCCTTCAGTGCTGGTGGATGCGCTGGTGGCGCGGGCTCCCGAGGTCCACGATGTCGAGATCGTCCACATGATGACGCTGGGCAGCGCGGACTATACCAAGCCGGAATACGCGGGCCGCTTTCGCCATCGCGGAATGTTTCTGGGCGCGAATGTGCGGGAGGCCATTGCTGCCGGACGCGCCGACTATACGCCGATCTTCCTCAGCGAAATTGAAGCGTTGTTTGAGAGCGGAGCCATGCCGCTGGATGTGGTGCTGATGCAGGTGTCGCCGCCGGATGCGCATGGCTTTGTGAGCCTGGGAACCACGGTGGATTGCACGCTCACCGCCGCTCGCTGCGCCAAGGTGGTGATTGCCGAAGTGAACGACCAGATGCCGCGCACGCATGGAGATACGTTCATCCACGTCAGCCACATCACGTCGCTGGTGGAGACATCGCATCCTCTGCTGGAACTGCGCGCGGAGCCCTTTACCGATCTGCATATGCGCGTGGCGCGCAATGTCGCATCGCTGATTCCGGACGGCGCAACACTACAGACAGGAATTGGCGGCATTCCCGAGGCAGTGCTGGCGTGCCTTGGAGACAAGCACGACCTGGGCATTCACACCGAAATGTGCTCGGACGGAGTAATCGACCTGATGGAGTCGGGCGTGATCAACGGCGAGCGGAAGTCGCTGCACCGGGGCAAGGTGGTCGCGGGCTTTGTGCTGGGAACGCGGCGGCTGTTCGACTTTATCCATGAGAACTCGAGCTTCGAGTTCCGGCCGATCCGCTACACGACCGATCCGTTTGTCGTGGCGCAGAACGACCGCATGGTGGCCATCAACTCGGCACTGCAGGTGGACCTCACCGGACAGGTATGCGCCGACTCGCTTGGGACGCGCCCGTACAGCGGGTTTGGCGGACAATTGGATTTCATTCGCGGAGCGGCGCGCTCCAAAGGCGGTGTGCCGATTATTGCGTTGCCTGCGACGGCGGTGGGCGGCGCTATATCGCGGATTGTGCCGGTGCTTGAGCCGGGGGCTGGCGTTGTGACTTCGCGCGCGGATGTGCATTACGTGGTGACCGAGCACGGCATCGCGTACCTGCATGGCAAGACATTGCGCGAACGAGCGGTGGCGCTGATCGCAATTGCCGATCCGCGCTTTCAGCAGGAATTGGAAGACTTTGCATTGCGCTCGCATTACCTGGAACGCAAAACAGCGGCGGTGGCAAATGCCTGAGGCCATGCGCACCGTCGGAGGGGAACACGGAATGAAAGACACAGAGAAGCGGGATCGCGGTTTGCTGCGGATCGATGTGGAGGAGTGCAAGGGATGCGGGCTATGTGTTGAAGCCTGCCCGCCCAAGGTGATTGCCATGGGTGAGCGGATGAATCACTACGGCTATCGCACCGCGATGTATGCTGGCGCGGGTTGCACGGGGTGCGGCATCTGCTTCCTGGTCTGTCCCGAGCCGGGAGCCATCACAGTATTGCGGCGCAGTTTGAACATGTCAGGTCTCAAGACAACGACAGATGGAGCGGCACAATGCGCAAGCAACTAATGAAGGGAAACGAAGCGATTGTGAAGAGCGCCATCCTGGCCGGATGCCGCGCTTTCTATGGATACCCCATCACGCCCGCGAGCGAGATTACAGAGTCCGCCGCTGTCTATCTGCCACAGGTGGGCGGAGTATTCCTGCAGGCGGAGAGCGAAGTCGCCGCCATCAATATGCTGTACGGCGCGGCATCGGCAGGCGTGCGCTCCATGACCGCGTCGAGCGGCCCCGGGATCAGCCTGATGCAGGAAGGCATCAGTTACATGGCGGGCTCAGAACTGCCGTGCGTGATCGCGGACATTACGCGCAGCGGGCCGGGCCTGGGCAACATTGCAGCCGAGCAGAGCGATTATCACCAGGTGGTGAAAGGCGGCGGCCACGGCAACTATCGGACCATCGTTCTGGCGCCGCACTCCGTGCAGGAGATGGCGGATTTGACGACGCTGGCCTTTGAGTTGGCAGACCGGTATCGAAATCCGGTGGTGCTGCTGGCAGATGGATTCATTGGCCAGATGATGGAGCCGGTGGAGTTTGCGCAGGTGGCAACGCCGCCGCAGTTGCCGGAGTGGGCCGTAGCAGGCACAGCCGCATCGCGCGGCAACCTCATCAACTCCTTGCATCTGGATCTCGATGAGATGGAAGCACACTCACGCGCGCTCGAAGCCAAGTATCGCCTGGCGGAACAGCATGAGACGCGTGCCGAAGAGTGGTGCACCGATGACGCGGAGATCGTGCTTGTGGGATATGGAATTGTGGCCCGCATTCTGAAGGCTGTCACTGCGGAGGCTCGTGCCAGCGGCATCAAGGTGGGTGTGTTGCGTCCCATCACGCTGTATCCATTCCCTGCATCGCATTTCCAGCGGCTGGCTGAGCGGGCTCGTGTTTTTGCGGTGGTGGAAATGAGCAACGGTCAACTGGTGGAAGACGTGCGGCTCGCGTTGAATGGTTCGCGGCCGGTGGAGTTCCTGGGCCGCGGCGGCGGCAATGTTCCGTCGCACGAAGAGGTGCTCGCATTGGTACAGAAACTGGCGCTCGAGAGCATGTCGGCCATGGAGCCGGAGAAGGAGCGGATGGCCCATGTTTAGCGAAATGGAGTCGGAATTCACGGTGGTGCAATCCAAGGCGAAGGCGTTCTTCGATCGCTATGAACGCAAGAACGAACTGCAGCACCAGACGCACTACTGCCCCGGATGCGGGCATGGAACGGTGCACAAGATGCTGGCGCGGGCGATCGATGAGTTGGGCATTCAGGACCAGACTATTTTGATCGCGCCGGTGGGCTGTTCGGTGTTCACGTACTACTACTTTGACGTGGGCAGCGTGCAGGCGGCGCATGGGCGGGCTCCCGCGGTAGCTACCGCAGTGAAGCGGAGCCGGCCGGGCAGTATCGTCATCAGCTACCAGGGCGACGGAGATTTGTCGGCCATTGGGTCGGCAGAGATACTGCACGCGGCCAATCGCGGTGAGAACATCACTGTGATTTTTGTCAACAACGCCATCTACAGCATGACGGGTGGGCAAGCCGCGCCCACAACCCTGCTGGGACAGAAGAGCACCACGACTCCCAACGGCCGCAGTGCGGCCACGGAAGGCTACCCGCTGCACGTAAGCGAGTTGCTGGCGACGCTCGAGGCGCCGGTCTACATTGAGCGCGTGGGCCTGGGAGACAACAAGCAGATTGCACAGGCGGCACGTGCGATACGTCGCGCCGTGGAGAACCAGGTGCGTGGGCTTGGCTTCTCGCTGATTGAGGTGCTATCGCCTTGCCCGACGATCTGGAAGATGTCGCCGGTGGAGTCGCAGCGCTGGGTACGCGATGTGATGGAGAAGACCTATCCGCTGGCAGTATTGCGCGACCGCACCAAAGAGGCTGCGCCTCGGCCGCCCGCTGAGGCGGGTCCGTCGCTCGAAGAGATTCCGGGGATTCTTGGAGTGGCGGATGAGCAACTGCCCGAAGGCAATGCGGCCGCGATGAAGCAAGCCAAGGATGTGGATCTTCATGTGCGCGTTGCGGGGTTTGGCGGACAAGGAGTACTACTGCTGGGTGAAGTGCTGGCGGAAGCCGGATTGGACGCAGGGCTGGAGGTTTCGTGGCTACCGTCGTATGGGCCGGAGATGCGTTCTGGTACTTCGAACTGTCATGTGCGCCTGTCGAGAGAGCCCATCGATTCGCCACTGGTGACAGTGCCCAATGTGCTGGTGGCGATGAATGAGCCATCGCTCAGGAAGTTTGACGCCAGTGTGCGTCCCGGCGGATGGATTATTTATAACGGCGAGACGTTTCCAGCGGAATACGCGAGAGAGGACGTGCATGTGCTGGCGCTTCCGTTCACGCACATTGCCGACGAACTTGGCGATGCGCGAGCAGCCAACATGGTCATGCTGGGTGCGCTCCTTGAGGTCGCGAAAGATCTTCCGCAAGCGAGCGTCGATGCCGCATTGCGGCGGCTGGTGAAAAGTCCGCGGTGGTTCGAACTGGACGAACGCGCCATCGCGCGGGGGCGAGAGTTGCTGAGAGAAGCGGAGGTGTGCCATGCAGGCTGACGCGGATCCGAACCTGGTTGTGTATTTCGATGGGAAACTTATGCCGCTGCATGAAGCTCGCGTAGGAATTCTGACGCATGCGCTGCATTACGGGACAGGCGTGTTTGAAGGGATACGCGCGCACTGGGATGAGGCGCAGCAGCAGCTATTCCTGATGCGGCCACACGAGCACTATGAGCGCTGGAAGCAGAACTGCGGCATTCTGCGCATCGAAGTTCCAGCATCGCCAGAGGAGTTGTGCGCGATCACAGTGGAACTGATGCGAAGGAACGTATTCCGCGGCAATGTGTATGTGCGCCCGCTTGCTTACAAGAGCGCGGAACGGATAGGTGTGAGTACCGACGATCAGGATTCCTTCGCGATCGTTGCGCTGCCGTTTGGCGATTATTTGCACGCGGACAAAGGTCTCCATGCGGGTGTAAGCTCATGGCGCCGCATTGAGGACAATGCGATTCCCGCCCGGGCAAAGATCTGCGGGGCTTACGTCAACAGCGCCCTGGCCAGCGACGATGCGCGACGCAGCGGATTCGACGAAGCGATCCTGCTGAACGAAAGCGGCCAGGTGGCGGAAGGCGCAACGTGCAACATCTTTATGGTGCGTAAAGGAAAGCTGATTACGCCGCCGGTGCATGAGAACGTGCTGGAGGGCATCACGCGCGATGCTGTGATGGAATTGGCGCGGCGGGAACTCGGCATCGAGGTCGTGGAACGGCCGATCGACCGCAGCGAGCTCTATGTGTGCGACGAGTTGTTCTTCACCGGCACAGCGGTGGGCATTGCGCCCATCGTCCGGGTCGATCACCGGCCGGTGAAAGATGGAACGATAGGTGCGGTTACGCGCGGAATACAGCAGATGTATTTCGATGCAACCCGAGGGCACTTACAGGCTTACCGGAACTGGCTGACGCCGGTTTACCAATCGCGGATGAAACACGATCAGGACCTTGTTTCGCTGGTTGGGATGAATGCTGGTTAGGCGAAAGATCCTGTCGAAAGCGTGCGCTTGGCCTTCCCGGTTAAGGAGGAAACACGATGCTGACGACAACAAGAACAGATAACGCCTATGAACTTGCGCTGGAGAACTTTGATGCGGCAGCGGATGTTCTGGGCCTCGATAGAGATACGCGGGAAATGATCAAGTATCCCGAACGCGTGTTGACGGTCACCGTGCCGGTGCGCATGGACGACGGGCACATTCACCGCTTTGAGGCGTATCGTGTGCAACACAGCTCGGTGCGCGGACCCGCGAAGGGCGGCATCCGCTACCATCCGCAGGTCTCGCTCGACGAGGTGAAGGCACTGGCCACGTGGATGACTTGGAAATGCGCCGTAGTCAATATCCCGTTTGGCGGCGCCAAGGGTGGCGTCACGTGCGATCCAAAGCATATGTCGCATGGTGAACTGGAACGGATGACGCGACGCTATACCAGCGCCATTCTNNACCTTCAGCATGACCAAGGGCTATCCGATTCCGGGTGTCGTAACCGGGAAGCCGATCTGCCTTGGTGGTTCGCTGGGACGCAACGAAGCCACAGGGCGCGGCGTGTTCTACACCATCCAGTGCGCGTGCGAGCATTTGCACATGCAGCTGAAGGACGCCACCGTTGCGGTGCAGGGCTTTGGGAACGCCGGCTCGATTGCGGCGCAGTTGCTGCATGAGGCAGGAGCCAAGATCATCGCGGTCAGTGATTCGACCTCCTGCGTCTACAACCGGAACGGCCTGAACATTCCAGAGTTGATGCATATGAAGGCGCTCACCGGCAAGGTGGAAGGGTTCCCCGAGAGCGAGCCAATCACACCTGCCGAGCTGTTGGCCATGAACTGCGACATCCTGGTGCCGGCAGCGCTTGAAAACGCGGTCCACGTCGACAACGCCTCCATGGTGCGCGTGAAGATTGTTGCCGAAGCGGCAAATGGACCACTGACACCCGCAGCCGACAGAATTCTCGAAGGCAACGGCACGTTCGTGATTCCGGACATTCTGTGCAACGCCGGCGGAGTGACGGTCTCCTACTTCGAGTGGGTGCAGGACGAGCAGCACTTGTTCTGGGAGGCGCAGGATGTGTATGACCGCCTGGAACGCGTGATGAAGACTGCGTTCCGGGATGTGCTGAAGATTCACATGGACCACAAGGTTCCGATGCGCACTGCGGCGAACATGCTTGGGATTGGGCGCGTAGCGGAGGCGGTACAGATTCGCGGCATTTACCCGTAGCCCGCGGCGAGTCAACAACAATCGATGCGGAGGGCGGGGCAAACAGTGGGGCCACTCGCTGCGGGCTCCGCCCAGCATCGCGACTTGCAAACAGGGGAGGGGACAATCGCGCGGAGATTACTTTGTAAATTCCAGCCATTTGCGGTCGAACCATCCACTCCCCTTGCGCTTCCCTTCCCCTGCTTCCAAAAAGATTCGCCTCTCTCGCCCCCCGGTTGGGTCATTGGTCTTCACTTTGGGAGAGCCATGACATCTATGTGCGCCGTCTTGACAAGTAGGAATCTTCGCGCGTAACTTTATGACCTAGGGTCATGCTTATACCTTTGGTCGTATATGATTGACGGTCACCATGTTGGCTCCAAGGCTCTCGCGGAACGCGGGCCAGGGCCGGGGCATAGCATGGGCCGTCGAGAGCGGAGAGCAGCAGACACGCGCCTGCGACTCTTCCGGTGCGCGATTCAGCTTTTCGCCGAGCGCGGCTTTGCAAACGTTACGGTCGGCGAAATTACAGAAGCTGCCGACGTCGGCAAGGGAACCTTCTTCAATTACTTCGAGACGAAAGATCATGTGCTCGGGGTAATGGCAGAGATTCAGCTCGCGAAGATCAGGGAGGTTGCCGGCCATGCTGCCGAAAATAAGCAGGCAATTCATTCGCTGCTGCATCGAATGGCGGTCGGCCTGGTGAAAGAACCTGGGCGCAGCCCCGCTCTTGCACGCGCGGTGATTTCGTCGTTTCTGGCCAGCGATGTTGTACGCAGCCTGATCGAGGATCGGATGTGCGAGGGCCGCAAAGTGATCGCAGATCTGGTGAAGGAAGGGCAGAAACGTGGTGAAATCGATCGCCGGCTGAAGAAAGATGCGGTCGCGGTTCAATTTCAGCAAGCGGTAATGGGAACCATCCTATTGTGGTCTCTGCACGCGGAGCCGCCGCTTGCGACCTGGATCGAAAACAGTTTTCAGCACTTTTGGCGAGCAATCGCGATTGCAGACCGGGATTAGGAATTATGAAATCGAATTCCTGCGTTGTCGTGAGTTTCTTCCTGGGGAGCTTGCTCTTAAGTCCCGTCTTCAGCGTAAGGATGGCTGCACAGGCGCCGACGCCTTATCGACTGACCTTGCAGGATGCAATTCAGAAGGGTCTCGCGGGGAATCTCAACGGACAGCTCGCGAGTGCGCGCGTCGATGAGGCCGCCGGCACACGGATGCGACGTGCTTCGAGCGCGCTGCTGCCGCGGGTGAGCGCGCAAAGCTATGCGAACGTACAAAATCGCGACCTGAGGGCTTTCGGCATCTCGTTTCCTGGGCTGCCGGAGGTCGTCGGCCCGTTTTCCAACTACGATTTTCGCGTCTACGCTCAGCAGAACATTTTCGATTTGCAAAGTCTTCACGGGCTGAAGGCCAGCGAGCGCACTCTGGATGCCGACAAGCTGGATTACCGCGATATGCGCGATGCTATCGTTCGCTCCGTCGCAGCACTCTATCTGAATGCGGAGTCAGCGGCAGCACGCATGGATGCCGCCCAATCGCGGGTAACGGCGTCGAACGCCTTGTACAAGCTGGCCAGGGACAAGCATGATGCAGGAACCGCGACGGGCGTGGATGTGCTGCGTGCCCAGGTGCAAGTGGCCAACGACCAACAGGTCTTGCTAGTGGCACAGAACCAACTCAGGCAGTCGCTGCTGATGTTGGCGCGTTATCTGGGCATGGACCCCGCGGTGCCTCTGGAAGTTGCGGATGTGCTTCGGTTCCAACCCCTGCCGAACTCGGAGGCTGAGGCTCTGGTGCCGGCCGCGCTGCGGTCGCGAGCTGACTATCTTTCCTTTGCCAGGCAGCGCGAGGGCCTAGTGGAGCAGCAGAGCGCCAACCGCGCGCGGTTCTATCCGAAGCTGAGCCTCAATGGAAACTACGGCGCGATAGGCCGCAGTATTGGCGGCGTGGCAGGCACGGGAATGGTGCAAGGGCAGATCGATTTCACCATCTTCGATCGCGATCGCGAGGGCGAGGCCCAGGAACTTGCCAGCCGCGTGAAGACGATTGACGATCGGATTGCCGATCTGCGCCGCGGCATTGAAGAGGATGTGCGCGAGGCGCTGTTGAATCTGGATTCGGCGGCACAGCAGGTGGACGTTGCCGGACAGGGAGAGAACCTGGCGCGACGCGAACTGGAGCTTGCTCAGGACCGTTTTGCTGAAGGCTCAGCCAACAACGTTGAGGTGGTGACGGCGCAGGATGAACTTGCCCGCGCGCAGGAGAACTATATTGAGGCCGTCTCAAGCCACGTTGACGCGAAGTTTGCGCTGGCCCGCGCCCTGGGCGATACAGAGAAGAACATTCGACAGTTTGTGGACACCCGATAGGCACTAAACGAGGTCAGGCGAGGTTAACAGCGATGAAGCGTGCGATACCTGTGTTGATTCTGCTGGCGGCGGCCATTGCGGCAGGGGTGTACTTCTATCCGCGACTGACGCAGAAGCCGGCAGTCGAGAATCAGTTGACACTGTCGGGCAACATTGAGGCCCACGAAAGCCTGGTGAGCTTCAAGGTGCAAGGACGCATCATCGATCTGCCGGTGGAGGAGGGCCAGCAAGTGACGCAAGGCGCGGTGCTGGCGCGGCTCGAGGATGCGGACTTCAAGCAGCGTGTGCGGATCGATGAGGCTAGTGTGCGGGTGCACCAGTCGAGTCTTGCGCTCACAATGGCCGGAACAAGGGACCAGGAACTGAAAGCTGTGCAGCAGACCATGCTGGATGCGCAGGCGGACCTGGAACAGAAGAAACTTGACGCTGATCGCGCAAAGAAGCTCTTCGCCAAGGACGAGGTTTCCGCGCAGGAGCGCGACTTGACGGCAACCGCGCGGAAGCGTGCTGAGGCGGTGTATCAAGCGGCGCAACAGCGATACAGCGAGGCGGCGGAAGGTAGCCGCAAGGAAGACATCGCTGTGGCTCGCGCCAATCTGAATGAGGCCGGCGCTAACCTGGGGCTGTCGCGGGTGAATTTGAGTTACACGATCCTGCATTCGCCGTCGGCCGGTGTAATTACCGTTCGGCAAGCGGAACTGGGAGAGGTGGCGTCTCCTGGAACCCCCGTGGTGACACTGGCCGACCTCGATCACGTCTGGCTGCGGGCCTACATCGCGGAGTCCGACCTCGGGCGGATTCGCTGGGGACAGGATGCAACCATCACGACGGATAGCTATCCCCGCAAGCAGTATCGCGGGCGCATCTCTTTTATTTCGTCCTCGGCTGAGTTCACGCCTAAAAGCGTGCAGACCAACAAGGAAAGAGTCACGCTTGTCTACCGCATTAAGATTGACATCGACAATGCAAATCATGAGTTGAAACCAGGGATGCCCGCCGATGCGCATGTCGATCTTTCATCGCAGAAACAGAACACACCTCCAACCGGCCCCGCAGCAGCCGGGAAATGATGGGACCTCTCCAATCCGCGATTGTCGCCGAGCGACTGACCAAAAGCTTCCCTGGTGTGCGCGCCGTGGATGGATTGAGCTTCGATGTGCGTGGAGGAGAGATCTTCGGCTTGGTTGGTCCGGACGGCGCCGGAAAAACCACGACACTGCGCATGCTGGCCGGGATCATGACACCGGATGACGGGTCGGCAATAATCGCAGGCATTGACGTGGTGCGTGATCCCGAGCGCGCCAAACACTCGCTCAGTTACATGCCGCAGCGGTTCGGGCTGTATGAAGATCTGACAGTGGACGAGAACATTCGGTTCTATGCCGATCTGTTCGGAGTCAAGCGGACGGAGCGCGACGCACGCTCCAATCAATTGCTGCAGGCGGCGGGCATGAGTGAATTCCGGAAGCGGCTCGCGGGCAAATTGTCAGGCGGAATGAAACAGAAGCTGGGATTGGTCTGCGCTTTGATTCATCGGCCCAAGGTGATTCTGCTCGATGAGCCGACGACGGGCGTCGATCCTGTATCGAGGCGCGACTTCTGGCGGATTCTCTACGAACTGATCGCGGAGGGCGTTGCAATTCTCACTTCGACAGCTTACCTGGATGAGGCAGAACGCTGTCATCGTGTCGCGCTGCTGCACCAGGGAAAACTTCTGTTCTGCGACACACCGGCGAATCTCAAGGCAAACATGCACAAGGGCGTCCTATCCATTGCGTCGCAGGATCCGCGTGGAGTGCGCAAGCAGCTTGAGCGGGCAGAGGGCCTAACGAGCATTGTGCTGACCGGTGACGGCGTGCATGTGGTGGTGGACGATGCAGTTCGCAGGATTCCCGAGTATGAGGCGATCCTTACAAACGCACGCATCCCGTTTGACAGTTGTCAACAGGTTCAGCCGACGATTGAAGACCTGTTTGTGGATGCGGTAGGCAGCGGAGGATCGAGCGATGGCTGAGAGCAAGCGAGCAGGCAATCCATCCTCTGATAGCTCCGACTCAGTCATCATCGAAAAGCTGATGAAGCGGTTTGGCGAGTTTGTTGCCGTTGACCAAATCAGTTTGAATGTGCACAAGGGTGAGGTGTTCGGCTTTCTCGGACCCAATGGCGCGGGCAAGTCCACCACGATTCGCATGCTGTGCGGACTGCTGAGGCCGACGTCAGGGCGCGCTGTCGTTGCCGGTTACGATGTGGCGCAGCAGCCTGAGGCCGTTCGCCAAAACATCGGATACATGTCGCAAAAGTTCTCTCTCTACAACGATCTCAAGGTGATCGAGAACATTCGGCTTTTTGCAGGACTCTACAGTGTGCCATCGAACCAACTGAAGGAGCGGATCGACTGGGCGCTCGCGATGGCGAACCTGGAGGGCAAAGAGAACCTCATCACCGGCACTCTTCCAGGCGGATGGAAGCAGCGCCTGGCCCTGGGCTGTGCGGTGCTGCACAAGCCGCCGGTCATCTTTCTCGACGAGCCTACATCGGGCGTCGATCCGATCTCGCGGAGGCAGTTCTGGGACCTGATCCACGACATGGCGGCGCAAGGCGTCACTGTCTTCGTGACTACGCATTACATGGAGGAGGCGGAGTATTGCAACCGCCTCGCCCTCATCTTTCGCGGACAGATCGTAGCGCTGGGAACCCCGTCCGAGTTGAAGCGTGATTCGATGAAGGGCGAGTTGCTGCTGTTGGAATGCTCGCCTTTGGGCGGTGCGGTCGAGTTGCTGCAATCGGCTCAGGACGTTATGGATGCGGCTGTGTTTGGAAACGCACTGCACCTGGTGGTTCAGGATGCGGACGCAGTTGCGCCGCGGCTCAAGCACTTTCTCGAGGAACACAGCATTTCCGTTAGTCGCATAGTACGAATTCGCCCGACTCTGGAGGATGTGTTTGTGTCATTGACAACCAGTGCCGCAGAGGGGCGAAGCGTATGAGTTGGACGCGCATGATGGTGATGGCGAAAAAGGAGGTCGTGCAGATACTCCGCGACCCGCGCAGCCTGATGATCGTCATCGCAATGCCTGCGATCCTGGTTCTGCTGTTCGGCTACGGCGTGAACCTGGATCAAAAAGGATTGCCGGTATATGTCTATGATCAGGACGGCAGCCAGCAGAGCCAGGATCTCTTGAAGCGCTTCCAGGCGAGCGAGTATTTTCGCGTTGTAAAGGCCGTCAACAACCAGAGCGAACTCACCCGCGCCATCGATGACGGCGACGCCAGAATGGGCCTTGTGATTCCGTGGAATTTTTCTGAGCGGTTGCGGGAAGGCGGCCCAGTGGCCGTGCAAGCGCTGGTGGATGCGACGGACAACAACACGGCCAATGTTCTTATCGGCTACGCGCAGGGCGTGGTGCAGGGTTACTCGGCAGAGGTCCAGGTGAATTGGCTGCGCACGCGCGGCCTGGCCATGCAATCCGCGCCCGTGAGCGTGCAAACGCGTACTTGGTACAACGAGGATCTGGAGAGCAGCGCCTTCATTATTCCCGGAGTGCTGGCGCTGGTAATGTCGGTGATCGGCGCGTTTCTCACTTCCCTCACCATTGCGCGTGAGTGGGAACGCGGCACCATGGAGCAGTTGATCTCAACACCGGTGAGCGCGATGGAGATCATGCTGGGAAAACTGGCGCCCTACTTTGTGCTCGGCATGGCAGACACCGTGATCTGCGCGATCATCGCGATCTATTGGTTTCACGTGCCGTTTCGCGGATCGTTCCTCACGCTGATGGCCAGTTCGGCATTGTTCCTTGTGGCAGTGCTTTCTTTGGGCTTCTTTATTTCGGTTGTTGCCAAGAGCCAGTTTGCCGCGAGCCAAATCGCGCTGTTGATCACATTTCTTCCCGCATTCCTGTTGTCGGGATTTCTGTTTGCGATTGAGCAGATGCCAACGGTGCTGCAATGGCTCACGCGCATTCTGCCCGCGCGCTACTATGTGTCCGTGCTGAAGAAGATCTTCCTCAAGGGAACGCCCGCCGCGCTGCTGTACGCAGACCTGGTTCCCTTGGCAATATTCGCGATTGTCTTCGCGCTACTCGCCACACGCGCATTCCACAAGAGACTGGCGTAACGGAGAAAGGACCCAATGCTGGCGCGTATCAAACAGATGTTGATCAAGGAGTTCATCCAGGTCTTTCGAGACAAACGGACGCGCTTTATTCTGATCGGTCCGCCCATCATCCAGATGATGGTCTTCGGCTATGCAGCCACCTACGATATCCATCATGTCCCAACGGTAGTCCTCGATCTGGACCACAGCCAGGAAAGCCGCGAACTCGTCTCGCGTTTCACTTCGAGTCCTTATTTCGATGTGCAGCGGCAACTCACCGACTCACGCGAACTCGGCAATCTGATTGAACAAGGCCGCGCCACGGTTGGGATTGAGATACATGCCGGATTTGCGCAGAGTCTGCGCAAGGGGCCGACCGCCCCGCTGCAGGTGATCGTGGATGCCACCAACTCAAACACGGCACTGATCGCATCCGGCTACATTTCGCAAATTGCGCTCGGCTTTGCCCAGGATGAACTGCAGGACCGCATCAACCGCATCGCGCCGCAGCTAACTGAGGTGATGCCGAGGGTTGAGTTGGAGCCGCGACCGTGGTACAACCCGGACTTAAGCAGCCGCTGGTTTTTTGTGCCCGGAATCATCGGAAGCCTGACCCTCGTGTTGGTGATCACTCTGACAGCATTTGCCGTGGTGCGCGAGCGGGAGATTGGAACGCTGGAACAGATGATGGTGACGCCGATTCGTCCGGCCGAATTCATCCTGGGCAAGACGCTGCCCTTTTTTCTGATCGGGCTGTTCGATGTTTCGCTGATTGCAGTGGTGGGTTCGCTGTGGTTCCAGGTTCCGTTTCGTGGTCATGTGGGTGTGCTGGTACTCGGCACCGTTCTCTTCCTGCTCTGCATGCTCGGAGTGGGACTGCTGATCTCGACCGTCTCTTCGACGCAACAGCAGGCAATGGTGACCTCGTTCTTCTTCATCATGCCGGCGATTACTTTCTCCGGGTTTGGATTTCCGATCAGCACCATGCCGCAGTGGCTGCAATATCTCACTTATCTGAGCCCGTTGCGCTACTTCCTGATTGTGCTGCGCGGCACATATCTTAAGGGCATCGGCATGGATATTCTGTGGCCGCAAATGGCCGCGATGGCGGGCATGGGAGTGGGCTTGCTGTCCATCGCCATTCTTCGTTTCCATAAGGCGCTGGATTAGCTGAGTGCTAGAGGTGAATGACTCGATGAATTGCTTCGGAGAGGAAGATGTCGAAGTCGGAGCGCGCATCGCCGGGAGGTGATACGAACGCGTTGACCTTGCTCACGCGACGTTCCGAATTGGTGTACGTGCCTTCTTTTTCTCCCCAAATGGCGGCAGGCAGAACGAGAGGTGCAAAGTCGCTGGTAGGTGTGGGATGGAAGCCGTCCTGCACGACAAGAAAGTCAACGCTACGGAGCGCCTGCTCAAGCACTGGGTAATTGGGGAATGAGACCGCGGGATTGGTGGCAATGAACCAAAGGGCCTTGATCTTGCCCGCGACGGCGCCTTCGATGATGTCGGGATATGCGAGGCCGCGAGCGCTGGGAATGCGCTCAACATCGATGTTCCAGAGCCTCGCGAGATCGGCGCGGTCGCTGGCGGATTCGAATTTGCGATAGCCTGGCAAGCTCGAAGTGAAACCGGCTTCGCGTGTTCCCATAGCATTGCACTGGCCCGTAATGGAGAACGGCGCTGCGCCGGCGCGGCCAATGTTCGTTGCAAGCAATCTCGCAGGAGCGGCAGCCGATGCACTTCGTCATGTTGAAGTGGAAGCGGTATTGCTCACCCGGTTCAAGCGGCCGGTCGGGAATGAGCGCCGGCGCGGCAATCGTTGCCGGTGCAAACGGCTTGCCGAGGTCCGCCAGCGTCATGCGAACCAGCGTGTCGCTGCCGCCATCATGGGCACGGTCGTGCAATGGCAAAGACATCGTTCGGACCTCCTCTGGTTGTCACGACATCTACTGGGGATTAGTAAACGTCACGGTGGTAGCGGTGCTGGTCTTTCAGAGCATCGACATATTCCTGGGCTGCGTCGGTGTTCATACCGCCCTGCTGTTCAACGATGGTGTGCAGAGTTGCGTCCACGTCCTTCGCCATACGAGAGGCGTCGCCGCAGACGTAGAGATTGGCGCCATCCTGCAGCCACGACCAGACGGTAGGCGCATTCTCCAGCATTTTGTCCTGCACATAAACTTTGTGTCCCTGATCGCGCGAGAATGCCAGATCAAGCCGGGTGAGAAAGTTGTCCTTCCGCATCGATTCCAATTCTTCGCGGTAGAGATAGTCGCTGGCTGCGGAGCGCTCTCCGAAGAACAGCCAGTTCTTCCCTGTTGCTCCCAAGGCGCGATGCTCGTGCAGAAATCCGCGGAACGGCGCCACTCCGGTTCCGGGCCCGATCATGATGATAGGCCGAGCACCGTCTTGCGGCAGGCGAAACTTTTTGTTCGGCTGAATGTAGATGGGCAAATGACTGTCAGCGTGCGAACGATCCGCAAACATGGTGGAACAGACGCCGCCGCGTTCGCGGTTGTGAGAGCGATAGCGCACCACGGCAACTGTGGTATGAATCTCCCCGTAGTGTGCGGCCGGACTGGACGAGATGGAATAGAGACGCGGTGTCAACTTCGGAAGCATTGCCACAAGGTCGGCGGGATCGCGCACGACTTCGGGATATTCATACAACAGGTCAATCAAGCCGCGATCCCAAACGTAGGCGTCGAGGTTTTGTTGTTGCTCTAGAGTGAGAAGGTCCATCAAGTGCTGGCAGCGGCCCATCGTGGCATAGGCACTGACCATCTTTCGCGTGAGCCGGGTGATTTGCAGATGGTCGAGCAAAGCCACCTGCATCGAGACCGTACCGGATTTGGGAATTTGAACGGAGATGTCCGGGCTGAATTTGAGTTTGTGCAAAATCTCTTCGACGAGCCGGAGATCATTCTGCGGAATCACACCACATGCATCGCCTGACTCGTATGAAACTTCAGAGCCCGCGATGGAGAGTGCCAAATGCAGCGTGAGCTTTGTCGACACATCACGCGTGAGTGGACGCTTGTCAACAATGGGGGCGAGGAATGGGTTGTCCCGAGTATGGGCCGCCGTCCGCTTTGATGGGGTCTGGACTGAACTGCTGGCTACTACGCCAGTAACCTCTTCAGGCTTGCATGTTGTTGATGGCGCGGCAGTGATCTCGACGATGCTGCGATGGAGTGCGACCTTCCATTGGGCGAACGACGCGTCGAGATCCACGTCGCAGTCCACCCGTTCGCAAAGTCGAAAACCGCCGAGCGCTGCAAGCTTTTCATCCAAATCACGTCCGAACTTGCAGAAGTGCTCGTAGTTGGAGTCGCCGAGCGCGAGCACCGCGAATGAGAGACTTTTGAAGCGAGGAAAGTGCTCCATGCAGAGCTGGTTATAAAAAGGCTGCACGGCGTCGGGCGGATCGCCCTCCCCGTAAGTGCTGGCAATCAGCACTGCATACCGCTCTCCGACTGAGCCTGCTGTGCGTTCTGTTTGTATTGATGCCAGCCATACGGCAATGCACGAAGCTGCGCCCATTTTCACTCGTACAATCACGGATTAGTGCTGACCGTCCGCCTGGTGTTTTAGAACCTGCGCCATACGAGCCTTGGGTTGAAATGCACTGACATCAGGATCCTAAGGAGAGATCAGGATCGCATAAAGATGCCTTTGCAGTTCACTGCATGAA
The DNA here is from genome assembly GCA_003151435.1 of Acidobacteriaceae bacterium. Lineage (GTDB taxonomy): Bacteria > Acidobacteriota > Terriglobia > Terriglobales > Acidobacteriaceae > Telmatobacter. Next base: position 36,720 of record PLXP01000093.1, read on the forward strand.
GCCGCTAAGATTGTGAACGACAGATCGACCCGCTGCGACATGAATCTGTTTGCACAAGCCTGGGGACTCGGGCTTGAAGAAGTGCACCTGGCTCCTAAGTGTCGTATGAATCTGCCAGAGTCCTCTTCCCTGCGATCCGTGGCCTCATTAGCAGGTCTGCTGATGGACGCTCCGTCACCTTTGTCAATTCAGCATAACGTCTTCGCTCCACACGGTTTGGCAATAGGTCTTGGCCGGTATCTGAAGGAGATGCATGGCTCACGCGAGTTTCGACGGATTGCGAGTGCTTTCGCTCGAATCCCGTCGCGCAGTAGAGGTAGCGAAGCTGATCCGCACGTACGGCGGAGAGCCATTTGTTGTGCCTGCCATGCGCGAGATCGCGCTGGAGTCGAATCACCAGGCGCTCTCATTCGCAGAAGACCTGATTCACGGAAAGGTAGATTTGGCGATCTTCTTCACCGGAGTGGGAGTGCGCGCCCTGCTGCAGATTGTGCAGACCAGGTATGATCGCGAAGAGTTCCTCGCCGCTTTACGCAGTGTGAAGGCAGCAGCTCGCGGGCCCAAGCCGGCTGCTGCCTTGCGTGAATTGCGCGTGCCCGTCGTTGCAACAGCCGCCGAGCCAGCCACATGGCGGGAGATGCTGGCTGCGTTAGAGGCCGAATTTGGCGATACGCTCCGAACCATGAGAGTTGCTGTGCAGGAGTACGGCGCGTCGAACCCGGAGTTCCTCGCCGAATTGACGAACCGTTGCGCCGAGGTGACCAAGGTTCCGGTTTATCAGTGGGGGCTGCCCGAGGATTTGCGCCCGCTGCGCGAATGCGTGCTGGGCATTGCCAACGGCAGCGTCGACGTCATCCTGTTCATGACCGCGGTCCAGGTGATTCATCTCTTCCAGGTGGCCGAGGAGATGGGCTTTCGCCAGGAGTTGAGCGCCGGACTGCTTTCCACCGTTGTCGTTTCGATTGGCCCAACTACATCGGAGGAGTTGGCCCACTACGGCATTACTCCAGACTTCGAACCGTCGCGCCCCAAAATGGCCTTCATCGTCAACGAGGCGGCGCAGTATGCGGGCAAAATCCTGGAGCAAAAGAAGAACAGGATTGCGGACATCACAGTACAAACCGCATCCGGCTCCACACCAGCGGTCGAGACAGGGCCGAAGAAGCACTCGTCCGAGGTGGTCCGCGTCGCTCCATCCACGCCTACGATGGCAGGCTTTCGCGACGGCCTGACTTCAATCGATTTTCTGCATCAGATCAGCAGCAGGATCGCGGCGGCGGACCCGGTTCACGTCGTACTCGCCAGCATCGTTGAGTTTATCACGACCGTCATTCCGTGCGACTCATGTTTCATTTACGTTCTGGAGCAGAACAAGCTTGTGCTGCGCGCATCAAAGAATCCGCACAGCGACCTGGTGGATCATCTCGGTGTTCAGATTGGGCAAGGGATTACCGGGTGGGTGGCCGAACACCGCGAACCCGTAGCCATCGCATCGAATGCATCGAATGATCCGCGATTCATGATCTTTCGCGGCCTTCCGGAAGACTCCTTCGAAGCCATTCTGTGCACACCGATTCTCTGTGCCAGCAGAGTGGTCGGCGTAATCACATTGCAGCATCGGCTGACCTATCACCATACCGAGAGCGAAGTACGTCTCCTCTCGATGCTGGGCTTTCTCGTAGGTGCTGAGATTGAGCGGGCACGACTCGAAACCGAGAACGTCCAGTTGGCGGGACGACTGGAGACGCGAGAGGCAGTGGATCGAGCGAAGGGCGTGCTGCAGCGCGATTTAGGAATGAGCGAGGATGACGCCTACCGTACGATGCAGAGGGAGAGCCGCCAGCGAAGGATTTCGATGCGCGAAGTTGCCGAGGCGATTATGTTGGGCGACGACCTGAAGAAAGCGCAGCGGCAAGATAGTAAGGCCGCGCGCTGAAAGAGTTGATTGTTGCCGATGCACTACAAATGTTGCTCTATCGTATGTCTTCGAAGTGAGCTCCGACCCGGAAAGAATCCAGGTCGAAGCTGATTCATAAGGACTAGTCCTTGTCACCGCTGTCAGGCATGTTTTGCGGCTTTTGCTCAAAATCGAGGACAGGCAAGTGCGCAGCTTTCAGCTTTACGTTTAATGCGGCGATTGAACCCTTCACCCAGTCCCATTTGTGCAGCACCTCGTTCAGTTCTTCACTGGTGTGTTCACTGGCTCGAGGTGGCGCTCTGTGCGAGAGCAGCGGATGCGAACGGAAAGCAGAGCAGAAGGGTCAAAGTGAAGCGATGGGCAAAACGAGTTCGAAGGCGGCACAATTTCATGGTCTTGGGACTCTCCTGAGGGAACGCACAAGCCTAACGCCATAGTAAAGCGTCACTCAAGGTTCCTGCTAAGAGTTCCTGTCGTCTCTTCTTCTGAAGACGCTGTGTGCAAGCAATCAATGGAAATTGTGAGCGCGGAATTCAATATCGGTCATGTCGATGTTCGTGACGCGCTGTGCCTTCACGTGGATTACACCGTCCTGGTGCTGCAACGGACCTTCGACACACATGAAGCGACTGCGTGTGACGACAACGCGATTCTGCTCAAACATGTCTGGAGTAAGGATGACGTTGGCGATGCCGGTTTCATCTTCGAGCGAGAGGAAGACGAAGCCCTTGGCAGTGCCCGGCCGCTGCCGTGCGATCACACAACCGGCAACGCACACATACTGATGATTGGCGAGGCGCGTGAGGTCATCGGCTGTCACCATACCCTGCTGCCGAAGCACTGCGCGATGATAGGCGATGGGGTGCGGTCCGGTGGTCAGGCCTGTTCCTGCATAGTCGGCGGAGAGTCGCTCATCAGTCGTCATTTTTCTGAGCGGCATGCGCGCGTCCGTGCTGGTGTGCGCACTTGCGGCGCCACGCAGCAACGGGCCGACGGGGCGGCCAGCCTGCTCAACTTGCCACAGAGCGTCGCGGCGATGCTCAACCTCGCCCAGTGAATTCAATGCACCGATGCGTGCCAACGCAACCAGTTCCTTGCGATTGAATGATGGGACGCGCTGCGCCATATCATCGACAGACTGAAAGGGCCCATCGTGGATGCGCGCAACCAGAAGCGCTTCTGCCGGCGATTTCCGCAGGCCTTTTGCGTAGTTCAACCCGAGGCGCAGTGAGAGCGAGCCATCTGGTTCCGACTCCAGCGTGCACAGACCTTCTGACCGTTGCACGTCGATGGGCCGCACACGCAGGCCGTGACGTTGCGCGTCCTTGATGAGCACGGCTGGCGCGTAGAAGCCCATCGGCTGGTTGTTGAGCAGGCCGCACGTGAAGGCCGCAAGATAATGCACCTTGAGATAAGCAGAGGCGTATGCGATCAGCGCAAAGCTCGCGGCGTGCGACTCGGGAAATCCATACATCGCAAAAGAAGAAACGCTCTGCACGATGTTGTCCTGCACTTCGTGGCTGAGGCCGTTGCGCGCCATGCCTGCGCGCAATCGGCCTTCAAGGTCTTTCATCCTCTGCATGGAACGGCGCATACCTACAGCGCGGCGCAATTCTTCGGCCTCGGCGCCTGTGAAGTTTGCTACGACCATCGCCATTCGTAGCAACTGCTCCTGGAAGAGCGGCACGCCGAGTGTGCGCTTGAGCACCGGTTCCAATGACGGATGAGGATAACTGACTTCTTCCTTGCCCTGGCGGCGGCGCATGTAGGGATGCATCATTTTGCCAACGATGGGACCAGGCCGGATAATGGCCACCTGCACCACGATGTCGTAGAAGCGCGTGGGCGCGTTGTGCGGAATCGATGCCATCTGTGCACGGCTCTCTACCTGGAACATGCCCACGGTGTCGGCCTTGCGCAGCGTCGCATACACCTGCTCATCTTCAGGCAACTCCGCAAGGTCCACATGCTTTCCATAATGGCGCGGAATGAGTTCGATGGAGTCCTTGAGCACCGCCATCATGCCCAGGCCGAGCAGGTCCACCTTGATGAGGCCCAGATCGGCGCAGTCTTCCTTGTCCCACTGAATGACAGTGCGGCCCGGCATGGACGCGCGCTCGATGGGGACAACGCGATTGAGCATTCCGGCGCAGATCACCATGCCGCCTGAATGCTGGCCGAGATGCCGCGGTAGGTCTTGCATGCGCATGCACAAGTCGAGATAGTGTGCGATGCGCGGATGGCGAATGTCGAAGCCCGCCTGCGCGAAGTGGCGAGCCATGGTGTCGTTGGCGCCGCGCCACTCCCAGTGGCCTACAAGGCTTGAGAGCCGCGTAATCTGCTCTTCTTCGAAGCCCAGCGCCTTGCCTACTTCACGCGCTGCCGAGCGGCTGCGGTAGCTGATGACGTTGGCTGTCATGGCCGCACCCAGCGCGCCGTAACGTTCGTAGATGTACTGGATCACCTGCTCGCGATGGTCGCCAGAGGGAAGATCGAGATCGATGTCGGGCCACTCGCCGCGATTCTCATTCAAGAATCGCTCGAAGAGCAACTCCATGCCGACGGGATCAACCGCGGTGATTTCGAGCGCATAGCAAACCGCGGAGTTGGCTGCAGAACCGCGCCCCTGCACGAGGAAACCGTTCCACTGGCAGTAGCGGATGATGTCCCAGACGATCAGAAAATATCCTGCGAAACCCAGCTTTGCAATCAATGCGAGTTCATGCCGCACCTGCGCGCGTGCCTTGTCGAGCAGGTGCCGTTTGGCTGGTGAGCCGTAGCGTTTGCGCACGCCCTCTTCCACGCGCTTCTCAAGAAAGCTGTCCATGGTTTCGCCGCCGGGCAACGGATAGTGGGGAAACTCGTAGCCGAGGTCATTCAACGTGAATTCAAGGCGCTCACTCACGATGCTTGTGTTGGCAATTGCCTCCGGAATGTCACGGAAAATGGCCGTCATATCGCGTGCAGTCCGCAAGGCACGGGCAGTGTTCGCTGTGAGGAGTCTGCCCGCATGGTCCAGCGTCGTTCGATGGCGTATGGAGGTGAATACATCCAGCAGTTCGCGGTCCCTATCGGTTGCGTAGCGCACGCCGTTCGCTGCAATCACCGGTAAGTTGAGCGACGATGCAAGGCTCAGCAAAGATCGGTTGCGACACTCTTCTTCGCGTAACTGATGGCGCTGCAACTCAACATAGAGGTTGCCATGGCCGTAGATGCCCGCGAGTTGGTCGAGGCGCTTCCGCGCTTCCACTTGCCCAGACTGCGCGAGCGTCGAAGCAAGCGGCCCCTCATCGCCGCCGGTCAGGCAGATCAGTCCCGCGGAAAATTCCGCGAGGTCATCGAGCGTTGTCGCGCCCTCGGCCTTCGTTGCTTCGCGCATTTTGAAGCGCGTAATAAGCTGGCAAAGATTTTGATAACCCGTCTGCGATGTACAGAGCAGCACAATGCGCGGTGGCTCGTCGGGGCACTGATGCGGCAGCCATGAAGGTGGTGTGAGCCTGCGTCCGAAGGATGAAACCGCAATCTCCGCTCCGATGTGCGCCTTCACGCCACATCGTTTTGCCGCGGTGTGAAAGCGCGCCACACCGTACAGGCCATTGCGATCGGCGAGCGCCATTGCAGGCATGTCGAGTTCAACTGCGCGCTCAATCAGGGCATCCGGCTGCGACGCTCCAGCAAGAAAGCTGAAGGCGCTGGCCGCATGAAGCTCGACGTATTCTTTCGCGTCAGTCATAGAACGCCTCCAGCCGCCACTCGTTCCGCGCATGATCGCAAACCAGCAGGCACGCGACAGACGAGCCATCACTGCGCGCTGCCATCACGTCCCACTCTTCCACATCCCATTCGCCCGCGGACCACCAGCAACCGCTCGTTCTCCACGGACCATAGGCAGCAGTAACCACGAAGCCAGTGTCTCCATAGCGAAAGGCCGCAGGCTTTGAAGCTCGCGGCACCACACGCACCGGCGCAGGCGGCCTCACGCGCCGCAATGCCATGCGCGGACCATCGACGTTATCCACTAAAGCCTTGCTGCCCACAGCAAATCCCTCCATGCGGAAGCTTGCTGCGCGATGCGTATCCTCGAGCACCGGTGAGCCTACGCGATCTTCACCGACAATGGCCTTCAGCCGCGCCAGCGTTACGTCCAGCCGCGATGGCTCCGGCGTCTGCGGGGCAAACAGGCCGAGTTGCACCGTACCTGACTTTCCTGCTTCCGCCGCAAGCTCGAACGAAACCACCGCGGCCGGCGGCGGATGCGCGGCAATCTCAAGCTGCAGCAGCTTCAATAGAAATTTGCGATCGGTGGAAGGCACTGCGGGCCGCAGCAAGCATTGGTGGACCCGGCCTCCTTCAAGCTTCATCTTTGCCGTGATCAAGGCCAGCGCCAACGCTCGATCCGTCGCGCGCGCCACAAGACAATCAATCATGCGCGCGCCGATAAAGAGCAGCGAGTCCATCTGCTCGACCGGCTCTTCAAATTCACAAAACTCCTTGAGCGAAAACTCAGGCTCGATGGGTTGGAACATGTGGGATTGCACACCGCACGCTCTTTCGCGCCACCCGCGCGCCTGCTGCCCGAGTCGCGTAATCAACTCCACATCAGGCAGCGCAGCCAATTCGCCCAGCGTACGAATGCCCCAGAGCGCAAAGGTCTCCCGCTGCTCTTCAGCCAGTCCCAACGATGCAATCGAAAGCTTCGCAAGCGCACTGGATTCTTCGCCCTCGGCAATCACAGTAGTTCCGCGAGTGGCCGCCGCCTTCATCCGTGCCGCATCGTAGTTTGCGCTCACCACAATCGAAACGCGAAATCCGGCAGCGGCCAACGCACCGCGCATCCGCTCCGCCAACTGCGCGGGAGGCCCAAACAGCCGCTCTGTGCCCGTGATGTCAAGCACGAACGCGCATGACTTTCCGTGGCTCGCCTCCTCAATGCGCGGAGAAAACCGGGCTATGCACTCCAGCAACACAGCACGCGCCGCGGCCTCGCTTTCAATCGATCGCGCCAGCAGCCGCAATCCACTCATAGCTTCCGCATCCAGCCGCGTCATGCCGAGCGCCATGCCTCTGCGCAGGGCATGCCGATTCATGGCACAGACAAACTCCTGCGGGGCGCGTCCTTCGAGCACGGCCACCGGTTCCCCCTGCATATCCGGCCGCAACCGCAGCAACGCCTGCGCGGGAAACTCCGCTGCATGCACGCATGCATAAAGTGCTTTCATTATGGAGTCCGAGTTCATGCGCGTTTCTCCGCCTCCCACGAACTGGTCGCGGACCATGTGGAGGCAGGTGGTTTGCGCGCACCCTGAGCAAAAGGCGAGAATCGTTGCCGCCCGCGCCGAACCTCATACGTGAATCCACGCAGCACCGTTCCGCCTGCGGCCTCGGCTCGCAGCGGAGCGCACTCCAGAGCCAACGCCGCGCTGGACTGCGCATAGGGAGCCTTGCCCAGCACCACCAAGCTGCAGCGCGTGCGATCTGCCGCTTGCCGGAACCGAAACCACGTGGCCAGCGGGATGCGATTGCCATGCTCCGGCGCCGTATCACCCAAGTCCAGCACGATGGACGCAAATCCGCCAGCCTGCAGCAGGAGGTCTGTCGCGCGCAGTGCCTGGTCAAGTCGTGTCCAGGGGCGGGTCGACGGCTTTGCCTCACCAGACACGGATTTTTTAGCCACGGATTTTTCAGATGCGCCGGCCTGCTGTGCCGCGGAAAGATCCTGGCAACGCACCCAAAGCAGCCGTCCCAGGTTCACGCCGCTGGCGGCTGCCGACTCCGGATCGAAGGCGTCGTTCGCATCCACCCATGCACAGACTCTCTCTTCCGCGGTTCGCTGTGCCACAAAAGCCAGCGCCAGGCTTGTCCGACCTGACGAGTCCGGCCCGGCAATCTCGCTGATTGCACCTACCGGCAACCCGCCCTCCAGCAGCCGGTCGGCTTCCTCAATGCCGGTTGTTGCCACGTTGCGAATGGTTCGCGGCGCGGGCGAGAGCGCAGCCGGGAAGCGGCTTTCGAGGGCATGCTCGATCTGGTGACGAAGGGCAGTGGCGGAAGACATGGCGGCGGATCCTATATTCGCCTTTTCTTCGCTTAGCTTCGCTCCAGTGACCCCCTCTTGTAAAGGAGGTTTCTCGTTCTTTTTGCTATCTCTTTATGATTGTGTCGATTGACGCACTTTCATTTGAAAGCTGATTCCATCTGCACCGCTGAAATTTGGGTGGTATCTGGATGAGCGGGCCACTCCGATCGCCGACCTCTTGCAACAAGGAGTTGCTTTTTGGGCCGTCTCTGCATACCATCGGTTTATGCAAGGTTTCACCTGTTGTCGCTGCTGTACTCCGCATCGCGCGCACAGGTGACCTGTTCGAACATTTAGATCGAGATTTCAAGGTTTCCAGTACGCCCGCGATACAGCCATAGCTGACGCGGGCGTTCTGTTTCTACCCCACCGACAAAAGTCCCTATCTCTGAAGTGCCGTGAAGAGGAAAAATGGCTGACGCTATCGCTGAAAAAGAAACCAAAGCCCAACGCGCAGAGCGCCTGAAGCGCGAGAAGAACCCCTGGGAGGCGTTTGACGAGGTGCGCGCTTTCGCCCGCGCGGGGCGCTCCAGCGTTGTGCCGGAGTGGGCCTCAACGTACTTCAAATGGTGGGGCATCTATACCCAGGGCGATGGCGTGGGCGCCACCGGCGGCAAAGGCGGCGAAGGCCTCGCCTCAGAATATTTCATGATGCGCATCGGCATCCCCAACGGCATAGTTTCAGCCAGCCAGCTTCGCACCATCGGCCAGATTACGCAGAAATACGGCCGCAATCTAGCCGACATTACTGTGCGGCAAAACATTCAGCTTCACTGGCTCACGATTGAATCCCTGCCTGAAATTGTCGAAGCGCTGGACGCTATCGGGCTTTCGCCCAAGGGAGCTTGCGGCGATGTCGTGCGCAATGTGACCGGCTGCCCGCTGGCCGGCATTGCTGCCGACGAGATTCTTGATGCCTCGCCGATTGCCGTTGAGGTTGCGCATCTGCTCACGGCCAATCCTGACTTCTACAACCTGCCGCGCAAATTCAAAATCTCTGCGACCGGCTGTCCTTCGTGGTGTACGTATCCTGAGATCAATGACGTTGGCCTGACGCCGGTGAAACACAATGGCGAAGTGGGCTACTCACTGCGTGTGGGTGGCGGCCTCTCAAAGGAACCCCACCTTGCCGTGCGCCTCGACGCCTTTATCCTTCCCGACCAGGCCGTACGCGTGGTTCGCGCGGTGGCAGAGATCTTCCGCGATCAGCAGGGGCTGCGCCAGAACCGCGACCGTGCTCGCATGAAGTACCTCTTCCTGAAAGAAGGATGGACCACCGATCGCTTTCTCAGCGAACTCCAGTCGCGACTCGATTTCACTCTTCTGCCGGGAGTACCTGAGGCCGTTCCCGACGACATCCTGCGCGACCATACCGGCATTCATCCGCAGCGCCAGCCAGGCTTGAGCTACGTTGGCGCTTCAGTGCTGCGCGGCCGTCTGACCGGGGAGCAGTTGGAAGCCGCCGCCGAGCTTTCCGAGCGCTTTGGCAGCGGCTCACTGCGCGCAACCGTTTCGCAGAACCTGGTGTTCATCGACATCCCAAGCAACAAGGCTGCCGAACTGGCGCGCGAACTCGGCCAGATCGGCCTCCATGTGGAAGGCTCAGCCTTTTGGCGCGGCGCCATTGCCTGCACTGGTACGGAGTTCTGCAAGCTGGCCATCAGTGAGACCAAGGGCTTTACACGCTGGCTCGTCGACGAACTTGAAGAGCGCNNCAGCATTGGATTGCCGACATCGGCATGGAAGGAAAGAAGATCAAGCACGAGGGCCAGTTGACCGATGCGTTCTACTTCTGCCTCGGTGGAGCCGTGGGCCAGAATGCCGCGGTTGCGCGCCCGGTGGGTTATCGCTGCCCTGCGCCGCTGGTTCCTGAATCCATCGAACGACTACTGCGGCAGTATCTCGGCACTCGCGCAACGGGAGAAAACCTGCGCGCATGGTTCGTGCGCCACAGCAACGACGAGCTCCGCGCGCACCTGGCCGGTGAAGCGGTAGCCGCCGTTGAGCGCGACATTCCCGCGGGGCCCGTGCCTCACGGAGTCGCCGACTAATCGGCAATTCACCAAGGATGAATCCATGAGCCTGCTGCCAATTTTCCTCAAACTCGATGGACGCCGCTGCCTGCTGGTGGGCGCGGGCACTGTCGCATTGGACAAGATCGGCAGCCTGCTCAAGACCGGCCTGAAGCTGCGCGTTGTGGCGCCGGAAGCGAGACCTGAGGTGAGCGAATTGGCAGCCGAAGGCAGACTCGAATGGATTCAGCGCCCGTTCGAACTCTCCGACCTCGATGGCAACTACCTGGTAATTGCCGCGACCGATGTGCCGGATGTGAACGCCGCCGTCTATCGCGGTGCCGTCGAGCGAGGAATCCTGTGCAACAGCGTCGATGACATTCCGAACTGCGACTTTTTTTTTGGATCGGTCGTCAACCGCGGCGAGTTGCAGATCGCGATTTCCACCGCCGGAGAAAGCCCTGCCGTTGCCCAGCGCCTGCGCCGCGAGATTGATGCGCAACTGCCCGATGATCTCGGCCCGTGGTTGCACCATCTCGGCCAGCTTCGTCGCGAAGTCCTGGCAACTCACCCTCGAACCGAGGAGCGCAAGTCGCTGCTGCACCAACTTGCACAGCGCCCGGTGTGCGAATCCCAGTCGTGCCCTTCGCGCCAAATGGCACTTGCGTCGCTGGACAGTCAGTCCGAGGTCGCAGACGGCAAGGTGTTTCTCGTCGGAGCCGGTCCAGGCGACCCCGACCTGCTCACTGTAAAGGCGCTGCGCACCATCCAGTCCGCCACCGTCATTCTTCACGACGATCTTGTTCCGCAGTCAATTCTCGATCTTGCGCCTCGCGCCGAAATCGTAAACGTGGGCAAGCGCTGCGGCTCCAAGAACATCACCCAGAACGAGATCAACGCGCTGATGATTGAACACGCACGCAACCATCGCCGCGTTGTCCGGCTCAAGAGCGGCGATCCGCTGGTCTTTGGCCGCGCTGCCGAAGAGATTGCCGCTTTGACTGAGGCGGGTGTTTCTTTCGACGTGATTCCCGGAATTACCGCCGCGTTGGCGGCAGCCGCAGCCATTCCCTGCTCGCTCACCGATCGCAACAGCGCATCCAATGTCATCTTCTCCACCGGCCATCATGCGCAATCGCACAATCACGCCCCGGTGCCGCAACTGGAAGACGCTACGCGCGTGGTCTACATGCCCGGCCGCGATTTGACCCTGCTTGCGCAGGAATGGCTTCAAGAAGGTCTGCCCCCCGACTTCCCGTGCGTGATCGTTTCGCGCGCCGCGCAGCCCGATCAGCACATCCGATGTACCACGCTCGCCGCCCTCGGCGACGCCGCGCCTGCCCTCGCGCCTAGTCTGCTCATCGCAGGCTGGGCCGTGCGGGAATCCGCTGTCACGTTTCAATCGGCAGCGGACGGCGTCTCAGTCACAGCCTGAAATCAAAAGCAATACCTACGGAGAACAATATGCCGGAAATTACCGCAACTCGCCGCGGTCTCGGGCTCGACGTGTACGCCGTCGCACTCGCGCTCGTCCTCGCTCTTCTCGTTCGCTTCAACCTGCTTCCCGCCATCAAGTGGTGACGCTGGGTTATCCCGCTGCAGATCCCCATCGATTCACTGAAGTCTGAACATTGCAAGGAGATCAATATGGCGTCGACCGCTACCGCAACAAACTCCATCAGCTTCGACCAGCCGATCCCGCTGGGCCGACGCGTCCTCGCGCTCATCCCGGGTCTGCTGCTGCTTGCCGCCGTAGGCTACGCCGGCAAGTTCATTGAGCACTCCATCGCCACCTATACCAAGGCCAACCACATCACCTTCCCCAACATCGAGTACGTGCTTTGGGCCATCGTCATCGGCCTGCTGATTGCAAATACCGTCGGTGTGCCGCGTGTGTTTCAGGCTGGCGTCGCCACGTACGAATTCTGGTTGAAGGCCGGAATCGTGCTGCTTGGTTCGCGCTTCCTGCTCGGCGACATCCTCCACCTCGGCGGCATTTCACTGTTGCTGGTGGCCGTGGCGCTCACGCTCTCGCTCACGTTCATGCATCTGCTCGGCAGGACGTTCAAACTGAAGCCCAAGCTCACGTCGCTCCTGGCAGTCGGCTCCTCCATTTGCGGAGTCTCGGCCATCATCGCCGCCCAACCTGCGATCGAGGCCGACGACGAAGACGCTTCCTACGCCATCGCCGCCATTCTCGCCCTGGGCGCGATCTCACTCTTCACGTTTCCTCTCATCGGCCACTCACTGCACCTGAGCGACAAAGCCTATGGTCTATGGGCCGGCCTCGCCGTGGACAATACTGCGGAAGCCACTGCCGCCGGCGCACTCTATTCTGACGCCGCAGGCAAGGTCGCTGTGCTGGCGAAGACTTCGCGCAACGCTTTGATCGGCTTCATCGTGCTCGGATACGCCATCTACTGGGCGTCCCGTGGCGAGGCCAGGGCTGTGGGCAACAAGGCATTGTTTCTGTGGCGCAAGTTTCCCAAATTCGTTTTGGGATTCCTGCTCATCTCGCTGCTCGCCACGCTCGGATTCTTCACCAAGCCGCAACTCACAAGTCTGGCGAATCTCTCCCGATGGGCCTTCCTGCTGACCTTCGCCGGCGTGGGCCTTCGCACCAGTTTCCGCGAGCTGGGCAAGCAGGGTTGGCGGCCGTTCGCCGTCGGCGCCATTGGCGAAGTCTTCATCGCCTTGGTCACCCTGGGCCTGGTTTATGGAGCAGACCGATTCCTTCACCTTTAACTATCTGAATAGGAACGGATTGTCCGGGCGGGCCTATTCTCGACTCGCTCGGACGTTGCTCCTCCTGCCGAATTGCTCACTCGCGGATTACGCTTCCCCTCCATTTCTCTTCGGCACAAAAACCCCCTTCCCAAGCCAGGTCCACAGATTTCCCGGATCCGATGATACCGATACCACTCTCATCATGTAAGATGGTGCGGATTTCAAAAGACCTCGCTGAATGCATCGTTACGGTAGCTGTTTGGGGCCAACCACTGTGTTCTGAAGCGAGTGGGAGCAGAAGATGAAGAACTTTGGACGGCAAGCGGCGTTGTGGATGGCGACCGGTGCGATTTTGCTGGTGGCGGCATGCGGCGGGGGCGGAAGCAGTAGTGGAGGAAGCAACAATCCACCTCCCGTAACGACCTATGTACTCACTGTGAACTCGGCAACTCCTGCCAGCGGCGTCACGATTACAGCGTCACCCAAGGACAACAACAACACCGGAAGCGGATCGACGAACTTCACGCTTACCTACAATGCCGGATCGTCCATCACGCTGACCGCACCTGCCACAGCCGGCAGCAACAAGTTCTCCTCGTGGACGGGATGCACCACTGCCAGCACCGTCACCTGCACCGTAACTCTGAACGCCAATACCACTGTCACCGCAACCTACACAGCGCCCGCGGTCTCCTCCGTAACTGTGACGCCCAACCCCGCCACCGCCGTGATTGGGGCCACGCTCCAATTCTCGGCTGCTGTCGCTGGCCCCGCCGTAACCGACAGCACCGTAACCTGGTCGATTACCGCGCCCACGGGCAGCACCCTGAGCCCCGGCACCATGACCAAGACCGGCCTTTATACCTCGCCCTATCCTGCCCCCGCGACTGTGACCGTTACAGCCACCAGCAACCAGGACACAACCGTATCGGGCGCAGTCACTATGACCCTGAACGCTCCGGCCACGGTCGCGGGTCCGGCCCTGACGGTGGACGCAGGCAACCCAAGCCACGCGATCAGTCCCGACATTTACGGCATGAACTATTACACGATTTCAGCAGCCGCGGCCAAGGCGGTCAGCTTGCCCGTCGATCGTTGGGGCGGCGACGCGACGTCGCGCTATAACTATGTGCTCGATGTAACAAGTTCGGCCAGCGACTGGTACTTTGAAAACCAGGCTGGCTTGCCCGGCGGCACTACGGATGCAAGCTCATTCAACGCGCAGGTCGCATTTGACGCCACCGTTGGAGCCAAGACCCTTGCAACGGTGCCGGTACTTGGTTGGGTGGCCAAGGACGCTACGTCTTGCAGCTTCCCTACTGCGACGTATCCCAATCAGCAGAAGCTGGCTCCGGATCGCGCCTGCGGCAATGGTGTGTATGCCAATGGCGTGAATAACTGTACAAATTCCAACGGGTGCAATGTAACCGGCAACGATCCAACGTTGACAAGCACCGCCGTCGACGCCACATGGTCGAAGAACTGGGTCAATTTTCTTGTCGGCAAATACGGCGCCGCGGCCAAAGGCGGCGTGGCGATCTACGACCTGGACAATGAGCCCAGTTGGTGGGACGCGGTTCATCGCGATGTGCATCCGGCTCCTTTTACTTATGACGAAGTGACCAACAACGGCCTTGCGACGGCGCTGGCCATCAAGACAGCCGATCCGACGGCTGAAGTGAGCGGTCCCGTGATGGACTACTGGTGGGCCTACTTCTATTCGAAGAAGGACATTGAAGCAGGATGGGGCGCCGCACCTTGTTATCAGCCGTGGGGCAACCCGGCGGACCGAAACGCACACGGCGGCACTCCACTGATTGAGTACTATCTGAAGCAGTTTGCAGCCTACGAGGCCGCGCACAGCGTTCGCCTGCTGGACTACCTTGACCTGCACACTTACTTCGCAGCGCAATATCCAATCAACAGCTATAACAGCGTCGGATTGACTACGGCGGGAGATACCGCCGAGCAGCAGTTGCGCTTGAACTCGACGCGGGCCTTCTGGGATCCAACGTACACCGACCCCAATACCGGCAGTAGCCAGCAGTTCCCTCAGCCGAACTACCCCACCGACTCGAACTACACCACGGACTGCACGAAGGCACTTACGCCTCAGGCTCCCCAGGCGATTCCGATGATGAGGAATTGGGTTGCCAAAGATTATCCGGGCACCAAGCTGGCCATCACCGAGTACAACTGGGGCGGGCAGGAGAACGTGAATGGCGCGGTGGCGCAGGCGGACATTCTGGGTATTTTCGGGCGTGAGGGACTGGATCTGGGTACGCTGTGGGGCCCTCCCGACCCAACCACGCAAGTCCCCGGCCTGATGGCCTTTGAAATCTATCGCAACTACGACGGCAAGAACGCAATGTTTGGCGACACGGCAGTGCAATCCACGAGTGCCGATCAGGGCAAGCTCTCTGTCTATGGCGCACTCCGCAAGTCAGACAATACCATCACGATTGTGATCGTCAACAAGACGTATGGGGACCTGACCTCCACCCTGTCGCTTGACAACCTGGCGGCAGCAACCACTTCGGCCCATGCTTTCCTCTACAGCAATGCGAACTTGGCGGCGATCGTCGCGCAGCCGGCTGTCACGGTGACGGCGCCCACTGGAGGCGGAACAACCAGCACCATTACCACGACATTTCCAGCGCAGTCCATCACGCTTCTCGTGATTCCAAACTAACCGCGACCTGCCGGTTCACAGATTCACTCCGCGTCCTGCCTTTATACTGAGAGATTGTTGAAGGCAGGCGCGGGCCGGGGACCGGTCCGCTGCAAGGGAGCGAGCTTTGGCTCAGGCGGAAATCGGCATCATCGGCGGCAGCGGGCTGTACTCCATGCCCGGATTCACCAACGTACATGAAGAGCGCGTTGAGACGCCCTTCGGCGATCCCTCGGATCCTTTCGTTCTGGGCGAGCTCGAAGGGCGCAAAGTCGCGTTTCTGGCTCGCCACGGGCGCGGACATCGCATCCTTCCCTCCGAGTTGAATTTTCGCGCGAACATCTACGCCTTCAAAAAGCTGGGCGTGGAGCGCATCCTTTCCATATCGGCCGTCGGCTCGCTCAAAGAAGAGCACAAGCCCACCGATTTTGTCGTACCGGACCAATTCATCGACCGCACCTTTCACCGCATCTCTACGTTCTTTGGCGATGGGATCGTGGGTCATGTGGCCTTTGGCGATCCGGTTTGCGCCACGGTGGCCAAGGCTGCGGCTGCGGCCTGCGCGACAGCGGGCGTGGTGGGCAAGCTGGGCGGCACCTATGTCTGCATGGAAGGTCCGCAGTTCTCCACCAGGGCCGAGTCGAATCTGTATCGAAGCTGGGGCGCGGACGTCATCGGCATGACCAACCTGCAGGAAGCCAANNTTTGTTACGCCACCGTCGCCATGGTCACCGATTACGATTGCTGGCGCGAAGGCCACGACTCGGTAACCATTGAAGAGATTGTGGCGGTGCTGCATCGGAACGCCGCCAACGCATGCAAGGTCGTAAAAGAAGCAGTGGCGGCTATGCCCACGGAGCGCACGTGTGCCTGCGCATCGGCCGCAAAGTACGCGGTGCTGACTCAGCCCGATGCAATTCCAGCGGCGGCGAAGGAGAAGCTGAAGCTGCTCTTTGGAAAGTATCTCGGCTGGTAATCTGATCCGGGCGTTGATCCAAACAATGTGCGGCAATGCCGTCGACAAGCAATCTTGGTCTGAGAGGAAATTAATTGGCAATTACCGTAGTGGGCAGTGTTGCATTCGATTCCATTGAAACTCCGGCAGGGCGTCGCGAGCGGTGCCTTGGCGGCGCGGCGACCTACTTTTCACTGGCCGCAAGCTATTTCACCGATGTGCGCGTAATCGCCGTTGTGGGAGAAGACTTTGGTCCCCGGCAACTGGCGGTCTTCAACGCGCGCGGCATCGATACGCAGGGCATCGAGCGGGCTGCGGGAAAGAGTTTCTTCTGGGAGGGCTCCTATCTCGAGAACCTCAACGAAGCCAAAACGCACGCCACCGAGTTGAATGTGTTTGGCGCATTTGAGCCCAAGATTCCCGAAGCGTATCGCGATTCGGAATTTCTATTTCTTGCCAACATCGATCCCGTGTTGCAGCGCCGCGTGCGCGAAGCCATGCCGAATGCGCGCCTGGTAGCCGGTGACACCATGAATTACTGGATCAAGGATCATCGCGCGGCGTTGCTTGAAGTGTTGAAGGGTCTCGACATTCTGCTCATCAACGATACTGAAACCAAGATGCTGGCCGGCAACAACAACCTTGTACAAGCCGCACGCGCGGTGCTGGCAATGGGACCGCGCATGCTGGTGGTCAAGCACGGGGAATACGGCGCGACGGCATTCCACGGCGCCAGCAAGGATGGGGTTGCGGCGAAGACGTTCAGGGCGCCTGCGCTTCCGCTTGAAGAAGTCGTGGATCCAACCGGCGCGGGCGACAGCTTTGCCGGCGGATTCTTCGGCTACATTGCCTCACAGAGCAAAATCACGCCGGCGACCTTCCGGCACGCCATGTTCTACGGCAGCGTCATGGGTTCCTTTGCCGTGGAGCGATTTGGCACGGAGCGCCTGCAACAGCTCTCCCGCGAGGAGATCGACCATCGATTCGGCTTGTTCCGCGAGTTAACACACCTTGACTGAACAGCCCATGAGCCGCGCGGAAGGCAGGTCTGTACTGGCCTGCTGCGCGGCAGCCTCCCTTGCCGCGACAGCGTGGTGCTGGCGGCAAGGCAATATGCTGAACTACGGCGATGCGGTCGCTCATCTGCACATCGCGCGGCGTGTGATTGACTCACACCGGCCGGGGC
The DNA here is from genome assembly GCA_003151435.1 of Acidobacteriaceae bacterium. Lineage (GTDB taxonomy): Bacteria > Acidobacteriota > Terriglobia > Terriglobales > Acidobacteriaceae > Telmatobacter. Next base: position 54,265 of record PLXP01000093.1, read on the forward strand.
TTTCACAGCTTGGCTCGGTGTGGCTGCCACTACCCCATCTGCTGATGATTCCCTTCGTCGCGGTGTATGCGTGGTGGGCCAATGGAATTGCGGGAATGATTCCTTCGGCCCTTGCTTACCTTGCCGGCTGCGTCGGCGTCTACCGCCTGGCGCGCCGCTGGCTGCAGCCATCGGCCGCGGCCCTGGCACTCGCCTTTTTCGCGACCAATCCCAATCTTCTCTACCTGCAAAGCACGGCCATGACCGAGCCGCTGTTTCTGTGCGAGATGATCTGGGTATCGGTCTGGTTGGTGGAGTGGCGGGCGGGCATCGACCCACAAAATGCATCGAAACGCGATCAACGCCGATGCGCTCGTCTGCTGTTCGCTATCGCGGCAGTGCTTGTAGCTGCGGTCTTTACGCGCTATGACGGTTGGGTGATGGCGCTGCTGGGCTGGGTGAGCATCGGCGTGGTCCTGCTTCGACGCGGCAAGCTGCGGTCCCGCGCATTCTGGCTGGCAAGCATCTTTGTCGTAGCCGCCCCCGTTGTGTGGTGCGTTTACAACGCGATCGTGTTCGGCGATTGGCTCGATTTCATGCGCGGACCTTATTCCGCCACAGCCATCGAGTTGCGCACCGCATCTCCGGGAGGCCCGCCGCATCCGGGCTGGCACAATCCCTGGGTCTCGCTCCTCTTCTTCGTCAAAGCTTCAGAGATGGATGCCGCAGCCGCCGCATGGGGCAATTCTCTGCTGGTCGTCAGCGTCTTCGGCACCGCATGGGCATGGCTCATAGCGCGCCGCCGGGCCTTTCTCTGGTCATTGTTGCTTTGGCTGCCGGTTCCCTTCTATGCCTATTCGGTGGCGTATGGCTCGGTGCCTATTTTTCTGCCTCCGTGGTGGCCCCACTCCTGGTACAACACGCGCTATGGAATGGAGCTTCTTCCGGCGATGGCGCTGGGCGTGGGTTTTGTCGCGCATTTTCTGCTGACCGCTATGCGGGAATTCAAGCCGCGTTGGGTGAGTTACGCGACGGGCGTGTGTTTCGCGCTCATCGCGATGAACGCATTCCTGATCGTGCGTGAACGTCCCCTCGTCTACGTGGAAGGCACCAAGAACATTGAGTCTCGCCGCGTTTACGAAGAACAGATTCTGCCAGCCATGCGCGCCCTTCTCGCCACGCGTCCCGGAGGCATGGTCCTCATGAATACGTCGGTCGACCCGAACCTCGTGGCCTTCACTGGAATTCCCTTGCGCCAGACATTCAACGAAAGCGATAGGGAGTTTTATCAAGCCGCACTGGCCGCTCCCGCAACGCATGTAGCCATCGTGCTGGCCTTCGACGGCGACGAAATTGACCAGGCGGTACATGCGCACCCTGAAGGCCTGCGGGTCGCCGGTCGTTTTGCCGCTCCTGACCGGCCCTCCGGCACGATTTACGTCTCCGATACCCTTCAGCCCGGCCCCCCTGCGCAAGGCTCAACAACGGGCGCTGCGCAGTGATAGCATCGGGCAAGGAAATCCTCTTATGAGCGCCCTGTTTGCACAGTTCGCACAACCCCTCAGCTTCAGTTGGCTGCAGCAGGTTGTTGTCGCCAATGGCGCCGTCGGCCGCTTGCTCGTTGCGTGTTTGCTGGGCGCCCTTATCGGCCTGGAACGCGAGGTCAACCGCAAGGCCGCGGGCGTCCGCACCAACCTGCTCATCTGCATGGGCAGTGCATTTTTCACCTTGCTGTCGGCAGTCCTGGCCGGCGATGCCAATCCCGACAAGGGCCGCGTAGCGTCGAACATCGTGCAGGGGATTGGCTTCCTGGGCGCTGGCCTCATTCTGCACAACCGCAGCCGTGTCAGCGGCCTCACCAGCGCTGCAAGCGTTTTCGTGGTTGCTTCCATCGGTATGGCCTGCGGCGCGGGATTGTATGCGGCTGCCGCGGTGGCTGCCGTCATCGTCGTTCTTGCGCTTGAAGTGGTCGGCCTCCTCGAGCGGCGCGCAAACCTCAAGGGCTATCCAATGGTGTATGAAGCACGCGGCCGCGATCAAACGCTGATGCTGGCGTCGATTCTGGATGCCATGGACAAGGCCAAAGAGCGCCTCACTGGCGTGGAGCGCGACGCCATCGGTGAGCTCCAGCGAGTGAGTTTTCTATTGACCGCCACAAAGAAGCAGCATGAGCGGCTGCACGGACAACTGCTCGCGGAGCCCGCCATCGACGCACTCCACACCTTCCGCGATCCGGAGGAAGATTGATCCCCTTCACCAAGGCTCACGCCTGCGGCAATGACTTTTTAATCGTGACTGAAGACGCGGCGCACGGCCTCGATTGGGCTGCGGTGACGCGGCAACTCTGCGCGCGCAACACCGGTATTGGCGCCGATGGCATCGAGTTCTTTGCGTGGACCGGTCCACGATCGGGGCGACTCCGTCTGCACAACGCCGACGGCTCCATCGCGGAGATCAGCGGCAATGGCACGCGTTGCGTGGCCGCCTGGATGGCCGAAGTGCTGGGGTCCCAGCCCGGCGATGCGCTGGAGATTGCCACCGATGCCGGACTGCGCGTGTGCCACGTGAATGCGGTGAACGCCACAGGTGAATTCACGGTCGAAGTGACCACCGGCATGGGCATTCCGGCGTATGCACCCCGCACTGTCGCGCTTTCCGGCGGCCTCCAGATTGTTGGAGTCGAAGTGTCCACCGGAAACCCGCACTTTGTCATTGTCGTGGACAATGCGGAGTTCACTGTGGCCGGCCAATGGTGGCAGATGATTGGCACGCAGATTTGTGTGCACTCCGATTTTCCGCATCAGACAAACGTTGAGTTCGTGCGCATCATCCACCCGGGCGAAATTGAAATTCGCATCTTTGAGCGAGGAGTGGGGCCGACAACCTCTTCCGGCACAGGCAGCTCTGCGAGTGCCACCGCGGCGCTTGCGCTCCAAGGCTGCGTGTCGCCCCTCCGCGTGCTAGCGCCCGGCGGAGCGCAGACCGTGAGCTGGGATGGGCCGGGCACCGAGTTGCAACTCACCGGGCCTGCGGCCCTGGTTGCTCGCGGTGAGGCGTGGTACGGATGAGTACATCGCAGGAATCAAAGCCGCGCTTGAATCTCGCACCCGTAGTCCGTGGCGCTGGCGTCAGCGTTGTCGCGCCCGCCTCTTTCGCGCGGCCCGAACGGATTGAAGGCGGCGTCGAGCGATTGCGCGCGTTAGGATTTGCGCCGCGCTTCAATGAGCATGCGCTCGCGCGCGGGCCGCTCTTTTTTGCCGGCACACTCGCGCAGCGCCTGGCCGATTTGCATGCTGCATTTGCGGATCCGGAAACCAGCATGGCGATGTGCCTGCGTGGCGGCTATGGATCGAACTACCTCCTCGACGAGCTTGATACGGAGTTGATTCGCAAGCACCCCAAGCCCTTCTTCGCTTATAGCGACCTCACCGGCGTGCAACTGCATCTGCTGGACCAACTAGGCCTGCCTGCGTTTCACGGGCCCATGCTGGCGGCGGATTTCTATCTCGAGGACGGCGTACACCTTCCCAGCTTTCAGGCCGCACTCGCGCGCGAACCCTACAGCGTGGGGCCTGCCGAGGGCTTGCGCGTATTGAAGTCCGGCACTGCGCGCGGCACGCTCTACGGCGGCTGCCTCAGCATCCTGGTGTCGCTGCTGGGCACGCCTTATGAGCCACGGACAGAGGGCAAGCTGCTGTTCCTTGAAGACACCGGCGCCAAGCCCTACCAGATCGATCGCATGTTATGGCAACTGCGTCATGCGGGCAAGTTGGCTGGCGTGCGCGGCATCGTCTTCGGCGAAATGCTCGATTGCGCGTCACCCGGCGCTGCCCCGGATCTGCTGGAAAAAGTGATCCTCAACGTGTTTCAGGATTTTGAGGGTCCCATCGCCATGGGCCTGCGTAGCGGACACGTGTCGCGCCAAAACGTGACTCTTACATTCGGCGTGGAAGCGGAATGCAACGTAAACGAGGAGGCGCAATTGCACCTGCTGGAACCGGCGGTGACGCGATGACACGCTTGCCCCGGCACATTCATTTGAGCGGTATCTGCGGCACGGCCATGGCTTCGCTGGCGGGACTTTTGCAGTTGCAGGGCCACCGCATCACCGGCTCTGACAAAGCGGCCTACCCGCCGATGAGCGACCTGCTGCGCGAACTCGGCATCCCGGTGCTCGAGCCCTACGCGGAGACAAACCTCGACCCCGCGCCCGACCTCGTCGTCATCGGCAACGCACTGTCGCGCGGCAATCCTGAGATTGAACGCGCACTCGACGCGCGCATTCCCTTCACATCGATGGCCGCGCTTCTGCATGAGGAGTTTCTCGCGGGCCGCGAATCGCTGGTGGTAGCAGGCACGCACGGCAAAACCACCACCACCAGCATGTTGGCATGGATCTACCAGGTGGCCGCACGCGAGCACTCTGCGCTTGAGCCCTCGTTCCTGATTGGCGGAGTGGCAGAGAATTTCGGCACCAGCTTTCAGCTTCGGCCAACGCGCACGTTCATCGTCGAAGGCGACGAGTACGACACCGCCTTCTTCGACAAGGGTCCGAAATTCCTGCACTACTTTCCTGACGCGCTGATCCTCACCCACGTGGAATTTGATCACGCCGACATCTACGCGGATCTCGAAGCGGTGAAGACGGCGTTCAAGCGGCTCGTCAATCTGGTTCCACGCCGCGGCTTCATCGTCGCCTATGACGGCAATGCGAATGTCACCGAATGCGTGGCGCGCGCCCTGTGCCGCGTCGAGCGCTACGGCTTCACATCGGAGGCGGACTGGCGCATCCGGAATCTGCGCCATGAAGATGGCCTTACGCGCTGGGAGGTGTGGCGCGGCGGCACGCTGTGGGCTGAGTTGGAGATGCGTCTCGCGGGCGAACACAACGCCTTGAACGCGACCGCGGCCGCCGCGCTGGCTGCGGGACAAGGCATCGGCAAGGAAGCGATCGTTACCTCACTGGCGGAATTCAAGAGCGTAAAGCGACGCCTCGAGGTGCGCGCTGAAATCAACGGCATCACCATCATCGATGACTTCGCGCATCACCCGACCGCCATTCGCGAAACACTGCGCGCCCTGCGTTCGGTGTATCCGCAATCGCGGCTGTGGGCCGTGCTCGAGCCACGCTCCAACACCCTGCGGCGCAAGGTGCTCGCGTCGGAGCTTGTCGACAGCCTGCGCCTCGCCGACCGCGTCATCCTGGCAGGCGTCTACCAGCAGCAGCGCATTCCAGAAGATGAGCGACTGCACCCCGAAGAGGTGGTGCGCGCCCTGAACACCGCGGGAACTCCGGCCCAGCTTTGTCCCGATGTAGACGCGATCGTCGAGGAAATCGCACCGCAGCTTCAATCCGGCGACGTGGTCGCAATCCTCTCCAATGGCGGGTTCGATGGCATCTATGAGAAGCTGCCCGCGCGCCTTGAATCGCAGCAACAGAAGGCTTGAAAGTTCCGCATGATTGCATCTCTGGTATTGGTGTTCACGATTCTCATCCTCGGCGCTCCGGCGGCGCTGGTGTTCATCCCGTGGGCATTGATCAGCGGCAACGCCACGCCGCTCTACAACGCGTCGCAAATGATTGTGCGGACCGCTTTCCGGCTGGCTGGGATTCGTGTCGAGACCGAGGGCCTCGAGAACGTTCCGGCAAACACCGCGTGCATCTTCATGTCGAACCACGTCTCCAACCTCGATCCACCGGCGCTTATCCCGAACATCCCCGGCCGCACGTCGGCCTTCCTCAAGCGTTCGCTGATGAAGATTCCGGTACTTGGCTGGGGCATGAAGCTGGGTGAGTTTGTGCCCGTGAATCGCGATGGGCGCGTGCAAGGCGCGATGGAGAGCATGGCTGCGGCCCGGCGCGTTCTGCAAAAGGGCATCCACATCACCACATTCGTTGAGGGCACGCGCTCGCCCGATGGCCGCCTGCTACCGTTCAAGAAGGGTCCATTTTACCTGGCGATGGAAGCCGGTGCGCCGTGTATTCCCGTCTCGATTTATGGCACCGAAAGCATGATGGCCAAGGGCAGTGTCCGCGTCCGTCCGGGTGCGGCGCACATCGTCTTCCACGCGCCCATCGATCCCAGCAGTTTTACCACGCGCGAGGAGTTGATGGAAGCTGTCCGAGCGGCGATCGCATCGGGCCTGCCGGAGTGGATGCGGGGTTGAAGCAAATTACAGCGTTTTCAACTCAAGTGTTAACAAAAACCCGGCTGCCCCACTCTTTGTGCGCTTTTTGCATAAAAGGTGTGACCGCGCAGATGCCCATCTTCACTGTAAGCAGCTAGACCGAAAACGCTCTGGAATTCAGGGTTGCACGATTGCGTTGTAGCCGTCGTTGAGCAACTTCTGGCGCATCGCGTTGGCGTCGTTGCGATTGGCGAAGGGGCCAATCTGCACGTGCATCAGCCCGTCGGTCGGATCGCGCCGCGCAGTCACCGCGTATCCGCGCTTGCGCAGCGCGCCCACCAGCACCTCAGCGTCTTCAGGATGAGAAACGGCCGCAATCTGCACCATCAGCAGCGATGCCTGATTCAGAGCCGGTCCTACTTTCGATCCGCCGCCCGCCGCAGGCTGCACAGTGCCCGGCTGCGAAGGCACAGCTGTACGCACCGCTGCTTCCCCAGCAGAAGTGTTTGCGGCATCGGTGCTTTGCGCATTCTCCGCCACAGTGTCCGCGGCGGCTGACGGATCGGCACTCACCTGCTGCTGCGGCTGATAGGCGCTCTGCGAGGCGGATGGCTTGGGTTGCGAGTTTGTCGCCTGCGCCACCGACGCGCCTAATAACGCACCCGGCACCGCCTGCGCAGTGGCTGCCTGCGACTCCGCCGAGCCGCGATGCCCCACCGCGTATCCGAACACAAAGCAAAGCCCACACAGCGCAACCAGGCCGACCACAATGGCGACCAGCATGGTCGGACCCAACGTGAGTTCCTTGTCGCGCTGTTCTTCAGCCGGCTCAAACGCCGTACCGCCAAAACCTCGGTGCATACTGGCCCTCTGGTTGAGGCCATTTCAACAATGAATATGGCCCGTCGTTCGCATCATAGGCCGGCGCTTTGCTTCGCTCAGTCGTGCCGGCTCCCGGTCATTTGTGTCGTTCTATTGCTTCTTCTCCAATGCGGCTGCCGTGGCAGTCGCACCCAGCTTGTTGAACAGCGTCATCATCTCCAACGGCAGCGGGAAGACGATGGTGGTGTTCTTTTCGACGCCTATTTCGGTCAGGGTTTGCAGGTAGCGCAACTGGAGCGTCATGGGCTCGGTGGCCAGCAGTGCGGCTGCGTCCACCAGCTTCTGGGCGGCGTCGAACTCGCCCGAGGCGTGAAGTATCTTCGCCCGTGCTTCGCGCGCGGCCTCGGCCTGCTTGGCCATGGCGCGGAGCATCTGCTCGGGCAGATCGACCTGTTTGACTTCGACCGAGATCACCTTGACGCCGAACGGCTCCGTGCGCTGATCGATGATGGTTTGGATCTTCAGGTTCAGTTTGTCGCGATGGCTGAGCAGTTCGTCCAGTTCCACTTCGCCCAGCACCGAACGCAGCGTAGTCTGCGCAAACTGCGATGTCTGATAGACGTAGTTGGCCACCTTGATGGCAGCGGCGTTGGGGTCCACAACGTAAAGCGTGACCACCGCATTCACCTTGAGTGTCACGTTGTCGCGGGTAATCACGTCCTGCGCAGGAACTTCGAGCACGTCCTGGCGCAGCGAAATGCGGACCATCTGATCGATCGGTCTGAAGACAAAGATAATGCCGGGCCCCTTGGGCGGAGTCAACGCCCGGCCCAGGCGGAAGATCACTGCGCGCTCGTAATCGCGAAGAATCTTGATGGAATTGATCAGATAAAGAACGACGATTGCAATGAGAACCAGCATCGGAATGGGCAGATCGGCAGCGGACATTTGGCTTCCTCACGTTCAGCACGGATTGTACTCCAGGGCCTGCTATACAGCCGCTTTCGGCGGGTCTGCGGGAGTTACGCGCAGCAGGTACTGGTCGTGCCCGATGACGCGCAACGGCGTGCCGGCCGCAACGCTCCCTTCGGCCACTGCACGCCAGATCTCCCCTTCTACCAGAACGTGGCCTTCTGGAGTGAGCGGCTCCATGGCGGAGGCCCGGCTGCCCACCAATGCATCGGCGCCCAGGCGCGCCTTCATGCGCCGCGCCCGAACCGCGAGCCGCACCAGAAACACCGTGATTCCCCCAAAACCGGCACCCACCGCGATGGCCACCCAGGGGCTCACCGCAAGCTCGGGCACCGGTGCTGCCACCAGCGTGAGCGTGCCGAGAGTCAGGCAAACAATGCCGGCAATCGCCAATGCGCCATGTCCCCCAACCTTGGCCTCCAGCACCAGCATCATCAGCGCGGCCAGCAGCAGCATGACAGCCGTGTAGCGAATGGGCAGCAGATTGAGCCCGAAGATGCCCAGCAGCACCATCAGCGTGCCCAGCGCCCCCGGAACGATGGTGCCCGGCGTGTTGAATTCCAGATAAATCAGCAGCGCCCCGCCCACCAGCAGCAAAAGCGCGATATTCGGATTGACCAGCCAGTCGAGCAGGTTTTCGCGCACGGTGGGCTGCAACAGCGCGATGCGCGCTCCGGCCAGATGCAGCACCTGTTTGCTGCCATCCAGCCGCGTGATTTCGCGCCCGTTCAGCGCGGCCACCAGTTGCGTATCGCTCGAAGCGGTCAGGTCGATCAGGTGCTGCGCCAGCGCTTCTTCAGCCGTGTAAGAGTGCGACGTCTGCAGCGCCGCCAATGCCGCGTCAACATTGCGATTGCGCCGGCTCACATACGAGCGCAGAAACGCCTCCGCGTCGTTCTCCACCTTTTGCGTCATGGTCTCGTCGGGCTTGCCGAACTCGAAAACCACGTGAGCCGCTCCGGCATTGGTGCCTTGAGCCATGGCGGCCACGTCCGCCGCCTCCAGCAGGAAGAAGCCGGCCGAACCTGCCCGCGCACCCGCGGGAGCCACATAAACAATGATGGGGACGCGCGAACTGAGAATGGCGCCGGTCATCGGGCGCATGGAGTCAACCAGCCCTCCGGGCGTATCCAACTCCACAAGCAGCGCCGCGGCGCCGTCCGCGTTGGCCCGCGCAATCGCCCGATCGAGCTGCCCCGCGCTCACCGGCTGGATGGTGTCGGCCAGAACGAATTTGTCCACCAGTGGCTGCTGCGCGGCTGCCGCCAAACCGCAAGCCGCATAAGCCACAGCAACTATGACGAGGCACAGGATTCTTTTGATAACAAAGACCCTGGCTGCTAATCCGTACTCGGATCGAAGCATGGCTTGCTCCTTCAGGGCTTGCGTCCGGCCCTACTTCGGTTGCCCCTGCCTGGCGGCCAGTTGGCGCAGCAATGCCTGGGCGGCCGGGCTGTTTGGGTTCAGTTTAAGGGCTTCATTGGCCTCGCGGCTGGCATCATCCAAATGGCTCGCGGCAAGATCCATCCTCGCCAACACAAGATACGCTCCCGCAGACGGCTTCAGTTCCAACGCCGCCTGAGCCTCTTTTCGCGCGCCCGCGGAGTCGCCGGTCCGCTCCCGAACTTCGGCGAGCCCGGCGTGGGCATCTTCCGCACGACCGTCCGCGGCCACAGCAGCCTGGTATAACCGCTCCGCTTCCAGCAGCAACCCGCGCGACAGGTAGTCTCTGGCCTGGCTCGTCAGGGTACTCGCCCGCTGCTGCGGAGTAAGAGCGGCCAGCCGCGATGCCTCCATCTGATCCATCATCACCGCGGCCTGCCGGAAGGCGACCGCATCGAAGTTGCGCTCAATGCGCTCCAGGGGCTCGGCACTTCCCACCGATCCGGCCGGCTGCTTCCAAGCTGTCTGCAGAGCTTGCGCCTCGCTGTCGTTGGAGTGCAGTTTCAGGCACTGGACCAGTTCGGCCGTAGCTTCTTGGCTGTTCCCGTGACGCTTCAGGCTCACCGCCAGGTTGAAGTGGTAATCCGCCCTGGTTGGATCGGCCGCAATCGCCTGGCGAAATAGGGCGCCGCCATCGTGCCCCTGGCGGCTGATTGCAACGCCTTCATTGTTCAGGACTTCAGCCAGCGGCAACACGCGCGCCACACCGCCGAATGCGGTTTCGGCTTTGCCGTATTCGCCAGAGAACATCAGGGATAGACCGCGATAGAACCCTGCCTCCAGCGCGTCTGCGTTGTCTGCGCCCACTTTGGCGAAGGATGCCGATGCCTGTTCGTATTGCTGGCCGTTGTAGTCCTCGCGGCCCAGCGCCATCCATGCGGCGCTAAACTCCGGGCTCAGCTTCACCGCCTGCTGCAGGTGGCGCACGCGCTCCGCCTGGTCAGGCTCGGTGATTCCGCGGATGTACTGCTCAAAAGCGTTCAGCCGCAGACCGGAGCCGGCGGCAACAAACGTTTCCTCGGCCACATTGAAGCCGGGGTCGAGTTGCCGGGTCAGCTTCCAGGCCAGCGAGTCGAACACGGCAATCAGGTCGCGCATTTCGCCTCGCTCCGTCACAGGCTCGCTCATGCGCATATGCGGCACGTCCACAATGCGGGCCTCGGCCACAAGGGCGGAGCCGTCCGTGCGATAGTCGCCCACCACGATGGAGTCGGCGTCCAGCGTCTGCGCCAGTTTCAGAGAACTGGCCCTTGACGGCTGAAACCCCTGCGGCAGTCCCAGGTGGTCCAGCGCATACAGCCGGTCTGCCCGGCTCATGGGCGCAAATCCGGCCGAGGCAAAGCGGCTGCTCAAAATGTCCGGCGCCGCCTCGCGAATCCATTCAAGGCTGGGCTGTCCGGTGCTGTTATCGAAGGGCAAAACCAGCAGAATGCGGCCCCGGCCCGCCGCTGCGGCGCTCTCTGCGGAGCCCTGGCCGCCTGCATGAACCGCAACGGAGAGGGCCAGGGCGATTCCCAGCCCCGCATGGGCCGCCAACCGCCAAACCCGGCTCAAACGAAATGAGAAATGATTGGACACGACAGCTTGATTATAGGTCGCGGGCCGCACCGGCGGCGGTCAGGGCTTCACCGCTGGAACGCGAACCCCAGCCTCAAACTGCCGATTGAATCGAATCAGCGCAATCCACATGCCCTGGTCGTCGCGTTTCCATACCAGCGTGCCCCCAAGCCTGCGGGCGATTGCCTCGGGCGCAAGGTCGTGATGTAAGCCAAAGTAGCGCTCGTCCATGGCCTCGCTTTGGCGTCCCAGGCTCAGCAGCGGCCGGGGTGGATCGTACTTGGTTGAGAACACCAGCGCCGCCGAATACTTGCCGGGTTCGTCCGCGGCGCGGGCGATCTGCGCTTCTGAAAAATCTTCCACCGGGTACACATCGAAGGGCTGTTTCAGGTAGCCGAGTTCCGGGCGCGTGAGCTCATCGGTCACGGGCCACGCCGACAGCACGGTGGCTCCCGTATAACGGGCTTTGAGCTGCGCGATTCCGGCTTCGTGCAGCCGGACCACATGAGCGTAGGTCAGGTTATCTTCCGGGGCAAAGCCATAAGGCGGATTGATGAACAGCCCCGCCACAAACGCCGCCGTCGAAAACAGCGCCAGCCCTTGCCAGTAGGGCACCCGCCGGTAAAACGTTGAGACGGCCAGCAGCAGCACCAGCGGGTACATCGGCAGCAGGTATCGGCACAGGAGCGCGCCGCCCAACACGCTGTACAGCAGGGCGTTCACCACCAGCAGGACAAAGATACACCGCGCGACTCCAGCGCGGATTCCCAGCCTCTCGCGGCCCTCGGCATCCAGTCGAGGTTGCAGCATGAGGGCGGCAACGGTCAGCAGCACCGGCACAAACATGTTCATATGCGCGGTCAGGTGCAGCACGCGATGGCCAAAGGCCGCCAGGATTCGCATCGGCTCCAGCGTGGCTTGCGCGTTGTAGCGCAGGAATTCAGGATTGCCGAACAGGAAGCCGGTTTTGGCGTAGTGCCAGGCGTACCAGGCGGCCAGCGGCGCCGCGCAACTCGCCAGCCAGGCCGCCTCGCGCCACAAGCGGAAGCGAGCCGGCGGGCGCACCCGAAATCCGGCCACAAGACGCATTGCAGCCAGCGTCAGCGGAATGGCGATGGCTGTCTCCTTTGACAAGACGGCGGCGGTGAACCACAGTGCGGCAACCAGCGGTTTGCGGTTGCGGTCGGGCAGCGCGTACACCAGCCCCCACAACGTAAAGGCGGCGGCAAAGATGTCTGCGTGGGCCAGCGTGCTCTGCGCAAACCATACGGGGTAGGTCCCGGTCAGAACCACCGTCCAGAAAGCCACCGCGGGCGAACCGTGAACCCGCAGTGCCAGCCGCCACACCGCCATCAATCCCAGCGAAGCCACCATCAACACAGCCTCGCGCGTCACCTCGGGATAATACCCCGATGCCTTCCACCACAGCGCCAGGTAGATGCTGGGCAGGGGCGGGTGCGCGTTGGTCAGCGTGCTGGTCGGAATCAGCGATCCCGTGCGGAAGAAATCCCAGGCCGCGGGAATGTAGTAGCCCGCCTCATCCCAGTAGTAGGGGAGCCGCATCAACGTGAAATGGCTCACGTACGCGGCCACGAAAACCACCGGAAAGATCATCCAGAGGGGAAAGGGCGCGTCCAGGGGCGGGTGGATCAGTGTCTTCCAGCGCAAGCGATTGGTCCTCGAACGAATGGATGCCGGTTCTTAGTTCACCGGCCCTTGCGGGAAGTTGTGGGCCTGCGGTTCGAGGGTGAGTGTGCCAAAGGCCTGCTCATATTGAGCAATATTCTGCCCCAGCACGTTGCACAGGGCTTTGGCCTGCTGCGGGCTCAGGTAGATGGCGTGGTGATTGCGAATGGTCACCTGGTCGGGGCTTTCACTCGACGCGAGGCCAAAGACGAGTTGAAAATCCCACACGCTCACGCGCACCTGCACGCTGTTGGCATAGGATTCGCTAAAGTCGGGGGACTGGGTGAGGTTCAATTGGGGTTGTTGCGCGGATGAACTCATGGTTTCACCAGATTACTCCGGCGGAGGCCCTTCGTGTGCAGTGTGGTACCGGCCGGTTTCGGCCCAGGATATCCGGTGGTTGAAGCTGGTGCGAAAGGGGGGACTCGAACCCCCATGGATTGCTCCGCCAGATCCTAAGTCTGGTGCGTCTGCCAATTCCGCCACTTTCGCATTCAATCCCCTCGACATTCACCTGGGCCAGCGATTCACCGCAGCTCCTGATGGATCGAGGCCGAGTCTAGGACGAGTCTAGCGGCAAACCTCGGTCCACCGCAATCTTCCAGTCCATCAAAATCGGACTGCGGACCGCATGGTCATGATCGACCAAGACGGTAAAAGCGTTCGCAGTTTCCGCCCAGAATGCCATCCCGCGCATCCATCGGAAATTGCTGGATGTAGTCCATGACAATATCCACCGCTTTTGCATAATCTGCCGCAAGCGTACACACCGGCCAATCCGAACCGATCATCAATCGCTCCGCGCCAAACGCGTCGAAAACCACATCGAGATAGGCGCGAAAATCATCCCGCTGCCAGTCTCGCCATCGCGCCTCCGTCACCATGCCTGAGAGCTTGCAACAGATGTTCGGCAGCGCCGCCAACTCTCGCAAGTCCGCATCCCACGGCGAGATCTTCCCTTCCGCGATGGACGGCTTGGCAATGTGATCCAGAACGAACGGCTGCATGGGAAACTCCGCAACCAGCCTGGCCGCAGCACCCAGATGCCGCGGATGAATCAGCACGTCATAGGTCATGCCAAACTCCGCCAGCCGCGCAATGCCGCCGCGAAACTCCGGCCGCAGCATGAACGCATCGTCGGGCTCATCCTGCACCATGTGCCGCACTCCCACGAGCTTGGGATGTTTTCGAAAGCGCTCAAGCTGCGCCGGCAACTCCGGCGAACACAGGTCCACCCAGCCCACTACCCCCTTGACGAAATCGTTGCTCTCCGCCAGTTCCAGCAGCCAGCGCGTCTCCTCCAGGCTTTGCCGCGCCTGTACCGCCACGCACCCATCAAAACCAGCAGTCGCCAGCAAAGGCTTCAAATCATGCGGCAAAAAGTCGCGCTTCAGCGCCGCCATTTCNNTTCAATTTCGCTCTGCGCCTTGTCTCAATCTACAAGCAGCCGCGCTCGCAATTATATTGCTCATATGCGTATACGATGCTTGTGCCTGGCCCTGGCCATCTCTGCGAGCTTTCTTCCCTCCAACTCCCGCGCTCAATCTTCCAAACCCGCCATCACGTTGGACGAGTTTCTGAACACCACCGAAATCAGCGCCGCTCGCATCGCGCCCGATGGCTCAGCGGCGGTCATCGCCACATCCACGCCCGATTGGAAGGCCAACACATTTCGCCACGATCTCTGGTTGAGTACGGCTGCATCGGGTCTTCGCCCGCTCACCCACTCCGGCAGCGAAGAGAATCCCCAGTGGAGTCCCGACGGCAAATGGATCGCCTTCGTCAGCGATCGCGCGCTGCCGGGTGAGCCGGCCGATGCCGAGGGCAAACCGGAAAGCGATTCAGCCAAAGCGAGCCGCCTGTGGATCATCGCGGTAGCCGGCGGAGAGGCTCTGCCGCTTTATACGCAGAAGCTCGACGTGCACTCCTTCGCGTGGTCCGCCGACGGCGCCGCAATCTACTACTCCGTCGCCGCGCCCCTCACGCACGAACAGGAAGAGGCCCAGAAAGAAGCGTGGAAGGACGTCATCCGCTGGCGCGAACAGCATCGCGGCGACCTGCTGCTAAAACAACTCGTAGCACCCGCGCTCGCGCAATCACTGGCTGTTCCGCCCCCCGGCAAGTCCACGAAATCGAAGGAGGAGGAAAAGGACAAGCCGGTTCTCCCTCCGGGCGCTGAAACCATCGCCAAGAGCACGCTCTCCATCGGCGAAATCACCCCCTCGCCCGACAGCAAAACCCTGGCCTTCGTCACAGAGCCCGTCCATCACCGCATCGAGAACCCGGCGGATTACGAAATCTTTCTCGTGAGCCCGGCCGGCGGCGAGGTCCGTCAGCTTACCCACAATGAGGCCGTCGAATCCAACCTCCTCTGGTCGCCTGACAGCCGATCATTGCGCTTCATCGTGGCCGCTGCCGCCGGTTCGCTCGAGGGCAAATACCGCGANNTTCAGCCAGTTCGTCCTTCTGCCCGACGGCCGCGAACTGGCCCTCGGCCTCAAAGGAGTGGAGCAGCAGGTCTACCTCATCGAAGGCGACAAGGCCACAAAACTGCCCGGACTCGCCGGCAGCTACGCCGGCCTCAGCGCTGCTCGCAACTCCACCTCCATCCTTCTGCAACACTCCACGATCAGCCAGCCCGCACAAGTCGGCCTCGCTGCCGATCCGCTGCACCCTGACCACTTCACCGCGCTCACCAGCTTCAATCCCATGTTTGCCCAGCGTGCCCAGCCAGACTGGCAGCCCTACTCCTGGAAATCCGACGACGGCCGCACCGTCGAAGGTGTCCTCGTCTTCCCGCCCGGCCAGAAAGACGCCAAACACCTGCGCATGTTCACGTTCATCCACGGTGGCCCGGCCGATGCCGATGGCGACCGCTTCGGCGCGGACTGGTACGACTGGGCCACTCTGGCCGCGTCCAATGGGTGGCTCGTGTTCCGGCCAAACTACCGCGGCTCGTCGGGCTACGGAGACGACTTCATGCTTGAGATCGCGCCCCACCTCGTCTCAAAGCCGGGCCGCGATATCCTCGCCGGCGTCGACGCTCTCGTGAAGGATGGCTATGCCGACCCCGATCACCTGGCCATCGGCGGCTACAGCTATGGCGGCTACATGACCAACTGGCTCATCACGCAGACCACNNTGGGGCAACGACGACGAAACCTGGGACGATGCCTGGTACCTGGGTGGCACACCGTGGCAAAACCCCGATCTCTATCAGAGCGAGGCTGCTCTCTTCCGGTTCGACAAGGTCAAGACTCCCACCCACCTCGTCCAGGGAGGAGCCGACATCCGCGTAAGCTATCTGGAGGGGGTCACCATGGAGCGCGCCCTCGACCAGTTGGGCGTTCCGCACAGCTTCCTCGTCTTTCCCGGCGAAGGCCACGGCCTGGGCAAGAACCCCTGGCACGGCTATATCAAGCTGCGCGAAGAGCTGAAGTGGCTGAACAAATATGATGGGAAGTAACACTTGATGATCGCCAGGCCGCCCGCAACTCATCATTTTTCAACCGTTCGGGCGGTCTGGCGCATCTTGCTATCAGGACCCAGCCAAAAGGCTCGATGAACCCGACAGACCGTAGCCGCCAACTCGCATTCCAGCAGACCCTCCTGAGCGCTCGCCGCACCATGGTGATGAGCGAGATTCTCAAGATTGCGCTCGACAGCTTCCGCGCCAGCAAACTGCGCTTCGCTCTCACCGCGCTGGGCATGGTCATCGGCACGGCCTCGGTCATCCTGGTGGTCACCATCGGCCTCACTGGAAAGCAATTCATCCTCAACGAGATTCAGAAAATCGGCACCAACTCGGTCGAGCTTGAATATTCGGGCGGAGGCTCCAGTGGCGCTGAAAATGTGCCTTATAACGACTTCCTCACGCGCGATGACGAGAAGGCCGTCGTCGCGCAGTTACCCGGCGTGGTCTACTCCTCGCCCGTGCTGGAGATGCACGACCGCATCAGCTTCGGCGGCGGCGTGGTCAAAGACACCCTGGTGCTGGGAGTGAGCCCCCAGTACCGCTTTATTCGGAATCTGCTGATGCCCGTGGGCCGCTTCCTCGATGAAACCGACGACGCAGCCCACCTCAAGGTTGCCGTGGTCACGGAGCCGTTTGCCCACGAGAGGTTTGGCAGTTCCGATGCCGCCGTCGGCCAGAACTTCGAAATCAGCGGCATCCCCTTCACCATCATTGGCGTTTTCAAGGAGAGCGTCGACGACTTCGGCGAGTCCGAAATTGCCGACCAGACCATCCTGATTCCCTATTCCGTGGCCCGCTACTTCACAGGAACAGAGAACGTGAAGCAGATCTACTTCTCCATGCGCAGCATGGAAGAGGTTCCCGACGCCAGCAAGGAAATCGAGCGCATCGTCAGCGGCCGCCACCGGCCCAACTCGGTCTACAAGGCGACGAACCTGAAAGAGCTGCTGACCATGGCCGCGAGAATCTCCGACATTCTCACCGCCGTTCTTGTTCTGGTAGCCGCGGTCACGCTGGCCGTCGGCGGAGTGGGCATCATGAACATCATGCTGGCCACCGTCCGCTCTCGAATCCGCGAAATCGGCATCCGCAAGGCGCTGGGCGCCACCCGCCGCGAAATCAAGCTGCAATTCCTGGCCGAGGCGGTCATCATCTCCCTTACCGGCGGCATCGTGGGCACGCTGTTGGGGCTGGCCGTGCCTATGTCTGTTCGTCTTTTTACTGATTATCTTTTGCCCGTTGACTACCGGTCAGTCATCATCGCTTTGGCCGCTGCCATACTTGTGGGGGTAGTCTTCGGCACCGTGCCGGCTACCCGGGCCGCGCTGCTTGACCCGGTGGAGTCCCTGAAATATGAGTAATCCCGACTTGGGGGCTGCTGAGCCGCCGCCCGCGGATCACCGCGACGACCGGGGAGACAGCCAGTCCTCCGGTCCCAACCTCGTGCTGATTTACAGCCTCCTGGTGCTGGCTTTGATTGCCGCCATCGGCTTCGCTGCCCTGATCGTGCTGCCCTTCCATCACCGCCGCTAATTGGGATGTTTTCACTATCCTGATGTGCAAATCCATTGTTCCTGAAGCCTGGGTGTGTTACTGAAGCCTGCGTGCCCCATCCTTCGCTTTCTTCTAGCGAAGGGTGGGAGACCACCATCACTGCGAACGTCAGCAGTGCGCCTTCCGTTTCCATAGCGATGAATCGGAGTTGAAGGCCATCTGCCGGAGTGAGCTCCCACCCGGCTGCCCACCCGGAATTCTCCCTCAGCGAGCTGCTCCAACTCTGCTGTCAGTACTTCTGCACCCTGGGGTCGATCTCGTCGCTCCACGCCAGGATGCCGCCTGCCAGGTTCGCTACATTCTGATACCCGGACTGCTTCAGGAACTCCGCGATGCGCTGGCTGCGGCCACCGGATTTGCAGTGGACGACGACCTCGCGGTCGTGATCGATCTCCGCCAGCCGCTGGGGCACGTCGTTCTGCGGAATGAGCTTTCCGCCAATCTGGGCGATCTGGTACTCGAAGGGTTCGCGCACGTCGATTAGCTGCACGTCTTCACCGGCATCGATGCGGCGCTTGAGCTCCTTGACGGTAATCTGCGGAATGCCGTTCTTCACGTTTGCCTCCTGGGGCGTCTCCGGCACGATGCCGCAGAATTGCTGATAGTCGATCAGTTTGGTCACAGTGGGGTGCGGTCCGCAGACCGGGCACTCGGGGTTCTTGCGCAGCTTGAGTTCGCGAAAGCGCATGTTCAACGCGTCCACCAATAGCAGGCGGCCAATGAGCGATTCGCCCTTGCCCAGGATGAGCTTGATCACCTCGGTCGCCTGTATCACGCCGACAAGCCCCGGAAGAATGCCCAGCACGCCGCCCTCGGCACAGCTTGGCACCAGTCCCGGCGGCGGCGGCTCAGGATAGAGGCAGCGGTAGCATGGGCCGTGCTCCGTGGCGAAGACGCTGGCCTGGCCCTCAAAGCGGAAGATGGAGCCGTAGACGTTGGGCTTGCCCAGCAGCACGCACGCGTCATTCACCAAGTACCGGGTCGGGAAGTTGTCCGTGCCGTCGGCGACGATGTCGTAGTCCTTCAGAATCTCAAGGGCGTTGGCGCTGGTCAGCATGGTGTCGTGCTTGACCACGTTCATCGCGGGGTTGAGCGCCTTGAGCTTTTCTTCCGCGGAGTCGAGCTTCTTGCGGCCAATGTCCCTGGTGGAGTGGATGATTTGCCGCTGGAGATTGCTCGCTTCCACCACGTCGAAGTCCACCAGGCCGAGCGTGCCGATGCCGGCGGCGGCCAGGTAAAGGGCCAGCGGAGACCCAAGCCCACCCGTGCCGACGCACAACACGCGGGCGGCTTTCAGCTTGCGCTGGCCCTCCATGCCCACCTCGGGCAAAATCAGGTGCCGCGAGTACCGCGACAAGTCGTCAGTGGTCAGTTCGGGGAGTGCGACGGATTCAGTTGTGATTGCCATGATTCCAATTCTCGTGTTCAAAGATGCAGTTCAGAGCTTTTGCGCCGCAGGCGCGCCCGCCTGGACGGCTAGTCCCCGCCGGCGATCGAAGGGATGATCGAGAGTGTGTCGGCCGCGCTTACGGGGGTTAATTCCTTCTGGGGAAGATACCGCACATCTTCGTCGTTGAAATAGAGGTTAACAAACGCACGCACCTTGCCCTTGTCCGTGAACAGGTGCTTGCGCAACGCGGGGTGTGCGTTGGTCAGGCCGTCAAGCGCCTCGGTGATGGTGGTCGCGTCAACCTCTACCGTGTCCTGCCCACCCGCAAATGCGCGCAGGGGTGTGGGAATAAAGATCGTCATGTTCCGGATTCTCCGTCTGCTGTCAATAAGATGTGCGACACGGGCAATCGGATGAAGGAATGCACCGGTGCCGATCCAAAAACACAATCTGCGCTGGGGCTCAGGCCTTCGAATCGGCCGAATTGGCCGAAGACGGCAGTCAGAGGTGAGTCGGCGTCACCGGCTCATCGTCGACCGCAATCGTCTCCTGCTCGTATCGCTTGTCTTCTTCCGTAGTGCCGGCCAGCAGGAATGAATTGGTGACCGCCGCTTTGCCCTGCGCGACCGCGGTAATCACGTAGGAGCAGCCCAGCCAGTGGGCCTCGGCAAAATCCGTAGGGGACCACTGCGCCGGGTGGTCGGGATGCGAATGATAAAACCCGGCAATCCCCAATCCCTGACGACGCGCCTCGCGCTCAATCTTCACCAGTTCAATCGGCGCAATCTCGTAGCGGTTGTGCGCGGAGTCGGTGCGGGTGTTCCCCGCCTTCACTGCCGCCTCGACCCGCCAGCCGTTGGTCGTGGTGCGCCCAATCAGGACCCCGCAGCACTCATGAGGATAGGTCTCCTCGCCATGGGCGCGGATTGCGTCGTAGACCGCGCGGGGAAGGTGCAGCGTGCTCAAGCTTCGTCCCAGAAGCGCTCGCTCAGGTACTTGTCGGCCCCGTCCGGCAGTACGGTGACGATGACGGCGGCCCGGCCGGCTGCAGATTCTTCATGCGCGATCTTCAGGCTGGCGACCACGGCCGCACCAGCCGACGGGCCCACCAGCAGGCCTTCTTCGCGAGCCAGCCGCTTGACCATGGCGTAGGCCGCCTCGGTTTCAATCTCCAGTTCCCGGTCGGCCAAGTGGGGGTTGTAGATGGCGGGAACGATGGACGACCCCATGAATTTGAGCCCTTCGAGGCCATGGAAAGGTGAGTCGGGCTGGAAGCTGATGGCCTGCAGTGCCGAATTCTGCTGCTTGAGGTACCGGGTTGTGCCCATGAACGTGCCGCTGGTGCCCAACCCGGCCACAAAATGGGTTACGCGCCCGGCGGTCTGACGCCAGATCTCGGGACCGGTGCTGTGGTAGTGGGCTAGCCAGTTGGCGTCGTTGGAGTACTGGTCGGCATAGTAGAAGCGCTCCGGATCGTCACCGGCCAGCTCGCGCGCCCGGCGAATGGCTCCGTCGGATCCCTGGTCGGGATCCGTCCAGTCGACTGTGGCGCCGTAGGCCTGCACAATCCGCTTGCGTTCCGGCGACACGTTGGAAGGCATCGCCAGGTGCACCGGAAAGCCCAGTGCCGCGCCCAGCATGGCGAAGGAGATGCCGGTGTTGCCGCTGGTGGCGTCCAGCAGGGTTTTGCCGGGAACCAGCAGCCCCCGCACACGAGCATCGCGCACAATCGCCGCGGCGGCCCGGGCCTTGACGCTGCCACCGGGGTTGGCCCACTCCGCCTTGGCCAGCACGGAGATGTTTTCCAGGCCACGAACCAGCTGGTCAAGCCGGACGAGCGGCGTATTGCCGATCCGCTCGGGTAAGGACGTGCCCTGGACGTTTTGTGCGGTGTCAGGGGTCATGGGGAAATTGCGGTCCGCGCTCCATCTGTGCGAGATTGGGTATGCGGGATGATTGCGTTCATCCTTCTTTCATCCTCGCAGACTGGACAGCCATCATGGCACGAAAATCCCGCAATCCGAACTTTGAGCAGACCCTCGAGAACTTGCGCGCCCATTCATTTGACGTGGCCGAGTTTCCCCCGGTCGCAGGCGGAAAGCTGGTGAGCAAGCATGGCGCCGCGGCGGTGCTGGTCGCCACTCCTTCCCCCGGCGACGACGGCGCGGGAGCGTTCGCTGTTCGCCCTGGGATCCTGATTCGGGGCGAGGTGGCAAGGCTATTGGATCGCGGCTACCAGAAGTTCATTAAAACCAGCCAATTTGAGCTGCCCGCGACGGCTAGCCAGTTGCATGCAATCCACGCGTTCACCGAGGAGCTGAACAAGGTGACGGGCGCCATGGGACTCTACAACGAGGGCCTGGGCACTACGAGCGACGTGTACCAGTATGACCGTCTGCGCGGCCGCGAAACTCCTCAAGCTGCCCCCGCGCGCCCATGGGAATTGTCCAACGGACACTGATCCCGGGGTGATACGGGGTGCGGCAGAGACGTCGGAGTGGAAGAGATGCCGGAAAGCCTTTCGACACAGCACCTTGGGCGGCGCACCCATCCCGGCGTTGCGGTGGATGCCACTGCTACCCTCATCCTGGTGCACCATTGCCTCAACATAGAAGCGCGCATCGTTGACCTCAGCCTTGATGGCTGCCTTTTGCAGGCGGTCAGGGTGTTTCACGTCCCTGCGTCGGCTCGCGTTGAGGTTAGGTTTGCGGTCCAAGGGCTGCCTTTCCGCCTCGGCGGCGTGGCGCAATGGACCGACGGCAAGCACTTGGTGGACGTTCAGTTTGCGGAGATGAGTTCTCGCCGCCGGGATGAACTGGCCGAGTTGCTCGCTGAGCTTCAAGCCGATCAGGAGGCTGCGAAGTCGGTGCCCGCAGCGGACAAACTCCCGGAAGCGACCCAGATTGAACGACCAGCGAACGACAAGTCCTCGGTTGCGAAACGGGCGGAAGAGCCGCTGAATGGGCCACGAGGGCCAGAAATGAAGCCTGAAATGAAGCCTGAGACGAAGCCTGTCGCCGCCAACGCCGTCGCTTCGGCTCCTGCTGCACAACCCCCCATGCGGGAACGCCGGACGCAGGCCCGCCACTCCGTCGACACGAAAGCCACGATTCTGCTGGTCGATGTGGGTTCCAAGGAGACCGGGCGCATCGTGGATGTGAGCCTGAACGGCTGCCGCATTCACACCGACCAGCGTTTCCCAGTGGGCATCTACCGGCGGGTCGAAGTGGAGTTCGTTCTGGATGGCCTGCCGTTTCGTCTCGGTGGCGTGACGCAGTCCCTTCACGACAAGCACACGGTCGGCATTCGCCTGCTCGACCTCAGCGAACGGAAGCGGGAACAGCTCATGCAGGTGATCGAGGAGATCGACGACAGGCGCCGGCAGAAGAATCCACACGGTGAAGAACAAAACTGTGCAGCCTCATGAACGGCAGTTTTCGCAGCCGGTCTGTTCAAAATTGACCAGTATCGAACCGCGCAGGATGAGCATAATCGCTCCACGCTGCAATAGCGTCTGATTTGCCCCAAAGTTTCCGAAGGTTATTGATCGAAAGCGCGACGTCGAATTCCGCGCATTGCGCCGCCCACTTCGGGCGCGAAACAAGGAACGGGGGCAACACCGCCAGCGAGGACCATGAAGAGGTGTGCCTATGCGCGATATTGTTGAACTGAATGTGCTCTTACGCGTGCGTGCTGAAATGCCCGAAGGCCTTACGCTGGCGACAGATGGATTTCGGGAGGGCTGGAACCGCCTCAGGACCCGCAATGCAATCGGGCTTGAGAGGAAGCTCAAGGCTTGCAGGTGGCATTTCATCCGCGGCAAGCGCGTGATGGCGAGCGGCACGGGACAGACTCCGCAGCAGGCGATTGCCTGCGCACTCGACCATGCGCTCGCCGAGGTAAGTCCCGAGTTGAACGCCATTGAGGTAGGGGAAATCCAATCGACGCAGTATCCCTGGTTCTGGCTGGCCAGGGTCAGTATCCACGCTTTCCGGATTCAGAAGAGTGAGGAATTGGCTGCCCAGGACAGGGCCGTTTTAGCGCACAACTCCGACGCGAAGCCGATACTTCAGGTTCATTCAGCCGACCTCAAACACGATTTTGCCAAGACCCTGCCGCTGATGGAACAGCGGTTGCGGCGTTCCCCGCGTGTTCAGAGTGGCGCGCAAAGATGATCGTGCGCACGATGTTGGTTTTAGGGGTTCTTCTCGATGCCGTCTGCTGGTTTCAGGGCCGCGCACGCGTTCGTGCGCGTTCCCGCTGCAACTCGCGGTAGAGCTCGCTCTTCGACCGTCCAAGCTCCCGCGCCAGGCGCTTCAACGCTTCCTTCTCGTCCAGGACACCCTCAGCTTGGAGGCGCGCGACGCGGTCGGCGATTTTCTCCGCCGCACCTGGGGTTTGCCCGTTGGCTTGCGCGGCCGGCGCCTGTACCAGCAGGGTGATTTCGCCGCGCACCCGGTCGCGGCTGGCCAGTTCCTGCCGTACCTCCGCTACCGTTCCGCGCAAAAACTCCTCGTGAATCTTGGTCAGTTCACGAGCCACCACCACGCGCAGCGCCGGTCCCCAAACAGCCTCAATATCCGCCAGCGTCTCCAGAATCCGGTGCGGAGCCTCGTAGAAAACCAGGGTTGGGGCGTTTTTGCCGGCATCCGAGGCCAGATCCTCGAGACGCGTACGCCGGGCTCCGGCCTTCTCGGGTAAAAAGCCAATGAAGTGAAATTCAGCGGTGGGCAGGCCCGAAGCCACCAACGCGCTAACGGCTGCATTCGCGCCGGGGATGGGGATGACGGGCACTCCGGCGGCGATAGCCGCTGCCGTCAGCCAGCTTCCGGGGTCGCTGATGCCCGGCATGCCCGCGTCGGAGACCACGGCGATGCGGGCGCCGGATTTGAGAGCTTCGACCAGTCCGGCGGTGCGCTCGCGTTCGTTGTGTTCGTGGCAGCTCTCGGTGGGCGTGGAGATCTGGAAGTGGTTGAGCAGCTTTTGGGTCTGGCGGGTGTCTTCGCAGGCGATGCGGTCTGCGCGCTTCAGCACGTCCAGCGCTCGCAGGGTGATGTCACCCAGGTTGCCGATGGGGGTGGCCACCAGGTAGAGGCCGGGAGCCAGGGGGGAAGACAAATCAAGGGCGGGCGGAGCCGGTTGCGGGTGATCCCCGTGCATGGGGCGCTATTCTCCCGATTCCTGGCGCTCGATGCGGCGCTGTTCGGCCAGCAGCGACATTGAACTCATCAGGTTTTGCACGCTCACGATGCCGACCACGCGGCCGCTGTCAGTGACTGGAATCAGGGAGAGCCCGCGGCCGGCGGTGATGCGGCGGATGGTGGTGCCAAGCGTGTCCTCAGGCTGTGCCACCTGGAAGGCCCGCGACATGACTGACTGCACGTATCCGTTGCCATCGCTGCGCAGCGCGTCCACAATGCGCTGGCGCGAGACAATGCCCACCAGTTGCGGACCGCGCACGACGGGGAAATCTTCCTGCAAGGAATGCACGCAGCGAACCAGTGCGTCGGCCAGGGTGTCGGAGGGCGAGAGGGTCGCGAAGTCGGTGAGCATCACTTCGCGCATGCGCACGGTATCCACAACCGACTGGAAAAACACGCCCTGGTCTTCCACCTGGGCGCCAATCATGATGAAGAAGCCGGCCATGATGAGCCACGGGCTGTGCAGAAGCATGCCCCCCAGCATCGCGGCCAGTGCCAATACCTGGCCCAGGCCGGTGGCTGAGCGGCCGGACGGGGCAAGGCCGTGCTTGCGGGCAAAGCTCCCACGAAGCAGCCGTCCGCAATCAAGTGGGTAGGCCGGCAGCAGGTGCAGCATCCCCAGGCAGGCCTGCATCCACACCATGCTGCGCAGCAGGTGCGCCGATGAAATCCATGGCTGGCTGACGATGTCGATATTGCCGCCGGCGCCCAGGAACGTGGCGGCAAGCGCCAGCGCCGCAAGCCCATTGGCAAGCGGACCGGCCAGCGCGATGGCGAATTGAGCGCCACCCTGGTTGGCGTTTTCCTGACCTTCAGGGTTGGCGTAGGCAAACATGCCACCGATGGGCAGCAGCAGGATGGCGCGCAGGCGCAGGCCCAGCCAGGCAGCCACCAGAAGGCGCGCGATCTCCCGCACCACCACCGCACCGATGAGCACAAAGAACAGGGCGAGTCCGCGACCCACGCCGTCCGGTGCGCCGAGGCCCAGGCACACCACGGCGAGCAGAAGGAAAAACGCGTGGACGCGCAATTCCACGCCCATCCATCGGCCCAGCGGGATTGACCAGCCTCGCATATAGATGATTGTAGAGGCTCGGAGCCCCCAGCGTTTTGGGATATGCTGATTGCCGATGCGAATCATCGCCGGAACGTTCCGCTCCCGCACGCTGGAGGCACCCGCAGGACTGGCCACTCGCCCCACCAGCGACCGCCTGCGCGAGACGCTTTTCAACGTGCTGGCGCCTCGAATCAAGGGCGCGGCGTTCCTCGATCTGTATGCCGGATCGGGAGCTGTGGGCGTCGAAGCATTGAGCCGCGGGGCCGAGCGAGTCACCTTTGTCGAGCGCGCTCCGGCAGCCCTTGAAGTGCTGCGCGGCAACCTCGCCCGGCTTGCGCTGACCACTGGATTCCGGATTTCGCCGGGCAGCGTAAGTGCGTTCCTGCGCCGGCCCGGCACCGGTGCAACCTTCGATCTGGTTTTTCTCGATCCGCCGTATGACGCGGCGACGGAATATTCGATCACCTTGGGCCTGCTTGGCGGTACTGCGGCCAAGCTGCTGGCTCCCGAATCCATGGTGATCGCCGAGCACCGCCGCAAGGAACACCTCGAAGATCGGTATGGTAGCTTCAGCCGCATGCGCCTGCTGGAACAGGGCGATGCCGCATTGAGCTTTTATGCGGTGAGTACCATGGGCAGCGAAGAAATGGACGGTCACGAATGAAGATTGTTGTGCGATTGATTTTGGCGGCACTGCTTTCTGCCGCCGCAGCGCATGCGCAAAGTGCGCAGCCGTGGGTGATCGGTCCTTTTACGCGCCCCGCCAGCGGCAACCCGGTCATCACGCCTCGGCCCGAGTCCACGTTTGCCGATCCGCTGAAGAAATCGCCGGCACACTGGGAGGCGCTGCACACCTTCAATCCCGCGGCCATCGTGCGCGACGGCAAGGTCTACGTACTCTATCGCGCGGAGGACGACTCCGGCACGATGGGCATTGGCATGCACATCTCGCGCCTGGGCCTCGCCGAGAGCGCCGATGGCATTCACTTCACGCGGCGCGCCGATCCGGTGTTCTTCCCCGCGAAGGACGACCAGAAGGCCCGCGAGTGGCCCGGTGGCGTGGAGGACCCGCGCCTTGTGGAGGGGGAAGACGGCGCCTATGTGCTGACCTACACGCAGTGGAATCGCAAGACCCATTCGGTGGGGATTGCCACTTCGACTGACCTGACGCACTGGACCAAGCACGGCCCGGCTTTCTTCACCGCCGAGGGCGGCAAGTACGCGCATCTCAGGTATAAATCGGCCGGGATCGTCACGCGGCTCGACAAGGATAAGGGCCGCCTGATCGCTGCGAACATCGACGGCAAATACTGGATGTACTGGGGCGAGGGATCGGTCAGGCTGGCGACTTCGCCCGATCTTATCCACTGGACCCCGGTTGAGGGCGCAGATGGCAAGCCCGTCGAGCTGCTTCAGCCGCGCCCTGGGCACTTTGACAGCTCGTTCCCTGAGACCGGACCGCCGCCCATCCTCACAGACAAGGGGATCGTGGTGCTCTACAACGGCAAGAACGCCACGGCCGGTGGCGATCCCGAGCTGGGCCCCAACGCCTACGCGGCTGGCGAAGCTTTGTTCGATGCGAAGAACCCCGCGCATCTGCTTCAGCAGCTTGACAAGCCAGTGCTCAAGCCCGAGCTGCCCTACGAAAAGACCGGCCAATACGCCGCCGGAACCACGTTTGCCGAGGGACTGGTGTACCTCCACAATCAGTGGTTCCTCTACTACGGATGCGCGGACTCTCTGGTGGCAGTGGCCACCGCGCCGCAGGGATTCTATCTGAAGGCCGGCGACACGGTCGTCTTCTACGGCGACAGCATCACGGAACAGAACTACTACAACCAGTGGGTGGAGTTGTACACCGCCACGCGCTTTCCTGCCATGCGGGTTCACTTCTTTGCCGCGGGAGTGGGCGGCGATCGTGTGACGGGCGGCGGCGGAGGGCCCATCGATCAGCGCCTGGAGCGCGACGTGTTTTCAGAGAAACCCACCGTCGTCACCGTCATGTTGGGGATGAACGACGGCGGCTATCGCTCGACCACGCCGGATATTGAGTCGACCTACGCGAAGGGCTACGAGCATCTGCTCGATTCCATCCGCGAACACGCACCCGCGGCCCGGGTCACGCTGCTGGGGCCTTCGCCGTTTGACGAAGTGACTGGGCCGCTCATGTTCCCCGGCGGATACAACGCGGTGATGACGCATTTTGCCGATCTGGACCAGGAGCTTGCGCGTAACCACGGCGCCTCGTTTGTGAACCTGAATCCCGATGTGGTGGCGGCGATTGCAAAAGCCCAGGCGCTCGATCCAATGGTCGCAAAGCTGTTGGTCCCGGACCATGTGCACCCTGACCCGCTGGCGCACTGGGTCATGGCTGAGGCGCTACTGAAAGGCTGGAATGCGCCGGCGCTGGTTTCGTCGGTGACCGTCGATGCCGCGGCAGGTAAAGTGACCGATGCACAGAACGCCACCGTCGAGCCCGTCGAGAAAGAGAACGGCTCACTACGCTGGACGGAAACAGAAAATGGATTGCCGTTGCCTCTGCTTGAGAACAACGCCTCCCAAGCCTTGCTGCTTCGGCTCACCGACATTCAGCAGGCGCTCAATCAGGAACCGCTCCGGGTCACCGGGCTGGCGCCAGGGCAATACAAGTTGACCATCGATAGCACCACGATCGGACAGTTCTCCGCGGACGCGTTGGCCGCGGGAATCAATCTGGCCGACTACGGGACGCCCATGCGCCAACAGGCCCAGCGCGTAGGCTGGCTGGTCCGCGATCGCGATGAGACGCATTACATTCATCTGCGTATGCGGGTGCGCAACGCGGATACAGGCGCCCAATCGGGCGGAACAGACAAGATGCAGGCGTTTGAAGATTCGCTCGAAGACTC
>PLXP01000032.1 GCA_003151435.1 Acidobacteriaceae bacterium
GCCCCCGCAGGCTGCGCCAGCCGCCAACTTCCTACTGAAGCACGGGCGCCCTCTCATAATGCACACGTTTTGCGCAGGCAAGGTCAGTCTTGAAGAACAGGCTTTTGATTTGGCCTACTTGTTGGCCGGTTAAGGAAGGCACACCTTGCCCAAGATACTCAGACATTCTATTCTGCCAGTGAGTTGCTAGTTTCAGTCCTTGCTTCATCTTCCCCATCACAGTTCTCACATACCCCATATCAATGTTGCTCTTCATCACGTTGAGGACACGCGGCTCACAAGTTCGCCGCAAGACTACTCTGCGCTACGCGCTATTCATCAACTCTAATAACCTTGTGGGAGTATTTCCTGCCGATGAGCGGTGGCTCGGAGCACACTGATACCTCTACCAGGTATCAGCTTGGGGCCATGACCGTACGGTCGTCGCCTAACCTTGCTTTCGCAAGGACGCTGGTGGGTGTTCAGACTCGCTTGCGTAGCCATCTCTGAGAGATGGCCGGTCTAACGATCCGAGTCACGGTCTCACAACGGAACTACTCGGCCCCTACTTGTTTTCGGTGCCTGCGGAGATTGGACTCTTTGAATATCGTCCAGCCCTCGTCGTCCGTTCCCGCTACGCGCCCGCGTCCGCAACACCGCATGGTATCCGTCGCCGTCAAGTCAACGCTTCGCGTCCACAACCGCTCTACGACCGCCTGCCGTCGCCAACAGGATTTCACTGTTTGCTACTTAACCCGCTTACTGATTGCTGTTCTCCGGCTCCTACGCACCGCCTCGATATGAGCACAGGCGCGGGAGCAGAATTTCTTGTCGTGCTTTGAAGCCACCTTGAAAGGCTGGCCACAATCCGGGCGCACACAGGTTTTGAATTCCGCTTTCTCCAACAGGTCAACCGTGACCGACATTCGCAAAGCGACTTCGATCTTGTCTGTGAGCACTTCAAAAAACGGGTACACCGGGCTACGACGCCAGTTCATGGGAAGTGAATAGTCGCTTGCGAACCATCGGTCCGGTTCAGCGGTCACCGCGTCTCGAATGGCTTGCTGCAATTTGACGATCTCGGTCATCTCAACAAACTCTTCAGAATTCCACCGGCCCCATTCATTTAGGAACGCGATTGCCGACTTTGGCGTCGGCTCAAGCCTCAAGAACTCTTCCCGTAGTTGCCAAGGGTCCGCTGGTTGGCTGTGCTTCTTCAACTCCTGGGGGTCAGCGTAGACACTCCCCCAAGGGACTAGAAGCAGCGGCTCATAGACCGACAGGAGACGCTCGACATCCGCGTTGGCGTAAGCCATCAACCACAGACTGTCCCACTCGCCCTCAGGCAGCCTCTTCCGTGGGAATTTGACCGAGTGGATGAGTCCTCTGGTCGTAATCTCAGCAACCAGTGCGCCGCCATCTACGGTTCCGTCTGTTCGTCTTGCCCAGCCCGTGATGTGCGCACTGCTCTGATCCCATTGGGCCGTCGTCTTTCGATACTCGAACGAGAGCGGGATATTTACGATCATCACTGTGTCCCAATCTGTGATCTTGTTCGTGTCTCACATAAATAATATAAATTAACCTGTTGGACTTGTCAACGGTTGTATTGAGATGGGTGACACCATACCGATCTTTATACGGGTCACGCATTCTATTGAATTGGAGGGGATTGTGGAGAATCTACTGTCGGTCAAAGAGGCTGCCAAGCAACTGGGTATCAGCAAGTACACGGTTGAGGCATGGTTGAGCCAGAAGAAGATGCAGCGAACCAAAGTCGGTCGGCGGACCATGATCCGCGAGTCCGAACTGGAAAGGGTCATCGTTGACGGTGGACAATCCCCCGCGCCAAGCTGGCGGACGCAGTGTTGTACCGAGGGAGCCAAGGGATGCGACCCGTACCTTGTTTAATATCAACAACAAGCGCCCATCGCGGCAAAAGATTTCCGCTGACCACCACCGCCATTTTTGGAAATTGATTGCAATTTTGAGCAGGGCAAAACGCTCTGCTCCGTGTCGCGGCCAGAATCCTGAACTCCTGCCCCCACAAGCCGATCAAATCCGCAAACCGGCTGCCAACGGGTGGGTGGTGTCCTAATTTGGCTGTCCTTTTGGGTTGTAGTCTTTGCATTGATCATCGGAGCAGTTGTGAGTCAAGCAGTTGTGGAAGGCGAATGCTTCGGGCATTGCAGTCCCCGACTTTCCAGAGAAGTGCAAATAGTAGCAATACTCAGTGAGATGCCAAGGTGTTCCCTTGAACACGTCTTGGTATCTAGCCCACCCCCAAACACGTATTCTAATCGAATTCTTGTACGCTATTTTGAACCAATCTTCTGGTATTACGGCATTGAGTTCTTGGTCACTGGTATGCGGTCCCATGACTGCTTCGGTATTCCCGTTGATATCTGCATCGGTAAATGGAATTTCCGGAACTCCTTGGGGGATGAGAGCCCAATTAATATGCATGATCAGGTTCTTGGTTGGGGTCGAGCCGGAGTTTTGAAAACGGACTGGGACGATCAACGTGGGATGCGGACCCTCGTTTCTGCTCACACCAAAGTCACCCTTGCTCATATCCGGGAATACGAAAGCCCGCTGAACCGCAACGAGAGCATCTCTAGAGGTTTCGGCTATAGTCTTCGTTCTGTCGGCTTGGTCCTTCATTCGGTCTGCGAGGTCGCCAGTCCGGTCCGCTTGATTGGTAAGTTGCTGCAATTGTTGTCTATAAAGGCAGATCATTTGATTGGTTTGTTCGGAACTTCCCTGCATCTGACCGAGCTGCCCACTCATAACTTTCAATTGATTCCAGTAAATCCATCCAACCCAAATTCCAACAGCAAGAGCAGTAACCTCAATTGCGGTTTTCCACCATGGCGTTTGATCTGGGCGGCATGTAGTGGTTTCTCTTTGATGTGGTTGGGGTGGCACGGACTCAGGACTGGGCGTAAGGGGAGCGGGTGGTATTTCTGCGCCCTTCTTCTTGGCTGCGTCCTCTGGGGTTATAGCTGCAATGGCTGGATCAACTGGAGGTTGCCCATTATCCATACGATTTCCCCTTTACATACGACAAATTGTATCCCACAAAATAGTGGACATGGTGCGCGCCGGGTGGGAGGATTGCACCATGTCGAAATTGTGGCAGTGGATAAAGTCTCGTTGGTCAGCGCTGATATTCGCGTCACTTCGGATGAACTGCGCATGATCGAGTCGGCGGCGAAAGACAGCGGCCAAACCAGATCAGAATTCATTCGGGGCAAGTTGCTTGCCACAACCGGAGGATAAGCCTGTGGATTCCAAATTAGGACACTACCAACGGGTGGTAAGGCTTGACAATATGCCCCGACACCTAGAGATTGATAGTTGACACACCCGCCAAGCCTCTCCCTGGAAACAGGTGAAGCTCAAATCGGCGGGTTTTTCATTTTGCATGAGATGCAGAGATCGCATCCGCTTCACGAAGATCAAGTCGTACTGCTGATCCTGCGTGGACTCGATTGCCCCGATAGAGATCGTGCGCTGCTCTCGGGCCTGCAACTCTCCCCTGAAAGACGGAAAACACCGCGTCAGGATGCCCGTAGGCGCGTTTTCTCGATGTGTTCCGTGGGGTAGGTATCCCCTTTTGCTCTTCGCTTCAGATCACAATCCTCTCGGCCTCGTCGCTGCGCCGGTCGTAGATGCCGGTGTCTCACGCCGCAAGCGCCCGGTAAAGGGTCTTCCGCCCGACTTTGAAAAGGGCGGCAACTTTCTGCCGGTCCTCGCCCTGGTCAATCAGCTTGCGGGCGTGGGCGATCTGCTGCGAGGTCAATTTCGGCTTGCGGCCGAATTTCACGCCCCGGCGCTGCGCGGCCTTCACTCCGGCGCGGGTCCGCTCGCTGATGAGGCTGCGCTCCAGTTCGGCCAGTACGCCGATCATCTGCCACATGGCCCGGCCTGTCGGCGTCTCGGTGTCGATCTGCTCCGTGAGGGAACGGAATTTGACGCCGCGCTCCCGGAGGTCGTCGAGCATGGCTATCAGATCGCGCAAGCTGCGGCCCAGCCGGTCAAGTTTCCAGACAATGAGCGTATCGCCGTCCTGCAATGCCTTGAGGCAACGGAGCAGGGCAGGGCGCTTGGTCGTGGCTCCTGACAAGCCCTCGTCTTTGAAAAGCGTCTTGCATCCGGCCCGCTTTAAGGCAGCGAGCTGCAAGGCTGTACTCTGGTCGTCGGTCGATACGCGGGCATAGCCGTATTTCATGGTTTAATT
Source organism: Acidobacteriaceae bacterium (assembly GCA_003151435.1). GTDB lineage: Bacteria > Acidobacteriota > Terriglobia > Terriglobales > Acidobacteriaceae > Telmatobacter. The sequence goes on from PLXP01000032.1 coordinate 4,223, forward strand.
ATGGCCTTGACATTTGACCCACGCAAGCCCTTGGAAACAAGGGGCGGCGGTCGTGGGTCAAAACTTACCCTTTATGAGACACGCTGGGGCGTTGGTCAGTATCCACGAACGCCGCGACCGGCAAGCTCATCTACTCAATTTTCTTTCTGGCACTCTTCACAATCGGCGACATGATCAACGCGTTCATGTTCTTGGGTGGCGCACTGTTCCTTATAGGCGTCAACGTTCGATTGGTTATTTGCCTTGTCGTCTGGGTGGCTTTGCTCCAGCACTTCAATCGCAGCAAGCAATTCCTTGCGGGCGTCTACGCAACGGGCTTCTAGTTCCCCATAAATGGGGCATTGTGGCTTGGGCATGTGGACAACTCCTCTACAGTAGATCAGATACCACCCCTTATCATGCGACGGGGAGCGTGCCGATCCGTGCGGCGGGCGATGGCAGTTTGCCTGTCAGCGGAGCAGATGATGCGCACGAATGGACTTCGTACATTCCGTTCGACAAACTGCCGAGTATCTATAACCCACCTTCTGGGATCATTGCGACTGCGAATGGAAGAATCACGCCGGATGGGTATCCGCATTCGGTAAGCATGGAATGGGAAGCGCCATGGCGGACGGAGCGGATTTATCAGGTGCTCGAATCGGGGCGGAAGTTTTCCTCGGCCGACATGTTGGCGCTGCAGACGGATATTCATTCCGAACCGGATCTGTTTGCGGCGAAGAACTTCTTGAATGCGATCGATCATGCGTCGAACCCGTCAGCGCGCACGAAGCAGGCTGCAGATCTGATGCGGGGTTGGGACGGGCGCATGCTGGCCGACTCTGCGGCGCCAACGATTACCGAGGCATCACTGCGCGAATTGCGACGGCTGCTGCTTGAACCCAAACTGGGAAATGGTCCCCCGGAAAGGCCACTTGACACGGATTCGGAAGAATACAACGATACCGAAACCAACATTGTGAGTTGGAAGACCTACTCGTGGTTGTCGCGGTCGGTGTGGATCGAAAACATCTTGCTGAATCACCCAAAGCGGTGGCTGCCCGAGAAATATCCGAACTACGAGGAGCTCCTAACGGCGGCAGTCGATGCTGCGGTGAGTGAACCGCAGGCACCGAAAGACCTGACATCGTGGAAATGGGGCGTGGCAAACGAAGTAGAGATACAGCACCCGATTCTGGGGAAGATTCCGATCATCGCGAAGTGGTCGGGGCCGGGTGTGAAGGCGCAGTCGGGCGACGGATATACGGTGAAGGCGGTAACACGACTCCATGGGCCTTCGGAACGATTCACGGCCGATCTGGCCGACCTGGATCAGTCGACCATGAATATCGTGACCGGGCAGGGTGGGAACTTTCTCAGCCCGTACTACATGGATCAATGGAAGGCGTGGTACGAGGGGACGACTTTCATTCTGCCTTTCAGCACAAAGGCGGTCGCAGCCGCGAAGACGCATGAACTGAGATTGGAGCCGGGCCGATAACACAACTGACTTCAGATTTCGCGCATTACATGTGAGCAGAAACCCGATCGGAAATGCCCGAAACACACTACTTCGACGCCTCACACTGACGTCGAAATACGCCGAAATACGTGTAAGACGGGTCAATCACGGGTGGGGAATCACGGGTGAGGTTTCGACACCGTGTCGCAGATTTCGGGGCCAAAGAAATCGAGACGCACGCTACTGGGCCGATCCAGAGTGGCGGACTTCACCAGCGACGCCCGTACATCAGGGATAGTGGTGGTGCTCCAATTTACCGGACCTTCAGGACTCGATCTGGCGAGAGCGCCATTTCATTGCGGATATCAGGGCTGAGGATGACACAGCCCGCGGACGCATTCCCCGGAGAGCTCCGGTTGTCTCCATGAATCCGAAAATCAGATCGCCCCGCGGCAGAATGTCCTATGGGCGTCAAATTCATCGTTAGTGGGCCTTTTGTTGGGTGTTGATATGCTTGACCGATCGTGTACGAACCTGCAGGAATCGGCCCGGCAAATTGACTCGACTGAGCGGGGGGATAATTAGCATTTAGGAAGTTACCGGAGTATCCATCCCCCGCCACTTGACCATTCGGGCGGTGCAGACGTCCAGATCGCTGGTCGTAGGTCCAAGGCATAAAAAATCCTTTCTAGCTAAGTTGCGCAGCATATTATTACGCCTCCTCAGCAGAATTTGTGGGTGGACTCTGGTTCAGGGAGTCGTCCAAGCGTGTGAAACAGGGCCATTTCCATGGCTTTATAGGTTCGAAAGCCGAAGGATCGTCTGGTAACCACTCGGATCTTGTTGTTGAGCCCCTCGACAGCGCCGCTCGAGATCTCTCCTTTAGCGCGGAACCAGTTCATCAACAGATCCTCGTGAGTTCGCAGCATACGCGCAACCTTCTTGATCGGCTCCAGGCGACTGCGCATGGCTCGCTGGCACCAGTAATCCAGAAAGGCGGAAGCCCAAAGGGGCGAGGTGTAAGTCCAGAAGTGCTGGAAGACCTCTTTCAGTTCCCACGCCCTGGCCGTCGCCAGCTTGCTGGCCAGCAGGGCGTTGAGCTTCACGCGGGCATGGCCGCGCACTCGGCTTCCTTTGCGCAATAAAGACCAGCGCATGTTCTTCAGTCGGCTGGCCTGGTCTTTGCTCTTGGCTCTAAGACGCGTGCTCTCAGCCCGGCGTACTTCATCCACGGCCAGGTTCATGTGCGTGGTAATGTGGAACCGGTCCAGCACATGCAGCGCCTGGCCGCACTGGTCGGCGATGACCTTCAAATATGGCTTCCACATGTCGCTGCATACAAAGCGCAGCCCCTTGACGAACTCCGGGCCCAGTTCCTTCAGCCCACGGCGAAGCGTCTTCTCCGAGCGCCGCTTGCCGATCCACAGCAGGCGCCGGCAGCCAGCATCAATCTGGTAGATCACGGTTAAGAAGTTGTCGGCCCGCTTGCCATGTCCCCAGTGGATCTCGTCTACGCCAATCGATTCAACCCCACCCAGCTGGCGATGCGCCAAGCCCCACTCCACGAACCACTCCACGGACCGATACACCGATTCCCAACTGGTCTGAAAGATGGTCGCCGTCTCTCGCCAGCTCAGCCGCCGCGCCCAGCGGGCAAGAAAGCCCATCATCGCCGTCGTCAACGGCCGCTTGCCGTCACTCCATGGAATATGCTCAACACACTCCACCCGCCGAGGCGCATATCGGAAGCTGACCGGTATCCCCCACAACGGTACAAAATCCCAGTGGCGTTCCGGCAGCCGGTCATAGAGAGCGTCAGAAAGTCGGGGGTCGAACAGTGAACTGCCTTTAAAACCAATAACCATCCCAACCCTCTGAGCGGATAAGATTCGCAAAACTTCAATGTTTCATTTGAACAAAACCGGAACCAACGCGACATTCGCACTATGGAATCATAGATATACGGGATGACCCCCGACTTTCTGACGCTCTCATTCACAAGCACTACAATTCGCGAAGTTCCAACGAAAGGCAGCAACCATCCTCATCTACGCTGTCACGTGCATCTCCGCGACAAACAGCATGGTTATTGCTGAAAGACCCAGAAGAAGCTCAGCCCTATCTCGATGAACTACGTCGCAAATCACCTGAAATCGCATCCGCTGCAACTCTGGCTCGGGAGTTCTGCCGCATCATCAGGGAACGGGATACTGCCGCGTGGCCGAAGTGGTGCGAGGAAACCAAAACCAGTCTATTGGCAACTTCCTACCCTCATCGCCCAAAGGGTCTAGTTGAGGCCCGTGGTGGCTCGACGCCTTGGGGGAGCCAATATAAGATTTCGAATACGTGCTCATCTCAGTGGAGAATACGCGCGGAAAGCCAGTGCGCGGCATAGAGATCGGTGTTGAAGGCCTGGGAAGTAGCGCTCCGACCGGTACCGACGGAAAAGTGAGGCTTAGGGTCGGGAAGGACGTCGAAGAAGGAGAGCCGATATCTCTCATTGTGGAAAGATCTCCGCAGGGCAAGGATTACGTCATGATTTCTCCATGGACCGGACGCACCCTGGTACCAAGCTTCCGTGAAAAGCCGGACAATTTCATCCAAGTTGTGGTGGGTCAGCGTGGGGATCGATCGTTGCTTGAGAGTGGCGTGTCACTTAAATCTTTCGCAGAACAAGTGGTTAATCAGTTCGCCCCGCGGCCGGGCGATACTAATCCGCAGCCCCCTGACCCTAAGGCGGCTCTCGCGACTGTAGCAAAGCAATATGGCCTTAGTTCTGAATCTCTTGATGAGGCAATCCGAAATTGGGCTAAGAACGTTACTGATCCATTCGATAAAGGGCTCGCCGATTTCTACAAGCAAGATTATCCGCTTGCATCAACCGAGTTCGAGAAGTCTCTCAATCAGCGAGAAGCTACTCTGAGATCTGACACCGACCTTGCGGCTAAAACGGCGTTCTTCCTCGGGGCTTCACGGTACAGCCAAGGCCAATATCATGAAGCGGCTCGTGCATTCGAGCGGAGTCATGAACTCCACCCAGATGAACTGTTCACGCTGTACGTGCTCGCAAGAACTCTGATGGACGCAGGCGAATATATTAAGGCAGAAGCTTTCAGCGGCAAGGCGTTGGCGCTTGCGAGGAAGACCCTTCAGGAGGATGATCCTGCATTAGCCAGTGCGCTGGACAATGCTGGGCTCCTTCTCGTATCAACGGGTAAGCCTGAGCAGGCAGAACCTTTGATACGTGAGGCCATCGCAATCGACCTGAAGCGCTTCGGACCGGTCCACCACAATCTTGCGGCCAGTCTCAACAGCCTAGGCGTTGTTCTTCAGGATCAGCACAAGAATGTCGAGGCCGCTACCGCATATCGTGATGCAATTGAGATGGACGATCGAATTTTGGGACCTGACAACCTTGAGTCCGCTTCATATCGCACCAATCTCGCTTCCCTGCACATTGACATGCGAGAGTATCAGACCGCTGAACAAGAACTGAGGTCATTACTCACCCTGCGCGAGACTAAGTTGGGTCCCGAACATCCCGAAGTGGCACAAACTCTACATTGGTTGTCACGAGTTTTGACTGCCGAAAAGAGATGGAATGAAGCAGAAACGTGCGCCAGAAGAGAGCTCGCGATTGATCAAAAGGAATTCAGTTCAAATAGTTTAAGGATCTATGGCGATTTGAAGGATTTAGGAGTGATCCTCAAATTCAATTCGAAATACGAGGAATCCGAGTCGGACTTGAGTCGGGCCGCGGAAATAGCAAAGTCGGTAATGGGACCGGACAGTATTGATTACGCTGAGGCTATGGACGAACACGCGCTAACGTTGCTACACATGGGCGAGTTTGAAAGGGCGGAACAGGAAACCCGCGTTGGCACTGAAGTTCTCGGCAAAAATCTTAAGGATACGGACCCGGCGTTAGCGTTAGCATGGGAAGGCCTGGCGCTAATTCTCGAACGAGAGGACAAAGACTCGGAAGCGCAAAAAGCATTCAGCAAGGCGCTTGATTCAGCTCAGAAGGGCTTAGGCTCAAGCCACTATATAACTCGGCGTATCGCGGCAGAAGCAGTCGCACATCGGGCGCTTTGACACGTTACCTATTTTCTGGGAACTATTCGAGTCTCGCACGGCCCTTGCGCTGCGGTCTCCTGTGGCCGCGTCAGAAGCGATTTAGAAAGATCAGATTTGTCACTGCCCTAGCTAGGTTGCATCACGGAAGATTGAGTCTTTCTGAAAGCTGTGTGCGCGAAAACTGCATGCACAGTTTGAGCGGCGGACGGTGGCCAGCATNNCGATGCGCCACCTCCGACCCGACAGCGTTGAAGCGCCTGTAATGGGCGGGGAGCCAAGAGGACGACATGGCTAGCCCAGTTGGTGCAATAGAAGGAGTTACGGTTGGCATGCCGCATTTGGCACGGAGTCGAAGGCAATTCCACAGCCGTCGAAAAGACAACCCCGCTCTGCAGGGCGGCATCGAAGCTCTACTGAGAGCCTGATGCCCACCCGTGAAGAATCCGGCAAGTCTGGTCATTAGAGACCAGTAGAGACCAGTTTGAATCTTCGATCGCACGAGATGATTGCACGAGGAGGAGAAAATCCGAATGACTGCAAAGCATTTCAGTACGAAGCTTCTTCTTTATCCGGCTGTCGCTCTTTTGGCGGCCCTGACTGCGACTGCGCAGATGCCCGCCGGGGGCGCGGGCGGGCAGCCGCAACAACCGCAGCCGCAACAACCTATGCCCGGGCAGCAGCCCCAGCAGGCGCCCAACAACCCAACTGCCGGTGGGCCAATGGACCCGACGGCGCCCACTCAAGGATCATTTTCAGATCAAGCTTTTGTGAAAAGCACGCTGGAGGCGAGCGCCTCCGAAGTGCAACTCGGACAGTTGGCTCAACAGAAATCGCAAAGCGAAGATGTGAAGCAGTACGGACTGAAGATGGTGCAAATTCACACGCAACTGGACCAGCAGATCAAGCCCGTCGCGAAAAAGCTTGGCGTGAGCGAGCCCAAGGGTCCGTCGAAGAAACAGAAGCAGGAGATTGCCAGGCTTGAAGCGCTGTCTGGCCCGCAGTTCGACGAAGAATACATCAAGGAAATGGTTAAAGATCAGCAGAAAGTAGTGAAAGACTTCAAGGAAGAAATGCAGCTTGCTCAAGACCCAACTGTGAAACAGATAGCGCAGACGGATGAGCCGGTGTTCGAACAACACCTCAAGGTTATTCAGCAGATCGCCGAGAAACACAACGTCGGTGTTGAAAATAAGAAATAAGAAGGCAGATAAAAGCGCCTGACGGCTTAACCATCGGAAGTGACGTCGAACGAGGTGGCCCGGATTCGCAATGCGAGTTCGGGGCATCTTCTTTGATCACTTGTCCGCAAGGTTTTCTCTATCGGGATTTCAACATAACTTTCCATCCCCGACGGCGCGGCGGACAAGGCGGGTAAACTGTCATTCGCAGGTTGAGGGCGATATTACCGCGCGAAAGCGTGACCTCTCGCCTAGTGCAGATTTCGTAGCCGATCGGGGCAATTGACGTCAAATCGATATTGGAAGTTGCGACCTAAGTATTTTCTGTTCGGGATGAGGTTCTGCAACCCGGCAGTGTGCAGGAAAGAACAAAGGCTGCAAGAAGCGACCACAGGTAAGACTTCATTCCACGGTTTCCCTTTGAGTTTTTCGTTGCCTACCGGCTATGGATGCGCCGCCTCTGATCGCCCGTTGCCCGGGACTCGTGAAGGGAGTGGATTGGTACTTTAACTCGGAAGAAAATTAAAGGATTTCCGCCAATGCCGGGTAGAGCCCAGCGTGGCTTGTCTGGTAGAGAGCCAGGAGTCTTTGGCACATCAGGTGGTAGGACGAAACAGCCTCGTCCAGATCGAAAGCCTCGAGCACACGAAGCCGACGCGGTAGTAACAGGAATGCAGCTTTTCGCCATGCGATTCGATACACTGCTCGCCGGAGGGTAAGCGCATCGCGGCGCATTCGTTCTGCGACGATCACTCCCTCCTCAAAATTCCACTGTTGGGCGTAAGCAGCCAAGGAGAGTAGAACCTGGGCGTTTTCAGCCATGTCCTTAAGGGCCGCGTAGCCGCCGATCATTTCCCACATCTGCTCGGGTTCAAGGGCGATCTGGTTGCGGTGCGGCGCGAGAAATTCCTTGGCGACCAGAGCGACCCCATCGCGATTGAGTTGATGGAGTTGGGCCACCAAATCCTGCCAGTTCTGGGCGCTGATTTTGAGCGAGGAAGAATAGCTCCAGATCCCGACACCGATCAGGAGGCATACAGAAGTTCCCAAGGCAAAAAATGGCAGAGACACCAACATGATCAAGAGAATTCAGCTTTCTATGCTTGTCTTCCGTACATCGTACTGCACTCGTTGATTAAGAGCAAGAATGTGCTGCTGTAACCGAGGTGATATCGGCTGTCGGACTGGCTCGTTTCGCCACAGTTGAACCATCCAAAAGGCAACGGTGCCGAGGTACACCAGCATCTTCACGTGCTCGAGGCCGATAAAATCGCGGATTTGCCCAAGATAACTGTGCGAAGCGTCGATGAGTACCGCCACAAGAGCCCAAGCCGTGAGTCCCTGTGCAACCGCCATTACATGGCTTCGCCAGGCTAGACCTAGCCGGTTGGCTGTGAGCGACATCACCACGAAAAGTTCGCACGTGACCAAACTCGTGAAGAGGTTCGCGCGTACTTCAAGGGTTTCGAGCAGGCCAGAACTGGGCGGCGATACGACCCACGCAAGCATGGCCGCGACTAATATTCCGCAGCTGCCCATCAAGAAGAATTGCCTTTTGGCATCTCGAACCCACGTCCCGGTCGGGCGCAGGACGACGCGTGCAATTTCCAGCACAAGTCCAATCTGCAACAGGAAATCGACAGCCGCGTAGGACCAGTAGACGCGGGCGTACCACTGAGGAGGCGCGATTTTGTAGACAAGGTAAAGAACAACTGTCAGCGCCGATTCGAAACCCATCAGCGTTGTAAAGACAGGGAATGCCTTCCATCTACGACGAACAAGCAGCACTGCGAATAAGCCAAGCTGGCCTACAAAGCCAGCAATCCACAGTACCCTCTCGAACGTAGACAGGTTCATCGCGCCTCGCGATGTCTATTGTCTCCGGTTTTAGAGGCCGAGGACAGTCAGAATTGTCGCGACCACGGTACTAAACGTGGACGTGGTGGTCGACGGCCGCGGCGGCGGGTTGGTTCCGAGGGGCGACGCGACTGCCACCATCGGTGTGATCGTTGAGAGAACTGCAACTGCAAAAGCAAGACGAAGGGCCTTTTTCATGGAAGTTTCTCCTTCCGGCGCGGCCGGACAAGATTGTGAGGATAACTGAATACAACTTTAGTGTTAAGAGCAGTCTTACAGAATAAGCCGCCGAATGGAAGTCACCGGGTAGGCAAGGCGAAGGTTTATTCGCCCCTGGCCCTCGGATTAACTGGGAGGCACACCCCGCGGCGGGTGCACTGGGTTCAAAGATAACCCAGACCTAACGGACTGGAGATGCTTCCTAGGGCACCTTTGCTATGAGAGCGCCACTTCTTACTCCGCCTGGTACAGAGCCTGCCGGGCCCCCACGATCCGACGGGGTATCTCTAGCGAGAACAGCCGCGAAGAACGCTCAGAGACATCTTACTGCTCGGCCTTCGCCGAGTTCAGACGTTCCAGCATCTCCTTTTCGAAATCTGCATCGCTGCCGCCGCCGTACCCAATCTGCTTCGACTGCCAGACTCCGTGCGCATCCACGAGCCATGTTTGCGGAATGGCGAACCCATCGAGCAGGCTGACCACCGTGGAGTAAGCGGGCAGCACCGGGAAGGTATAGCCCTTCTCCTTCAGGAATGGCGCCACCTCCCCAAGCTCCTCATCGATATCGAAGGTGAGTATCTGGATGTCGTTGCGGTCCTTCACTTTCTCGTAGAGTTTCTCCAGATGCGGCAGTTCGGACTGGCACGGGCCGCACCAGGTGGCCCACAAATTGATGAGCAACGTTTTGCCGCCCAGTTCTTTCAACTTCCAGGTCTTTCCTGACATATCGGAAAGTTCGAACTCCGGAATCTGTTTGGTTGCCTTTTCCCATCGGCCTTCCGCAGCCTGCTCCGAGCCGCCTTGCGGTTTGCTCCATACGGCCCACGCGGTTTCCGTGCCGCCCTGTTCCTTCCATAGGGCGTGAGCCTCGTCTGAAAGGTCGTCGCGCAGCTTGCCGCGCCATGCCTTTGGGGCGTCGGTGCGAGTGATGAGAGCCAACTGGTAATATGCCAGCGCGTCCTGCGTGTGCTTCTGGATCGCCTCAAGGCGGGCGCGATTCAGCCAGTAGTCTGACTGCAGCTTCTTCTCTGCTGGTGCAGGCGCTTCAACGGCGGTCTTGAGCTTCAGCGCCTGCTCGGGCTGCGCGGCTTCGATGGCGGCTTTCAAGATGAGGCCGTCGGTTCTCTGGTCCTGTTGGATAGTGTAGCCGCACGCACGATCCATCGTTGAGCCACAGTCGCCCTCGTGGCTTCTGCTTCTGAGGCACCTTCAGCCCTTCACGACGCCAGATTCTCTCAACCCGATCCTTGCCAACTCGCCAGTCCGCTCGCTGCAACAGAGCCGTGATGCGCCTGTAACCGTAGCGTCCATACTGACTGGCTAACTCGATGATGGCCTGTGTGAGTCGATCTTCGTCTTCGCTTCGTCTTCGCGCTGTGTCGGTTGGTAGCGCTGGGTGCCGCGTGGCTGGTTCACCAGTTGGCACGCCCGCCGCTCACTCATCCCATGCTCGCAAGCATGGTCTACCGCACCGCGCCGTCGTTCAGGGCTTAGAAGTTTCCCGCGGCGATGTCCTTCAGTTCAGCACCAGCTTGTCCAGGCTCAGTTCTGCCACCAACTGCTTCAGCTTCGCGTTTTCCTGCTCAAGCTCCTTCAACCGGCGTGCCTGGTCTACCTGCAAGCCGCCATACTCCTTGCGCCATCGGTAGTACGTCTGTTCCGTGATCAAAGCCTCTTTGCTTGCCTGGGCCGTTGTCTTCCCATTCGCTACTCCAACCTCAACCTGACGTAGTAGGCTCACTATTTGCTCCGGCGTATGCTTCTTCCCTCGTGCCATGCAAGGCTCCCTTCATACCAGTTTCTCGCACATCAACTGGTACAAAAAGCGCCGGGCATTCCACAAGCAGTACATCGCTGAGCACTACCGTCTCCGGGATTACGAAGATGATTCGATTCAGATCCCTGCAAATTACAACATCACGCCGGCCAGCTTCCAGCCCGTGGTCCGGTTCAGCTCGGAAACTGGCGCTCGCGAGTTTGCGATCATGAAGTGGGGCCTTGTGCCCTATTGGTCGAAAACCCCGAAGGCTACGTTCAGCTCCATCGCTTCCTGAAGTACATCCTGCATCACTTCCCTGACCAGAGGATGATCGGGGATCTGGATGTCGCCCACAATCGTTTCGAAGCAGGCTGCAGCTTGCGGAAATACGCTCGCCATCAGGTCCTCTGATCGCGTGCGCTGACCCTGCGGAGCGATGCGCTTCCCGTTGGAAGTTCGCAATAATTGCAAACTGCGGCCGCCGCCCAGCGCCATCGCGTCTTGAAAACCGGAGAGGCAATCGAAGCCTGCTCCAACAGCGACTTCACCGTTAACTCAGTCAGAAATTGAAAAACATCGGCTAAGGGAAAGCTGTGCTGCTCCGCAAGAGAAATGTTGATTCCATTGTCCGTCGCCGCCGCCTGCAGCTCGAAGTTGAATCCTCTGCAGAAATGCTTGCGCAACGCCAGCCCCCAGGCCTTGTTGATGCGTCCTCCCAGGGGAGCATGCAAAATAAGCTGCATCCCTCCGCCCTCATCGAAGAATCGCTCAGCAATGAGCGTGGTTTTCGACGGCACTGCGCCCAGCACAGCGCGCCCCGCAACGATGTACGTGAGAAGTTGCTGCGCTCCGTAGGAACAAACTCCGCATTCCTCCATCAACCAGACTATCGCCGACAACACCTCCGGATGCCCGGGCGCAACGCACCCCGGTACAACTGCCGTAGTGCGTGCCGCAATCTCTTCACGCAACGCACTTACGCCGTCGCTCAGCACGCCGGTCCGTTGTGGCGCTTCCCCCGCCCAGAACGGAAGACTCGGCGGCGCACCATGCGCGTCCTCTACCAGCACGCGGCCGGCGGCTTCAATCCTCTGCACCCGCCAACTCGTGTTGCCCAGCAGAATCACGTCGCCGGGACTCGAATCCACGGCGAAGTGTTCATCGAGCGTTGCAATCCGCACGCCTTCCGGCTCCAGAATTACGTTGAACAGAGCCGTATCCGGAATGGCGCCGCCGTTTGACATCGATTATTTCGCAGGTGTAATGTTCCGTCGTTCCTGATGTATACGTATTCAGACGCATGTATTCGTAAACAGGAACGTAAGTCACATGCTGTAAAAGGGGGGGTCTAAGCCCAAACCCTAGATTTGTCCGGCATGATCGCAAAGCCTGCGCTGGCGCGGAAATACGGAAAACAGTTGTTTCCCGACACGCGAGAGCGCAGACCCAAAGCAGCGATCAAAACCGGGGCAAACGTGTACGGGAAACCGTGTCGGATTGCATCAGTGACCGGAAACCGCGCCCCTGACGTTTTCTGGCGGAATCTTCTGGGGTTTGGGCGTACACCCCCAAAGGAGATCGGGCAGTGATGCGATTAGGCTTTCGCTGCGGCTCTGAAAACGCTTCCATTCCGACGGTGCCATCCAGCGCCCAGCAGAGCGTGCTGATGCCATCGCAGGAGAACTTCAACTCGAAAAAGATGAGGCTAATAATGAAAAGAGCATGTATGATGCTGCTCCTGGGACTGTTGACCGTCAGCTTCTTGGCGGCGCAGGAGTTTACCGGGCGCGTCTCAGACCCAACTGGTGCCGTCTTGGCCAAGGTGGCGGTCACTGCCCACAACCTGGATACCAATCTCGACACTCCAACAGTCACAACAGCGTCTGGGGACTACACCATCCCCTATCTGATACCTGGAAACTACACAGTATCCGCTACAGCCAAGGGCTTCGAACAGGAATTGCGCACTGGGCTGGTGCTTCAAGTGGGTCAAACGGCAACCGTGAATTTCACTCTGAAGGTCGGTCGCGCATCTGAAACGGTAACAGTGCAAGCCGACGCGCCGTTGGACCTTGGAAAAGCGGATATCGGTGAAGTGGTCGAGAATCAGCGAGTCACGGAACTGCCGTTGAACGGCCGCGATCCCGGTATGCTGTCAATCTTGAGTGCCGGCGCCATTTGGACAGGGAGTCTCCAGTGGCAACGGCCCTTTGACGATACACAGGCGAACCTTGCCATTAACGGCGGCCAGCCGGGAAACGTCTCGCTAATGATGGACGGCGTTCCCAATACTTCATCTCCAATCAACAATGCCGGCCAGACAAACATCTCCTATGTTCCTCCGGTGGATTCCGTGCAGGAATTCAAGATCATCACCAACGCTTTTGACGCGCAATACGGGCTGATGGCCGGCGGCGTTGAGAACGTTACGCTCAAATCTGGAACCAACAAGCTTCACGGTGACGTGTATGAGTACGCTCGCCGCACCTTCCTGGACGCCAACACCTGGCAGAACGATTATGACGTGCACACCGCGTTGCCAGGCACCAATACGTCACAATATTCAACTCCCAAGATGAGCTTGGACCAGTATGGCGCAGAGTTGGACGGCCCAATCGTGTTGCCCAAACTCTACAACGGCCGGGATAAGGCCTTCTTTACAATGCAATACGAAAACTGGCACGAGGTCGAACCGAACACGGTCAGCGACTCAGTGCCGGACCCCAAGTGGCTTACGGGCGACTTCAGCAGCCTTGTCTATTGGACCGGCACGGCCTATGCCCCAATCAGCATCCTTGACCCCGAGAACATCTCGCAGAACGCAAATGGGTCATGGGTTCGCGTTCCGTTCGGTCCCACCGATACCATTAACCCCACTTCGGCTCCGAACATCATTCCTGCTTCGCGCATCAACCCGATGGCATTGAAAATGCTGTCCTATTACCCCGCGCCTAACACGGCCACTGCTCCCGGCTCCAATCCCTTTGCGAATAACTACACGGTAGGCGGAAATGACGTCGATCGTTACCGCAATGTACTCGGGAAATTGGACTATAACTTTTCATCGAAGGATCGTATCAGTCTCCACTATGGATATTGGGAACGTGTGGAGAACCGCAGTTATGACGGCTTTACCGGTCCGGAGCAGGAAGGGCAGTTGCCGCACGGAGAGCGCAGCCACACCTTTACGCTCGAAGAAACGCACACCTTCACGCCCAATCTGCTGTTCGACTTCCGCGCCAATGCGTCGATAAGGGCCGACTACAGCTACAACGGCCCCTCCTTCAACCCAACCGCTCTTGGCTGGACCCCTGCACAGACCGCGGCGATGGGCCCGGCTGCCCAATCCGAATTCCCCTATATGCACATCAGTGAATTCGCCAGCTTCGGGACCAACAGCAACGGACAAAACGTCAAGAACTCTCTCTCGCTTCTCCCGTCCATCACCTGGATCAAGAGCAAGCACACCGTCCATGCCGGTCTCGATCTGCGCATCTGGCAAATCGGGTACGACGTGATTGGCGGTGGCAACAACTTTTGGCTTGATCGCACATGGACCCAGACCAACTGCGGAAGCTGCGGCTCATGGGATCCGGCCAGCGGCAATTCCATCGCTTCTCTGCTGCTCGGCAATCCGACTTCAGGCAGCAATACCATCAACGTCAAAACCTACTGGTCTGCGCATTACTGGGCACCTTTCGTCCAGGACGATTGGAAAGTCAGCAGAAAGCTGACCCTGAATCTAGGTGTTCGCTGGGACTTCGTAGAGCCGGAGACCGAGCGTAATAATTATGCCAATGGCGGCTTCAATTCCACCGCCGTTAACCCCATTAACTCCCTGGTTAGCCTTCCGGGCTATAGCAAGATTCTCGGCGGCGTCACTTATCTGGGAGTCAACGGCTATGGACGTTCGGCTTATCCGCTCACAAAGACCGACATCCAGCCACGTTTCGGATTTGCCTATGCACTGAACGACAGGACAGTAGTTCGCGGAGGCTTCGGGGAATCGGCAAGAAGCCCGCAGAACGCCCCAAACAGCATTGGCTATTCCGCCACTACCAACTACCAGTCCAACGATCCAACGCACCCGGGCAGCACGTACCCCAACCTGGCCAACCAGATTGACAATCCTTATTCATCGGTGGTCCAGCCTACCGGATCCTCGCTGGGAATGCTTGAGGACCTGGGACAGGGCCCGTGGACAATCAATCCGAAGTACATCATTCCGACCTTCTGGAACTATTCGACAGGCGTGGAACGGCAGTTCCTAAAGAGTGACACAGTAAGCGTGTCCTATGTGGGCAGCCGGCTCTACAACGGCGACTGCCAGAACAACAGCTTCAACGGACCGTGCCCAAATATCAACCATGAAAACTCCGCCGCTATGACAGATTGCAACCCGGAAACCGGCGGCAGACCCGAGAATTGCAACAACGACAACATAGCCAATCCATTCCTGGGGATCAGCGCATTTAACGGATCGAGCTATTACAGCTCCAAAACAATTAACGCTCTCAACCTCACACGTCCGTTTCCTGAATTCGGTGATATGACCATGTGGCAGGCCAATGCTGCGCATACGTGGTTTAACTCCCTGCAGGTAACCGGGTTGCACAAGTTCAGCAACTCCCTGACCATGCACGGCACCTGGACCTGGTCGAAGATGATGGACGCAGGCGGCGTGAACGACACCACCTTCCTCACTCCTTTCCGACAGATTGACCCGAACGACTACACTCACCGCATCACGCTCTCCGGCGTTTACCTGCTGCCGGTCGGCCGCGGACGCACCTTCCTGCCAAATGCGAACCGGATTGTCGACGGAGCCATCGGCGGATGGGAACTGGGAAGCCTGTACATTTATCACACGGGGGCTCCATGGATACTTCCCGGGAACCCCAATGAAGTCTACCTCCACAGTGCCTACATCAAGCCGCATATTCAGAAGGATGACGGATTCATTCGCCTCGTGGCCGCATGCGCCGAGCAGTATCAGGAAGACAACACTACCGGCGTGTACAGTCTCAAACAACTGCCCTACGACTATGACGGGACCTGCTCGCAGGGCGCGAACTTCATGCAGGTGCCGAGCTATGCTCCGTATCCGTCCAACATCTACACGGGAATCCGTCTTCCCAGATCGCATCAATTCGATGCCAACCTGTCGAAGAACTTTGCCCTCTTTGAAGACTTCAAGCTGCAAGTGCGTTTGGAAGCCTTCAACGTCCTCAACCATCCGCTCTGGTCAGAGAATCCCGATAACAGCACCAACGATTCGAGCTTCGGCACGATCGAAAGAGGACCATGGGGACAAAGCAACCTGCCTCGCCAAATCCAGCTATCAGCCAAGATCAACTGGTAATTAACTGATGCTTTAGATTCTCTTCCCCTGGTGGGTCTGCCGTGCAGGACGCACGTGCAGATCCTTCCAGGGGAAGCTTTTAGTTGCACGCAAATTACGACCTATACCACCCTCAAGCTCATCTTCTACAGTTTGGGCATGCCGAGTGCCCGTAAGCTGTTGATTTCATTGAGGGCGGTTGTGGAATACTTCAAAATGTAGTGTCACGTCATATAGTCATATATGCCATGTTGATTGTTTATTTATCTAATATGTAGTGTTACTATGAGGGCGCAGGAGTCGCGCCGTGTTTATTCGCACACAGTCGAATGGTTCCCGAACCTATCTGCTCATTGTCGATAACGAGCGGG
>PLXP01000068.1 GCA_003151435.1 Acidobacteriaceae bacterium
AGTAGGCCTGGTGATTCTTGCCGCGGCGGTCATGCATCTGCACATCGACGGTCGTCTCATCGGCCTGGATGTAACTTCCGGCGAGCAATTCGCGCCGCATAGCTCCCACCACCGGCGCTAGCATCTCACCGACCGTCATTACCCAGCCGCACATCGTAGCCCGGCTGATGTCGATGCCGGCGTCGCGCAGGAAGATGACGCTCTGACGATAAAGAGGGCTGTGGTTGGCATATTTGCCGACGATGGTGTCGATGATGATTCGGTCCGAGACCAGGCTTTTGGCGATGATCCGCACCGGCAGCGGTGCCATGGCTACGCCTTGCTCTTCACATGTCTTGCAGGCGCGCTTCTCGCGCTTGATCACTTGCACGAAGTACTCGGCCGGCTTCACATCCAATACTTCGCTGACTTCGTAGCCGATCACCTTTGTCTCGGCTCCGCAGCGTCCGCATGAGCACTGTCCTGGTGTGCAGGCGATCACTCGCTCCACGTGGGGAAGATCGGCGGGTAGAGTCTGACGGCCAGGATGCTTGCGTCTCTTCTTCTTCTCCGGAACGGAAGGCAGGGCATCGCGTTCGCTCTCGGCGGTCACTTCCGTGTTGCTGACACCCGGTTCCTGTTCCAACAGTTCCAGTTGCAAGCTGCTTAACTTCTCACTGCCAGGACCGTACTTGGCGATCCGCTGAAGGCGAAGCTTCTCTTCCAATATCTGGTTCTTTAGCTTTGAATACTCCAGTTCGTTTGCATACGAATTCAACTTGCCGCTCACCGCCGCGAACAGCGAGTCCGGCAGATGTGCTTTCAGTTGTTCGAGAAGATCGCCGTGACGAGAAGTGTCAGGGCTCGGAGTGGACTGCGCAGATGATTGACCGCTCTCACTCACGATGTCTATTTCATAGCATGCTCAATGAGCGTACGCAATCATTTCGTGCAGTGTTCATGCGGTGATTCGTAACTTATCTGATTCCGCTTCGCGTACCTTGCGATGCCATGCCCGGCGACTCGTTTGCTTCAGATCGATACCACCCAGCAGAAGCGTCAGCTCTTCATGACTCAGCACGATTTTCTTCATCGTGCTGCCCGCGTCTGGCCACCGAAAACAGCCTCTGTCTAATCTTTTCGAACACACCCAAAGCCCGCTGCCGTCATATACGACCAGCTTCAGGCGATTGCGCCGTGCATTCGTGAAAAGAAACACGTGGCCGCTCTCCGGAGTGCAGCCGAGATGATCGCGCACCAGGCCGTATAGCCCATCGAAGTGCTTGCGCATGTCCGTCGCGCCCGCTGCGACATAGATCCGCGTCGCCGGTCCAAACCCAAACACCGTCTACGTCCTGTCCAATATGGTCAGCAGGCGCTCCAGCGTTCCCGCATCAAATCCACGACGCACTTCGATCCGACGTCCGCTTCGCAACTCAACCACCAGAACACCACCGCGCCCGGTATCACTGTTTGGGTTTTGCGCGGTGGACCAAACAACTTCCACGGGAAGCATCGGGCCGGCGCCTAATCGCGCCCATTTCTGAACCCGCCGCCGGTACTTATCCAAGGCCGCTACCGACAAGCCTCGCTGCTGACAAAACCCATCCCGCGTCAACCCGCTGGCTTCATACTCCGCAACCAGTTTCTCGACCTCGACCCGACTCCGCCGCCTCCGAACTGATCCCGCTTCGCTCATAAACCAAGTCCACCACTAAACGAAGCGGCACAACAGGGTGCGTTGCTCACACGGATACCCTTGAGTAACCAATCCCGAAAGCATATAAGGGAAATGTGTACTATATACAATCGAGCGACGTCGCACTAATGTCATTCCCCAATCGATCAAACAATGAGGAACTCACGTTTCGGGGCGTCGGCTGCCCATATGAAGGCTATCGCTTGGCTGACGGCTGGACGTGCTGATCATGTTTCAACAGCAGATAGGTACCCTGAAGTCTTTGGGCTGTATCTGAAGTGNNACTTCAGATACAGCCCAAAGACTTTACAGACATGTGGCTCAAGTGCTGTCGATCAACGGCATTGGCGGTTCAATACGAACACTAGATTACGGCGCTCTTGTTAACAATCGTCAAGACGCTAAGCCCGATTCCAGTTAGTCTAAAGCTGGTTCGGCCATGCCCGCATAGCTACAGGAGCCATTGCATTCAATTTTTGCCGCGTCGCTCCATCGCGTGCCAGAATAGACATCCTCTGGATGACTGCCATGATTTAGCCCGCCAGTGCCCCTGCTTCAATCTCTCGCTTCAGTTTCCTACTAGACCGATCGTGAACGATCTTTATTCGAAGGCGCTTCTCAATCTTGCGACGAATCTCGGCCAATTGAACACCGTGATCCCGGCATTGCTGCGGCTGGGAATCAACCGCCTGTACTCGACCCCTGAACTGGCGTGGCCATATATTTACTGAGGACGTCCACCAGACCTTGGTTTGACACACACTGCTTTGCCGAAAAGGAAGATAGGATGTGATCCAGCTCATTCTCGGACAGGCCTTTGAAGAGGCTGGCGTAGAGCGGCTGCATCAAGGTTCCCGTGTAGAAGCACAATAGAGTCTGACTCATGCACCGTACATTGAGTCGCGCATCCAACTGAGGATCGTCAACCACTTGACGGATCTGGTCAGCAAGCTGAGCCGTTGCGTCCTTTACTGGCGTTGGTGGTAGCCATTTCATCCAATCGTCAGTGCCAAGAGCAACCTTCTTACGAAGAAGGTCGCTGATGCGCTCCATGTACGGAGAAGCAGGGTTGAGAGTCAGCATACCCATCACGCCAACATCTTTATAATTCCACGTTGTCCAGTGCGTCTCGTGTCTTTCGAAGATGCCAATCTGATCATCTAACGCGCGAAGCCGGTCACCACTCTCATTGGCGGGCCCGTTAAAGACAGACCCAAACTCGCCAACCCACAGCGGAACGTTATGCTGCTGGGTGAATATTGTTCCCTCGGCATCGAGGAAGTTGCGCTCCTGTTTCGCCAGATCCCAGTCCTGAGCACCACCCGCCGCAGCCGATCGCGGATGGATGGTGCCAGGGTATCGTCCAGGTCCAAACCCAGGCACAGTGTAGTTATGTGAACTGTAGGCGAGGTTATCGTCGAAGGGTTTCTCTAGCCCTGAAAAATCCTTTGCGTAGTCGTCACCTTCAAGGAAGATAATGTGTCTGGAATCTATCTTGCGAATCTCTTTAACCAGGCGCCGGTAGACGACATTCATGCGGTCAAAATCGGGCCTGTAATTGGAGCCCACGTTCCATGGATAGTCGCCCATGGCGTTGTTCGCACATGGCTCGTTCAGCACATCGTAGCCGGCGATCACAGCCCTGTTCATGTAGCGCCGCGCAAACTCCTGCCAAAGGGCAACGAAGCGATCCTGATAGATCGCAATCTCCCAGAAAAGGCTGATGCGCGATGCGTTGTCAGAATGCCAGTGGACATTCTGCCACCCCTGCGCCGAATGAAGGTCCAGAATGACGTAAAGACCATGTCTTTCGCAGTGGCTTAACACTTTATCGAGACGGGCAAAACCTGCCTCTATGTATTTGAATGGAGCGGCATCGTCCTCGAAGTGTCGATAGTTAAGAGGTATCCTGACGACGCTGGCGCCTGCCTTCCTGAGAAAGATCACATCGTCTTCATTGAAGAAGTAATCCAGCATGCGCTCGAAGAAGAACTGTGCTCTGGCCGGACCAAGCGCCTCCGCCATCTGTGCTCGAAGAGTATGCTCCGCGCCTGGGTGCCCATTAATGAAATCCTCCATGTTCATCCAACCGCCCGGACAAGTTCCCCTCAGGCGAACTTGTTTCCCTTTCGCATTGACTATGTGACGGCCGCTGACACGAAGGAACTCCATCTTGTCATCCCCCTCATGACTGTCTGCTGCTTGTACGCCAGTATTTCGTTCCCCTGCGGCCGCCACTCCTACTCCCGTGAGCGCTGCCGCACCGGTAAATGCCGCCAGCCTGAGAAACTCACGCCGTGGCTTTAGATTTCTTGCTTTCCTCGTCATAAAACCTCTTCCGAGACTTTGGTTTGGCGGTTGCTGTGGGGTTCTTCTGCGCGGGGGGCGAAAACACTCCGGTGAGCAGCGGTTGAAAATCCAATTCGAGCGATGGTGGAAAGCTATCCATTGAAGTGCTGCCATCCTATGTTCAAATTCCGCTTGCATGTGTCACAGCGCCAGCCTCCGATCGGACCCGAAGTTGCAAAGGCTCTGCCCCCGGGCCTCTGCGGACTGTTGACAAAGCTCATTGCTCTCTTCATCCCTGAGTGCGAGTGGTGCTCAAGTTTCGTTTGCTTGAAGCCTGCGCAACAGAGTCCGCTATCCGCGCACAGATTGCGGTGTGACACGGGGAAATTTACTGGATCTCGATTTCTTTCCGAACCGAAACGGCGGCTATCCCAGGAAAATCCTTGGGCACCGGAAAGGTCACTTGCCGCCCAACCAGCCATTGCAGGACGCGCGGAATGATGGTCTGCACAGCGGCGCAGCGCATTCCAGCCGGCTGCACATCCCCCGGCCAGACATGGCCGTAAACCGAAACATAAACCCGGCCTTTGCCGTAAGTGGTTGTCCATTCCACAGGCCACGACATACCCAGTCCCGGCACAGTGTCCTCGGCATAGGCGAGCACCTTTACCCGCTCCGCCGGACCGCGCGCATAAACGTAGACTTCCGAGTCCGGGGTAAGCCACGCTTTCGGCATTCCAGCGTGGATTGGGTCGTCGCCGATTCGCGTTATCAGCCTGTCGGCACGCGGGCCATGACTCGTGTCTCCCCCCTCGCCGGGTGCAATCCGCACCAACTCCCCATTCTTGCCCACACGAATCGATGAACCATAACTCGCATCGCGCCAGCTAAGGCCAACCATGTCTTCATATTCCTTCCAACCTACAAAGGCATTTTCCGCCGCATGGAAGATATACACGCCACCGCCGTTGCGGACGAAGTCCACGAAGCCCATCTTCACAGCATCCGGCCAATCCGGTTTCGGCTTCACCCCTGTGAGAAGACCATTCATTGCTCCCTCGTTGCAGGTTTGGATCACGACGTCGTAGTCGGCAAACCGTGGCCGCCACGCTGCCCAAGCCGCGGTGTTGGGATCAATCGGCGCGGTGCTGACCGAAACTTCGAAGCCACCGGCTGCCTGCAAGACGCCGCGCAACAGAACCGTAGTCTGCTTCCAATCGTGGTTGCTGAATCCGTCAACTATAAGCACGCGAATCTTGTGTTCAGCGGCGACGGCAGGGATGACCAGGACACTGGCGAACACCATTCCGAGCTGGCAAAGGACAGCGCAGATCTTCATGCAAGCATGATAAGCGTTGGGGGCAGCGGCATTCCCAGGACCAATCGATCGGTGGTATGGACCGACGTGGAGGGGGGCGGTTGGCCCGAATCTCAATCAAGCACCAAGAATGTGTGCCCCAGATCTGGATTTTCAGACCTGGAAAAGCACGAGTCTCAGCCCCGCGTTTCCTGTGAAATCCAACGTAAAACCCAGGCAGAATCGCCAAACAACCGGCCGAAGTTAAATAGGTCCCAGAACTCGGCCAGCGTCCGGGATTCATAGTACAGGTTGACGCTGAGTCATTTCCTGTGCAATCGGCGTTCGCACCAGGCCGAACCAAGTCGGGCGCCCAACACGAATACACTCTGAGGAGCGCGCCCGCATCTTTACAACAAGCTATCGGCGTTCGGAAAGCAGATACGTGGCAATGTCATGTTCGAGGTAGGAGGAATATCCAATCTCGACACAGCGACGCAGATCTTCCCGCATCCGGGGCTCATCACCTTCCGCCTTGGCGCGCATTGCCTCGTAAAACCACGCTTCCGTCAGGAGGCCGCGGCGAGAGACGGACAGGTAAGCAAAGTCAGACTTCCGCCACGCGTCTTCAGATCCCAGCACCCCAAACATCTGCGCATCTTGCACTGCGCCCTCAAAGCGCCCGATCAGCATCTCCCGCCAGACCGAGACGTCTCCATTTCGCAAGCGAACTGCCCAGGATTCTGGATGGATCTTTGCCCAGCGCTCGCTCAATTCTGCCCCTGCGCTTGCGGATTGCGTTGGGATGTTCCCGAAGATGACACGAACTCACATTACGAGCCAGTTGCTGAATGCGAGGGAGATCTTGTCGAATCAGGACCGTGCGGGTCCGAAGCAGCTTTCCCATCAGCGCTTCCAGGATTGGGTCTACCCACGGAGCTTTGCTGATGCCCAGTAGCTTGGCCTTGCCTCCGGTCGAGTACTGTCGTGGTACGATGCCGAGTCAGGCAGCGAAGTGGCAGCCCTTCCGGAAGGCAGTCCCGTTACGAGGAGCGGAATCAGGAACGCTTCGACAATCGCTCCTGCTTCGAGACCTCTGTGGTCGAGACCGAGAGTCACGTGGCACGGACCACGCCAGACGTTCTGCTCATGGCTCGAGACGGCCGGAGCGAGGACGATCGAAATCGAAGAGTCCGCCGGCCACAAGGCGATGAGTCAAGCCGCTCGGTACGCGCACCTCTCTTCTCAAACACGAGCAGTCAGTAGTTGACCGGATCGCTGTCACTATCTCCGAATCCGAAGATCGCAGGATGTCGCAGGAATCGCGATACACAACATGCACCAGCCCTCCGATGGCAAGAGAGGACCAAGGTGGAATTTCGGAAATGAAACAGCGTAATCTGTTGAATTTGCTGACCTTAGATTGGTGCCGGGAGAGGGAGTTGAACCCCCATGACCGCAAGGGTCGACGGATTTTGAGTCCAATCCTTGGAAGATTGCAGCAAGCTGCACGTCAACGCACGGATTCGCATAACCTACCCATAATAAAAGACCTGCGCGCCATTTCGATTTTGCAGGATGTCGCAGTAAATGGCAGTAACGTCGGAGGCGAACATGCACCAGAACATGCACTGAATCTTGGCGCCCCGATGGGATTTGAACTCGTATTATCGCCGTGAAAGTACGGGGACCGTTACCGTGCCCGACTTGTCGCCGAAGCATTCAACTCAGTTTGAAGCCACCTAGGACGATTGTGCTTTACTTTGCTTGAATCCAGCTAAGACATTGACTTTAGCGAACCGACTCCTGTTCTGGATTCCCATAACTTCAACGTGCCATCTGCACAGAGGCTGTCGAAATGCCATCGGATTCGTTCAAGGATTTGGCCGTCTGAAAAAAGGATGCCGAGTTCACAGTTTCGACTGAACGCATCGTCCGTTAGGTTCGCGCTCGACAGAACCGCCTGATCGTCAATGACAGCGACCTTTGCATGCAGCTTGCCGGGCTTACCGGAAGAGTTTCGCTCCCGCTGGTCCAGCGGCCAATAGTAGATGCTGGATCGCAGTCGAACGATCTCAGGAAATGCGTTCAGCGCGTCCATCGAGAGTTGCCCTTGCGATGATTCTTCGAATTCGAGAATCAGGCGCACACGAACGCCTCGATTCAGCGCTTTCACGAGGGCGTCCGTGAGTTGATGAATCTTGTAGGCTGCAAAGGTCACTAACAAGATCTCACGTT
Organism: Acidobacteriaceae bacterium; assembly: GCA_003151435.1. Lineage (GTDB taxonomy): Bacteria > Acidobacteriota > Terriglobia > Terriglobales > Acidobacteriaceae > Telmatobacter. Next base: position 7,503 of record PLXP01000068.1, read on the forward strand.
TTGAGGAGGAGATTAGGTCATAAAACACTTGGTCAATCCGTCGTGCTGGGATCTGGCTGCCAGGGGTTGGCCCGCTCCAGAGCAGTTCGATAAAGTGTTGCTGTTGCCACTGTGACAACAGCGACGAACAGAGTTCAAGTGAAATCGCCAGCGACTTCCAAGACATCACCGACTCAGATTCACGAATGACGCTCTCGATACAATGAGCGGCGTCGTTGTTGTTGGTAGCAGGCATGCTGGCGATTAGAGCAGAACCACACACGGACTCGGGAGCATTATTGAGAACGCTGCACACTGCCTGCAACCACGGCTGATGCGACCTGCGAATCAGGTCTTGGATGGACGAATTAAGTGCCGATGAAATCATGTCGAATCACTTAAAGAAGCAGGTCTGGGCACTGGAGAACGTCTCGACAAGAATGGATCGATCGAGGTAACGATTGCCCCGCTCACATGACGTTTCGGGCGAGAATTGACAAGCGTGGCAGCAAGCGCCATGGATCCCTCGGCCTGTCGTGTCGGGGTGGTGCTCAGCGCACAGGGGATCAGAGGCGCATAATCGCATGCTTTCCAACGCCTGTTGGAGGTGACGCCCAAGAGTCAACGGATCCCCCAACTCAACCAATCCCCCGAGAGTACCCGCGCTTACCTCATGGGTATTGTGGATTCGTTGGGCAGACCTCTTTTTCAGCCTTCTCCTAACGCGGGCGCGTTCGATATGCTGTTGGGCCGTCCCGTGGTCCTGAATCAGTAGGGGAGTAATGATCGTGGCTAACGAATTGGATTCAAATGGAAGGCTGATGTGCCTTAAGGTTCGCGTTCTCAAAAGCACGGAGTCAGACGGTCTTGTGTTGGTTGAGGGACGGGTGATGAAAATACTACTCGGAACCGCTCTCAAACTAATCAGGCTTGGCATCTGCGAACGGAAGAATCCGAGAAGATCCAGCAGCAAACGACGGAGAGCAATTGCAGAGAAAAAGGCAAGATTAGCAATTCATGAAAGCCAAGCACTTGCTGCAAACCCCGCAATCGTTATTGAAAGTATGGTGTAACTTGCCCGCAAGAAAAAAGAGTTTGACCCTTTTGAAATTGAGCGGGGGCTTGAAAAATCATCCGGGTCGTTATGCCGGAAGGACTGACCTCGCATCCTGCCCCGATGGAATTGGAGAGGCACCTGCACATATTTCTATTGCCCGCAAGAATATCTGGGCAGAACTCATTGCCCAATTGCCTGAAGGCCATCTACAGAGCGCAGACCGCTTTTTGCTGGAGGTAGTCACGGGGCTTATGTCCAGGCAGCGCAATCGCCGCAACGTGATTACCAAGGGCGAAGTCTCATTGCTCATAAATGCCCTGAGTAAACTTGGACTAACGCCAGTGGACCGCAGCCGTGTAATCATTCCTGCGAAGCCCCAGAAGACCGCATACAGCGAAGGCTGGGATGCTCTTGACAAGTAATGAAAAGCCCCGCTGCCTAGAAAATCAGGTGGTGGGGCTTTTTGTTGTTTGAGGCTTCACTTAAGCAATCAGAGGACGGATGTCAAAGCCACGGGTATTTAAGGCATCAGGACTGAGGCTGAATCGCCCTACTGCGATTACAGCGTCAGGCGGATTGGAGTTCGTGTCGCACGCAGACGCGTGCATGACCAGAATTGATTCAGCGGGAATTTCCAAGTCGTGCAAGCGGATTAAGTGCGAATCGAGATCGTTGGCGAGCGTCGTCATTTTGAAACCCGTTGAGTCCGTCGCACGCAAGTGAAACCAGCCCCACTTTTGCGGGTCTCGAAAGAGTGTAATATCCCACAGCCGAGGTTGCGGATTCATTAAAGTGTCCTTTCTTCAACAAGCAGCTTTAAACCTGCTAGTCTCGCGTCTCGTGTCTCGTACTCTTCACGGCTACTCTGAGCGTTGGCTTCTATGCCGTGGCTGAGGAGTTCGTCTGCGTTGGCGTGGAACTCTTCAGCGGTCATTTTGCCAATGAATACAAAATCGATGGAGTCTTGAAATTCAACCAAGGCGGAGGTGCTCACTTTGCATCTTCTTTCTTGCGGCTGTTCGGCCTCGCTTTACAACGGGGCAGGTGATAGAGCATTTCGCGTGCTCCAAACTCCAGACCACAGAATTCGCACGGTCTGCCTATCAGGGATGGAGGGCAGTTTCCACGTTTCTTTACTTGATATCTGGGATTAGAGTACACCGTTTACGGCGGTTGCGAAGTTTTTATTTTCGCTTCAAGTACTTTAGTTTCAATTACATACAAGCATTTTATTTGTCGTATCGCTTAAGATTTTCAAGGCCGGTTTGACCACGGATATACAAGATCCGCTGACTGCCCAAAGAATTTCAATTTCTCAAGCAACTAATTGTTCAAAGTCGTGTCAACGTTAGCACAAGCACAGTTTTTTCCACCTTTGACCAATTCCAAGGTACGGGGTCTTGAGATGGCAGAATACACTGACACAATTTTTCCTCATCGCCGCAACCCCGATGGAACTTTCGACTCCATCTGCCCCTGGTGCTTCTTAACGGTTTCCGCCAAGAGGAACGAGACGGAACTCGCTGGCGACGAGAAAAACCACAATTGTTACGGACTGGCGACAGAAAGGAATAGGGCAGGAACAAGCCCTGTAAGCCCGTCCTGCCCCTTGCGTGATCGTGGTGAGTGGTTGGCCGTCCTGCGAACCCCAGCGCGTTAAATCTTGGGTGCAGAGTGTGCAGCGTTTAGGGCTTCGGCAGAGTAGCGGTAAAGTATCGTTGCGGCCAAAGTCTAACCTCAAAGACTTTTCCTCCACCAAGTTCTAATTGAGACTTGCCGGGGTGTCCTGAAGGAAAGGGGTCACTGCAAAAGCGTCCCTTCAATTCCCGTCCGACTACCTGACTGCCTCCGGGTCCGCTCGCGCTCACAGTCTCAATCGTCATTGATTCAATTTCTACACGGTCAGTCAGCCCGTCTACGGTAAGCATCGCGCCTTGGGGCTGGAATGTTTCAACGTTGTTTTCCATCCCTGAAGCCTATTCCCCCGGCACACAAGCGCAATCCAGGGGCGGGTGACGGGTCCAAGATGACGGGCTGATGCGTTCTGGCGGGTGCGGGGGTTGAGAGTGCAGGGTGTGAGAACTCCAACAGCCATCACTACAGCCACCAGCAGAAAACGGCCACCGCTAAGAGATGACCGTTTTCCTATAACTCTTTTGTTTTGTTGGTGCCGGGAGGGGGGGTCGAA
>PLXP01000159.1 GCA_003151435.1 Acidobacteriaceae bacterium
GTAAGTGGAGCTGGCGAAGGGATTTGAACCCCCGACCCTCTGATTACAAATCAGATGCTCTTCCAGCTGAGCTACGCCAGCCCTGCAGCGGTCTTGGTGCAACCGCTCGTCCACCCGGAAAACCGCCCCGGAAGCCTGAAGAAAAGTGCGGGCACACTGCCGCTCCGCACGAACCACGGCACAGATTCAAAGGTTAGCACACCACCGCACGCGGAGCAAACCGAGTTGGCTGTGGTAAACCGGGATTCGTTCGCCGGTCTTTGAGGCGATTTGGCCTCCGATTTGGCTTGACATAAGCAGCGGCCCGCGGGAACCTGCTAGCGCAGCCTTTTACTCACGAGGAAGCCCTATGAAAATCTATCGCCATTTTGCCGCCTGCGTCGCAGGTCTTGCACTCTTGGTTGGAGTTTTGGCCGTTCCCTTGCATTCCCAGTCCGCCGCAAAGCGCAGGCCCCGGATCGCCGTCATGGATTTCGACTACGCCACGGTACAAACCGCTTCCTCCGCCGTGTTCGGCACCAATGTGGATATTGGCAAGGGCATCGTCGACCTGCTGGTGACCGGTCTGGTGAAGGACGGTTCGTTCTCGGTGATCGAGCGCAAGGCGCTGGACAAGATCATGGCCGAACAGAACTTCTCCAACTCCAACCGCGCCGACCCCAACAGCGCGGCCCGGATCGGCAAGATGTTGGGGGTAGACGCAGTTATTGTTGGCAGCATCACGCAGTTCGGCAATGAGACCAAGAAAAGGAACTTTGGAGGCACCGGCGGCAATTGGGGAAACTATGGTATCGGCGGTATCGGCCATTCGAATTCCAAGGCCAACGTGGGCATCACGGCGCGCATTATCAACATCGACACGGGCGAGATCCTGGCTGTGGCTGACGGCGCCGGCCAATCCGCCCGGTCCAGCACTTCGATGCTGGGGGGCGGCGGCAGCTGGCATGGTTTTGGGGCCGGAAATGCTGACTTCGGTTCCAGCGATTTCCAGAGCACCATCATCGGCGAAGCCACTAAACTGGCCGTGAATCAGCTCACCGCGAACCTGGTTGCGGATGTGCCCAAGGTGGGCGTTCGCACCATTACGGTTGAGGGCCTGGTAGCAGCGGTCGATGGCGGCCAGGTGATTTTGAACGTGGGCGGCAAGGCCGGCATCAAGGTGGGCGATCAGTTCGACGTGATGCGCGTGACGAAGGAAATCAAGGATCCATCGACGGGAGCCGTGATTCGCCGCTTGTCGACCGCTGTGGGCGTGGTCAAGGCGACTGACGTGGACGATGCTTCCGCAATCTGCGAACCGGTTTCAGGCTCAGGCTTCAAGATTGGCGACAAGGTGAAGACAGTTACCCAGTAATCCCAGAGCCGAATACACCGAAACGCCCTCCGCGAACGAAGCGCGGAGGGCGTTTTCTTCCGCACAAGGCGCCTGTCAAGCGAAGCACCATGCGCGACTATCTGCCCAGGAACTTCTCCAGTGTCGAGATCTCATGGTCTGCGCGATCCATGTACTCGTTCGCGGCCTGAAGATCCTTCTGACTGACGGCGCGATCCGCCTCGTTCAATAGATTCTGCATCCGGTTCATGGCGGCCACAATGTCGCCGCGCATATCCAGCCCCTGGGCCTGCTGCTGGGTGCGTATCTGCTGCACGCCGCTGGCAGCCGATTGCCCTCGCGCATCGAGGTTCATGAGCCGGTCATGGGCCTGGCGAATCTCCTGCGGCGAGGGCCCCGCAGGTGCGGACGACGCATTGGAACCTGAAGGGACAGGACCGCCGGCCGCGGGCTGGGCAGAGGACGCAGCAGCCGGCCGCGGCTGGTAAGCGGGTCGCGATGGAGAGCCGGTCGTCGCGGATGCCTGCCTCGCTGCGGAAGAGGGCGTCGAACTTGCAGCCGTCGCAGGCGGAGGTTGTGGAGCGGACGACGGCGCTGCATCGGCAGAAGGAGCGGCCTGCGGAGCGACGCCAGCAGCGGCGGGCGAAGCGGCTTGAGGTTGCGTGTCCGACACGGCTGCCGTGGACTTCTGGCTGGCATTGGTCGAGAAGATGCGCGGCAGCAGCGTGGCAATCGCAATCAGAGCCAGGATTGCTGTGACCGCACCCAGTGTGAGCCACAAGCCACGATGACTCTTGCCGGGCACGGGCGCAGGAGGAACATGCGCCGCCGGAACCGGAACAAAAGGCGCTGCTTGCGGGGCAGCATACGCCGCAGCGGCAGGAGCAACAAAAGTCGCAGAGGGAGCAGGAACATTGGCCACGGGAGTAAACGCCGGAGGCTGANNAACAGGCTCTCGCGATGCCTTCAACGCCCTGCGAAACTCCTCCGCAGTCTGGAAGCGATCTTCAGGGAGCTTGGCCATGGCGCAGAGCACGATGTCGTTCAACACCGGTGGAATGGCGGGATTGACCGAGATGGGAGGCTCGGGTGGATCGTTCAACTGCGCATTGAGCACGCTGTACGACGTGTCGGCCTGGAAAGGCTTGCGGCCGGTGAGCGTCTCATAGAGCGTCACGCCCAGCGAATAGAGGTCAGAACGGGCATCGACCGTGTTGCCGCGGACCTGTTCCGGCGACATGTAGTAGACCGAGCCCATCGTCGTTCCGGGGCGCGTCAACTGCATATCGCCGGTGGATTTCGCAATGCCGAAGTCCATCAGTTTCACCAGGCCATGCGACGTGATCATGATGTTTGCCGGCTTGATGTCCCGATGGGTCACGCCTCGACTATGCGCATAGCTTAGGGCCGCGAGCACCTGCGAAGTGTAATCGAGCACTTTTTCGAGGGGAATCTTCATCTCCGAAGCCAGTTTTTCCAGCGTCACGCCTTCCACTAACTCCATCACCATCACGAACTGGTTGTGGATCTGAAAAGCAGTGCGAAGCTGCGCGATGCCGGGATGTTCGAGGCCCGCCAGGGTGCGGATCTCGGCCATGAAACGCGCCGCGAGGTCGGGATCGGAAGCGAAATCGGGAAGCAGGATCTTCATCGCTTCTTCGCGATTGGAGATCACGTTGCGCACTTTGTAGACGCGGCCCATGCCGCCTGCGCCGAGAGGCGCGAGGATCTCATAGTCGCCGACGCGCTGGACTGAATCTGATGCCATGGCGGGACCTCCGCTGGATGAATTTTGCCGAAGAAAAGGAGCACCGAGGAACGACCCGAGTCTACGCCATTTCCGTGCTGGTGGCCCACAAAAATCGCTCTGTCGAATGGGCCTCCGAGCCGATTCGCCGGGCCTGTTCTGCCCCGAGCCGGGCCCGCTGCGGAGGAGAGCGGGGAACCGAATCGAGTTTTCCGCAGCCTTTTTAGTCATTTTGCACCAGCTTTGGGGCATTTCTATTTTCTAAGTTGTTGATTATAAAACACTTGATGTTTGGGCTCCGGCGGAGATTATTGATGTAACTTGTTTATTTTGTTTNNGGTACGGACCGGGCAGATCCCTGACAGATTGGACAGGGCACAGCCTGCCTATTCACGATTGTGCGCCGACGGAAGGAAATTATCGGCAAATTTGGTGGTCAGGGTAGCGTGCCAGCGATGATCTTCGCGCCAAAGTACGTAAATGACAATCTTTGTCTTGACGAATCAAGACCGCAGGAGGACCATGGAAACCACCACTAAAAATGATTGAATTGTCTTGAAAGAGGACGACACGTGATCCGCCACGCGTTTCAGATCGCCCTAATGCTGAGTCTGGGAGCCGTTTTGGTCGCCCAAGAGCCTACGTCCGTTCAACCACAAACTGCGGCAAACGCTCCTGGAGAAAAGCCGCGCGTATTCATTACCGATAGCCAGTCTTGGGAAATGAGTGGCTCGGCGGGCGGTGCCAATGGAGCATTTGCTGCGCAGTCACATGGCGGAGCCCGGCCGCAAACAGCTGAAATTATCAAGACGTTCGGTGAGCGCTGCCCAGCCGTGATTGTTAACAACAAGCTGGAACTCGCGGACTATATCGTTGTTCTGGATCACGAAGGTGGAAAAGGGTACCTTCGGCATAGAAACAAGGTCGCGGTCTTCGAGCATGCCTCTGGAGATGTCGTCATCAGCCATTCAACCTTATCGCTTGGCGGCTCGGTTGAGGATGCATGCAAAGGAATCGCCGGGCACTGGGGAACCCACGGCACAGATATCCTCGCGGCTAAACAAAGGACCCCAGCACCGCCGGTTCTTGTGCCTGCGGCTGCAACGGCAGTTGTGGCGCCTCCACCAGCCTCTTCCCAGGCTTCGATCACCGTTGAATCGATCCCTGCCTCCGCGGACATAGAAATCGATGGCGGCTTCGTCGGCAACACTCCGTCCACCCTTACGCTGACGTCGGGCACTCACAAGATTGAAGTTAGGAAGAAGGGCTTCAAGGACTGGAGCCGGAGCATGAATGTTACCGGGGGCTCCGTGCGCCTCAGCGCGGAGTTGGAGCAGGCTTCCGGCAACTAATCCGCGCCCGGAACTGAAACAGATTGGCCTCAAGCATCCTGCCGGAAATGTTAGGGTTATTCCTGACGGGTTCAGGTTAGCCGGAGGGAATGCACAGACGCACGCGCAGAACGCTTCTTGTGGTGGCCGCGGTCCTGCTTTTGCTGGCCGTGGCCATCTTCCTGCGCTCCAAGGCTCCGCCTGAGGCGGCGCGGCTGCTGCCGGAGTCAGACGGCATCGTCTACGTCAACCTCAAGCCGGTGCGCACCTTCTTCCACAAAGACCTGAAGCCGCCCACGCGCGTGCCCGAGTACCAGCAGTTTGTGGCGGCTACCGGCATTGATTGGGAGCGCGACCTGGACGAGGCGGCCATCGCGCTGCACCGGATGCCGGATCCGAGCGGCCCCAACGGTCCGGTGGCGTATTCGATGGTGTTGGTGGGCAAGCTGACCGGCGCGCGGCTGAACGCGTGGCTCGACGCGCACGCCACTTCGCGCGAGAGCTACGCCGGCCACACCATCTACAACATTCCGTCGGAGAACCGCACCGTGCGCGTGGCCCAGGTGGGCTACGACATGGTGGCCGCATCCAATTACCCCACGCCGGAGATGATCCACTCCATCCTCGACCGGCATCGCACCGCGGCGTTGCCCTTCGCCGGCTCCACGCTGCTTTCGCAGCATTTTCACGAGGTGCCGCTGCTATCGTTTGCGTGGGGTGTGGGCCAGATCGGCGCACCCTTCTCAGAGAGCGGCGCCATTCAGGTTCTGGGCTTCCGTCTGCCGCTCCAGTCCGACTCCACCTTTGTGGCCAGCCTCACGCCGGCCCTGTCGCTGCCCGGATCGCTGCGCTTCCGCGTGGAGGAGATTGCTCAAAGCGACGACGCAGCCGCCAGCCAGGCCGCCGCCCTGGCAACGCTGGTGACGCTGGCCCGCGGCTTTACCTCCCCATTGGCTGACAACGCGGCCAACAAGGGGCTAAAGGAACTGCTGAAAACCGCCGAGGTGAACCAGAAGCGCAACCGGGTGGTGGTGACCGCCACGCTGCCGGGATCGCTGTTCGCAGGCCCCGCTTCGGGCGAGAATTCCGAAACTCCTTCTGCACCCGCGTCGCAACCCGATGCATCGAAATGACTGAGCGGCTTCCCCGCGGTTTTTAAGTCCACGGTTTGCCTGTAGTTGCATCGCACTCTAATGCAGGTGAACTGGCCCGTTTCCGATGTAAGCCACGCTTGATGTGAACCATGCTTGAACAGTCATTTTCCCAGAGAGGTCTCATGAGCCGCATCCCTCGTTCTTCCCTTCTGCTTGCTGCCACCCTGCTGCTGCTGCCCGGTGCGTTTGCCGCCGACAATGCCAAGCCAGCCAAGGTCCTGACCGGCCAGGCCGCGTTTACTGACGCAGCTCACGAGTCGCCCGGCACACGGCGTCACGTGACGGCGGCCGACCTGCCCGCCCCTGCGCCGCAGGAGTCGGTCGACAACGGGCCGCCGGTGTCTCCGCGCCCCGCGAATGCCTGGCCCATCGCTCCCAAAGGCTTCAAGGTGGAGCTTTACGCGACCGGCCTCGATAATCCCCGGTTGCTGCGGACCGCGCCCAACGGCGATATTTTTCTGGCGGAGAGCGAGACGGGGAAGATCAAGGTATTTCGCGGTGTGGGACCGGACGGCAAGCCGCAGCAGACCTCGGTGTTCGCCACCGACCTGCACCAGCCCTTCGGCATTGCGTTCTACCCGGCCGGACCCGACCCCCAGTGGATCTATATTGGCGACACGGACCAGATTGTGCGCTTCGCCTACAAGAACGGCGACCTGAAAGCCAGCGGAGCGATGGAAAACCTGGCTGAGTTGCCGGGCGGCGGACGCCTGCGCGGCGGCGGCCACTGGACCCGCGACGTGGTCTTCTCCAAGGACGGCTCGAAGCTGTTCGCATCGGTGGGTTCGCACTCCAACGTGGACGACGCCGACACGCATCCCGAGGAGTTTCATCGAGCCGACGTGCTGGAGTTCCTGCCCACGGGCAAATTTGTGAAGGTGTACGCCTACGGCATCCGTAACTGCGTGGGCGAGGCCGTTAACCCCACGACCGGCGAGTTGTGGTGCTCCACCAATGAGCGCGACGGCCTGGGCAACAACCTGGTGCCCGACTATGTGACGCACGTGCAGGAGGGCGGCTTTTACGGCTGGCCGTGGTTCTATATGGGCGGCCCCAGCGGAGGAAAACAGGATCCGCGCCATCCCGGCAAGCATCCTGGACTGCAGTCGAAGGTGATTACGCCGGACATTCTGGTGAACCCGCACTTCGCCTCGCTGGAGATGCTGTTCTATGAGGGCTCGCAGTTTCCCGCGGAGTACAAAGGCGACGGATTCGCGGCTGAACACGGATCGTGGAACCGCGCCCCACGCGCCGGTTATGAAGTGATCCGGCTGCCCATGAAGAACGGCCACGCGACGGGAGAGTATGAGGACTTTCTTACCGGCTTTGTGACCGCCGATGACAAGGTGTGGGGCCGACCGGTGGGCGTGACCGTAGCGAAGGATGGATCGCTGTTCGTCTCCGACGACGGGTCGAAGTCGATTTGGCATGTGAGTTACGTGGGGAAGTAGCGGAGCAGCAAGTTAGCGGGTCAGCGGGTCAGCGGGTCAGCGAGGTAGCAAGTCAGCGGGTCAGCCACGCCGTGTAGAAGTCAGGCAAACCGAGAATGGGCTGACTTGCTGATTCGCTACGGCTTCAGCCCCAGTGCTTCAACCACCGCCGGATCGACCTTCGCCGGCTGGCCGTCCTGCTTCCACACCACGCCAAAACCGCCGCGATAATCCCACATCGTCCAGCCAATGCCGTCCGCCTCCAGCGCGATGCGGACGTCGTGCAGGTAATTCATGCGCGAGGCCGGGTCGGTGACCTGACGGTACGCGCCAAATTCATTGCAGATGAGCGGCACGTTGTTGGACTTTCCCCATGCGGCCGCCTCGTCCATCAGCAGGCGGATGCGGTGCGCGTCCCAGTGGTCGAGCCAGTAGCTTTCGAGTTGAAAGCGGCTGGCTGCATCGGGAACCTGCTTGACCAGCTCCGGCATCGAGCTTTCAGTGGCCGGATAGGGAATGCCATGGGTGTAGCTCCACCACGGCGCACCCCATCCGGCGCCCTGGTGGGTAAACTGGTGCGGATCGTAGAAGTGGAAGTTATAAATCACGTTGCCATCGGGCAGGGGAGTCTGGGTGAGCAGGTCGGCGATGCCGGAGTAGTTGGGGCCTGCGGCGATGATGGTGTTTTTGGGCGCTGCTTCGCGGATGGCCGCGGCAGCACGGGCTTGGATGCCGGCCCAGCGATAGGGGTCGCTCACCTCCGGCTCGTTCATGATCTCGAACAGCACCAGTTCAGAATCGCGGGTGGCGTAGTGTGCCGCCAGCTTGCGCCACAGGGCGACAAATCGGTCCACACCCTCGCTGGTGGTCCGCACCTGGAGCTTGTAGGCAGGTTCGGGATGGATGTCGATCTGCACCGCCATGCCTTCGGCCAGCATCGCGTCCACGGCGCGATCGAGGCGGCCGAGGAAGTCGGCGTTGAGCCCGTCCTTGCCGTGAGGGTACTGCTCCAGGGGAGTGGGATCGATGCTGAGCCGCACGCTATCGAATCCCAGTTTGGCCATCAGCGCAATGTCCTGGGCGTCGGTGAAGCGATTGGTGCGCGCGGTCGAGTAGTCGCTGGCAGACTGAGCGAACCACTCCGAGGCGTTGATGCCGTGTTTCAGATGCTGAGCACGAGCAAAGGCGGTGTGAGCATCCGCGGAGCGGTCCTGACCAAATACGGGCGACACCCCAAAAACAGCCGTAACAAAGAGAAGAAGCAGGGCAAAATGACGCGTCCAACGCATTCGAGAGGCTCCCGAGGTAAGGTCGTACGACCCGATAACAATACTACGGAGGCCTCGGTGCATTCAGGTCTATAGACAGAAGCGGCTCCCGTTGAGGGAGCCGCGGAGGTTTGAGAGGCAAATGGGATTATCTTCCCGATGAAGCCAGCGAATGAAGATCGGCAACCACGATTTGGTCGTAGCTGGTGCGCAGATATTTGTGCGGATTGACGGGGACCATGTGGACGCGAACTTCATAATGCAGGTGCGGTCCTGTGGAGCGCCCGGACTGGCCCACGTAGCCGATGACCTGGCCGCGGGTCACATGCTGGCCCGGCACCACGGCCATTGAGGAGAGATGCCCGTAAACAGTGATCACGTCATGACCATGATCGATGGTGATTTCGCGGCCATATCCCGCTCCCATCCTGGTGTCGGTCACATCGCCATCCGCGGTGGCGCGCACGGGCGCTCCATAGGAGGCTGCGATATCGATGCCGGGGTGGAACGCACCTTCGCCGTTGATGGGATCCTGGCGTTCACCGAAGCTGGACGTCACGCGGCCTTCAAGCGGCCACAACGACGGGGCGTCGGCCAACTGCGTCCAGTCGCCGGTAAACGAAGGAGTCAGGCCGCCCTCGAGGGCGCGTGCAACCTGTCCCGACATGGCCTGGGTGCGCAGGGCATAAAACTGGTCGATGGAAAGCTTGACGTTCTGCTGGCTGACGTTTTCAGTCAGCGCCAGCGTTTGGGGCGTTGGCGCGGCAGCCGCCTTGGCGGCGGTGATGGGGCGGGATGCGGCCAGCCGATTCTGCCTGAGTCCGTAGAGAGCGGTCACTTCACTGGCGAGCGCGCCCAGCGAGGCCACCTGCACATCGCGATCATGGGCCAGCTGCGCCATCTGCTTATAGTTTTTGCGCAGCGTTTCGCGTTCTTCCCTCACCTGGTTAAAGCTCTCTGTTTTCATTAACATGCGGGTGTACGAGCCGGCCAAGCCGACGATTGTGAAGGTGCCGATGAGCGCCGCAGCCACAAACCCGTACGCGTAATACAGGGGTAGCGGAATCTTGCGAATCCGTCCGTCTTCATCCCGTGCAACAAAAAGAATGTAGTAGCGCTTGCGTAGCATGAATTCTCTCTCACCCCCGCAATGGGCAGGGTCGCAATTCGCCGTCCACTCGACAAAAGCGTAGAAAATAGGCCGACCGGCCTGTGGTCAAGACACACGCCTAGCTCGGACGCGGTATCCTGGAACATTTATTAAGCCTAACAAACCGGAGTCGGGGGGGTCAACGAAATCCCGACGACTGAGGTACAAAATCTGAGCAAATCAGGTCATCATCCTGTTGATAACTCGTTTGTTTCCGTCAAAACTTGCTCACAAATCTATTTATCGGCAGCAAGAGCCTGTCCCGCCAGGTCGCCGACTTGTCCTATGCTCAGGTATGCGCATGAATCGAACCGATTCGGGAACAGCTGTTGGCGAACTCGCCCTGTTGCGCCGGATTCGAATGAGGGCGGGCGTCGGCAGCAGGAGCGGGCTGCGGTTGGGGATCGGCGACGACTGCGCCCTGCTTGGCGCCCGCCCCGGAGAGGAGTTGGCAGTCACCACGGACCTTTCCATCGCCGGCCGCCACTTTCGCCTTGACTGGCACACTCCCGAAGCGGTGGGGCACCGGGCACTCGCCCGGGGGTTGAGCGACCTGGCTGCCATGGGAGCGCGGCCCGTCGCCGCATTTCTTTCGCTGGGCCTGCCACGCGAGTTGATCAGCGCGACAGGGCGCAGGCCCGGCGCACGGCATAACGAACGTCTGTGGGTCGACCGGTTTTTCGACGGGCTGCTGGCGCTTGCCGCAGTTCACAAGACTCCGCTGGCCGGGGGCGACCTGGCCGAATCGCCCATCGCCGTGGCCGACATCGTGCTGGTGGGGGCCGTTCCGCGCGGCAGGGCTCTGTTGCGTTCCGGCGCGCGCCCTGGAGATTCGGTTTACGTGACCGGCAGCCTGGGCGGAGCGGCAGCGGGGCTGGAACGGCTGTCAGCCCTCGCGGGTACCGCTGAATCGGCTGGCCGCAAACCGCTGAAGATCCCCGCGAAGCTCGACCTGATGCTTGCCCCGCACCTTTACCCACAGCCTCGGATTGCCCAAGGGCTTTGGCTGCAGCGACGCGCGCTGGCCACGGCGGCCCTCGATTTGAGCGACGGGCTCTCCACGGATCTCACGCACCTTTGCGAGGAATCGGGCGTGGCGGCTGAGGTTGATGCTGCCGCACTGCCGGTTGCCACCGGGGCCTCCATCGACCAGGCCCTTCACGGCGGCGAAGACTACGAACTGCTGTTTACGGCATCGCCTGCTGCGCGTGTGCCCAGCGCGGTGGCCGGCGTGCCGATCACCAGGATCGGCCGCATCGTTCGGCGGCGGCGCGGCCGACCGGCGCTCACGCTCATTACGACCGATGGAGCGCAACCTCTGGAGCCGCACGGATGGGAACACTTCAGTTGAGGTTGCCGTAACCTCGATTTGGCTCGCCGAACCGCTATCATCAGAAGTGCTATGAACACAACGAATCCCCGCGTCCGCTTCGCCCCCTCGCCCACCGGTATGCTGCATGTGGGTAACGCGCGGACAGCGCTCTACAACTGGCTTTTCGCGCGGCGTGCGGGCGGAGTTTTCCTGCTCCGCATTGAAGATACCGACCTTGAACGCTCTGAGGAGCGCTACGAAGCGCAGCTTATGGAAGACCTGCGCTGGCTGGGCCTCGACTGGGACGAAGGTCCGGCCGATGCGGATTCGGGCGAAAAAGGCGAATTCGGCCCTTACCGCCAATCCGAACGCCTGGCTATCTACGCCGAGCACACCGAACGGCTTCTGAATGAGGGCAAAGCCTACCCGTGCTTCTGCACGCCGGAGGAGTTGGAGGCCGAGCGCAAACAGGCGGTCGCCGGGCATGGTCCGCAGGTCTACTCCGGCCGCTGCCGCACGCTTGACCAGACCACCATCGATGAGAATCTGGCCGCCGGAAAGCCGTTTGCCGTGCGCCTGAAGATTGAAGACCACCCGCTGCGCTTTCACGATCTGGTGCGCGGCCCGGTCGAGTTTGCCGCCGAAACGGTCAGCGACCCCATCCTGGTGCGCTCGGCAACGGGCGGTGCGGGCGGCATGTCGGAGGGGATTCCGGTCTACAACTACGTAGTGACCGTCGACGACGCGCTGATGGAGATCACCCACGTGATCCGCGGCGACGACCACATCTCGAATACGCCAAAACAAGTGGCCATCTACGAGGCTTTCGGCTGGCCGGTGCCGGAGTTCGCGCACCTCTCCACGATTCTTGGCGCGGACCGCGAGCGGCTCTCAAAACGCCACGGGGCGACGTCGATTTCGACCTTCCGCGAGATGGGGTACCTGCCCGAGGCGCTGGTCAACTACCTGGCCTTGCTGGGATGGGGGGCGGAAGACGGAAAGACCGAGACCTTCACTCTGGAGGAGCTGACGCAGGCCTTCTCGCTGGAGCGCGTGACGCCCTCGCCCGCCATCTTCGACTTTGACAAGCTGAACTGGCTCAACCGCCATTACCTGAAACAGGCAGAGCCCGAGCGGTTGGCGACGTTGTCGTGGGGATACTTCTCCGCCCAGATGGCTGGCGCAGACCCGGCCGCGGTGCACACATGGTTCCTGCAACTGCTTGCTCTGTTTGTGCCCGCGGTCGATCACCTGGATCAACTGCCCGCCACGTCTGCTCCAGTGTTCGGCTTCGATGCGGAAGCGGCGCGGGCGAACGAGGAAAACGCCGCCGTGCTGGCAGCCGACTCCGCCCGCACCGTGCTGAGTGAACTCGCCAACCGCGTTCGCGCGCACCAAGGCCGCGTTGCGCCTGAGGCGTTCAAGGAGTGGATGAACGAGATCAAGGCCGCGACCGGGGTGAAGGGAAAAGAGCTGTTCCACCCGGTGCGCATCGCGATTACCGGCGCTCACTCAGGGCGGGAGTTTGACAAGCTGCTGCCGCTGATCGAGGACGGCGCAGCCTTGGGGATCAACATTCCCAGCGTCCGCCAGCGGATCGAACGCTTCGTGGGAGTGTGAGAACTGTGCAAGACGTCTTCTGGATCAACGGCAAGCTCCCTCCGCCCCTCGCCATCGTGCTGCGCCCTCGCGGTGGCGACTGGCTGGAGGATGAGCTGCGCCGATTGAAGCAGCAGGGCATCGACAGAGTCGTCTCGATGCTGGAAACGGAGGAAGCCGCCCAACTCGGTCTCACGGAAGAAAGAGCCACGGCCGAAAAGGTGGGCTTGCAGTTCGACTCCTTTCCAATCCCCGACCGGACCACGCCTGCGAATCTCGCCGCATTCCGCGACTTCGTCGTGGGACGGGCCTCGCGTCTCCGCGCAGGCGAGAGAATCGGCATCCACTGCCGCGGCAGCATTGGCAGAGCCACCATCGCCGCAGCCTGCACACTGATTCAATTTGGGTGGAGTCCGCAATCTGCGTTAGCCGCGATTGAGTCAGCTCGCGGGTGTCCGGTACCCGATACTCCGGAGCAGCAGGACTGGATTCTCCGCTACGAGGCGGGGCGATGAGTGCTGCGACTATGGACTTCAGCTTCCCTCGAAGCTGGAAGGCCGATGTGCTGGCGATGCGGCCACACATTTTGCCGCCGCGTCACTTCGTCTATCCCCGCGACGCCGAAGAGGTGGAGCGGGGGGCGCTGGAAGTGATGGTGCGACCGGAAGCGGCTAACGTGCAGCCCTTCCTCGCCACGTGCGCCCTTGGCTTTCGCGATCCGGCTGTGCCGACCGGACTGTGGTCCACTCCGAAGCCGGAAGAGATTTGCGCGGTCGCTGGCGGCTATGCCTACATCATCGACANNTGGCAGTCGCAGAAGCTCTCGGACGAGGGCGTAACGATCAGCGGCGTTGAGGCCGGCATTCTCCATGGCCGGGGCTGGAGCATGATGACCGACAAGGAAACGCCGTTCGCGCTCGACCTGCACACGGGCACCCTCATTCCGCCGGCTCATCTTTGAGCACTGTGCCTGCATCGAAGCTAAGCGATCAAACTGGCACTTGCGGCGATTGCTGTTCCGGGGCTCGTCTGCCTGCGGGCAGGATGGTCTCATAGGCCGCGTAGACACCTTCGAACACCGAGTCCCAACTGGCGGTAAGAGCGTAGGCGCGGGCTGCCTGGCGCATCGCGGCGTGGGTGGCTGGATCGCCGAGCACGCTGGCCACTGCGTCAGCGAACGCATCATCGGGAACAATGCGGCCCGTCTTGCCGTCGCGGACAATGGTGCGCGGGCCTCCGTCGGGCGTCACGATGGCCGGTACGCCGCTGGCGAGAGCCTCAAGCACCACGTTGCCGAAGGTATCGGTGTGCGATGGAAAGACGAAAAGGTCCATGTTGGCGTACGCCGCAGACAATGCTTCTCCGCGCAACACGCCCGCGAACTCCGCGCGCGGCAGGCGCTCGCGGAGCCAGCCTTCTTCAGCACCCTGGCCAACGATGAGGAAGCGGAAACTCCTGTGGCCCATCCGTTCCAATTCTTCCTGCACGCGAACGAGCAAGGCCACGTTCTTCTCTATCGAAAGCCGCCCCACGAAGCCCAGCACATGGTCGCGGTCCCCCGGCTGGCGGTTGCGCCTTGCGGGATGAAACAAGTCGGCGTCCACTCCACGGGGCATCAAATGGCAGGTGCGAGCCGTCATGCGTTTCAGCACTGTGCAAAGCTCGGGGTTGGGCGCGAACAGGACCTGCGCGCTGGAGTAAAAAGCGGCTGCCGCACTCATGGCCATTTCTTCGATCTTCTGGCCGGTGAATTCCGCCTGGTCCTTGGGCAGCAGGCGCAGAAACCACTCTGAGCGCCGCGCCGCGTATTCATGCACGTTGGTGTGCCAACTGGCGGCCAGGGGCACGCCAAGATGAAAGGCCAACGCCGCGCCGAGGGCGCCCACCTCGCTGGGGCCCGTGATGTGGATCAGGTCAGGCTTGAAACGCTTGAGCGTACTCTCAATGAGGGGAACATGGCGCAGGAAGGCGGGATCGAAGCGGAGGTCCTTCTCCAGCGCGAAGGAGAGAAAGCCCCGCGGCAACTCGAGCGTCTCCACATTGCCGTCCCGTGTAAACGACTGTTCGCGATCGCCGGCGCGCACGCAAAGGAAGGGCAGGTTGCGCCGCAGCGCAAAGGCCTGGAAATGACGGCTGGTGTGGGCTACCCCGTTGACCTCGTGGAACGAGTCAGGGAAGTAGGCCACACGCGGCGCGCTTGCAACCATTGAGTTTGTAGTGTTCATGGGCGCGCCGGACGATTGCATCGCGGCAGTCATCAGCCTAACCGTCGTACTCACCCAGGGAAAGCCGCAACTGATGCGACTCGCTCCAGGCCATGCGCAGGCCGCTCGAAACCGGGCTGCGGCCCATCAGCTTGACCAGGGCAAGACACCACGTCATCTGCCACGGCGCAACCCCACTTGGCCACAATTGACTCAGCGGAGTGTCCACGCCCTTGGCGTCGGGGTGATAGACGCGCTCGTCCCAGGTGCGTGACCCTTGGGGGAACTCAGGATAGTCACGGATGGCGTCGATGGTGGAGCGGAGAATCCGGTGCTTCCAGGGCTCGGCGTACTGAGGCATGAAGAGCAGATTGCTCCGCTTTTCGCGCCGAATCTCGTGCACAAACTCGGTGAAGCTGGTGGCGTTGGTCAGATTGATATTGGCGTTCGGCTCTACACCGTGCCGGTCGCCGCCGGATATGACCAGCATGTTCCACTTTTCCGCCAACCGCCGCGTGGCACGGTTCTCTTCCCAGTGCCGCAGCCCATTGAGTTCCAGCGCGTGCATATAGCCGCCATTTTTCTGCAGGAACTGATTCAAGAGGAACGCGTGCTTTTCCTTGCCGACCAGGAACAGGTCCCAGGCCGGGTGGTTGAAGACGATCAGCACGTTGGGCTCGGCGTGCAGCGCAGAAAGCAGTTCGGTGAGTCTCTCGTCAGAAGGATTGGCGGTGAAATCCGCCAGGGTAGCCATCCACTCCGTCGCCCTGGCGCTGGGCAGGTTATGGATGCCCAGGTGAAAGTCCTGCACACCGCCGTAGGGCACACTCCACTCCACCGAAACCGGAATCTGGCGCGCGCTGGGCACGGTCCGCAGCAGCATGGGCGCCTTGATGTTGTCGTGGTCGGAGAGGGAAACCATGGGAGCCAGATCGAGTTTCTCGATTTGCTTGCTCTCCAACTCAAAGGCCAGCTTGGGGGTAAGCGGCGGCGTCCAGTAGGCGGCCGAATAGTTCACCGCCATACCATGATTGGCTTGTGAACGACGCTCCAGCCGTGCGAGCAGAGGGCGCATGACCGGGTATTGGTTGCCGAAGTTGGCCAGGAAATCCAGCGTCTCCTTGGACTGATTGGTGTGGCTGTGCAGGGAAACACCCGAACGATACCCTTGCGACGCGTTCTTGTCACACCACAGGTACGAGATGGTTGAGTTAGCCATTCCCCCTCCTCACTTAGTGCGATCTACTTGCATTGTTTCGCTTTAGTGTCAATTAGCGACCATCAATGCCGAATGAATGGCGAAACAATGAACCTTCAATTTCCAAAAAGAATCAATGAAGTTACCTGCAATGAAAGCAGGCCGGCAAGTTCCCCGGGGTCCGTTCAAGAAGATTGCATCGGTGGGAGGGGGAAGCCAACCGAAGAAGGAAGCACCTAAGCTCAGCCTATCATCCAGCACGCGAGCTTTGCTCAAAGTTTCTGTGGCCTCATTCTGTAAGACGGATGTGGAGACAAAACATCGCACTGTACAAAACCCAACCACGAACCTCAACCTCGATCCAACAATAAGTCATCTACTCTACTTGCGGGTCTTTGCCAGTTCCGGACCCAGAAAGTCATCGATACCGACACCCGACATCAATTCCTGCTCGGGGACAGTCGCTTTGGGCTCGGAAAGTCTTCCAGCCGCCTCCGGCACCAGGTAATTCTCAGTGAGCCCCTGTCGCAGCAGCTCAAATGCCTGTTCCGGCGTATCGGCAAACTGGAAGAGCTCGATGTCCTTGGGCGAAATGGCTCCCGTATCCACCAGCGCGTCGAGGTTAAACACCTTTTTCCAATAGTCCGATCCGTAGATGACGACAGTAATCTTTTTGGCGAGTTTCTGGGTTTGCGCCAGGGTGAGAATCTCGAACATCTCGTCGAGCGTCCCGAACCCTCCGGGGAAGACGACCAGTGCCTTTGACAGGTAGGCAAACCACAGCTTGCGCATGAAAAAGTAGTGGAACTCAAAGTTGAGCGAAGGAGTGATGTAGGGGTTGGGCGACTGCTCGAAAGGCAGCCGGATATTCAGCCCGATGGTTTTGCCGCCGGCCTCATGGGCGCCGCGATTGGCGGCTTCCATAATGCCCGGGCCGCCGCCGGAGGTGACCACAAACCGGTTTCTCCGCGAGGGAATGCTCTTGGCCCAATGCGTCAGCAATCGCGCCAGCCGGCGCGCGTCCTCGTAGTAACGCGCCATCTCCACCGCCGCCACGGCGCGCTTGCGCTGGAGACTGGTCGCGGTTCCTTCCACGATCTGGGGAATGCTGGCGGGCTGCTCCTCGCTGGGAGCGGCCCGGCTAGAGCCGGTATTGTCCAGCAGTTCCAGGGCGTGGTCGGCCTCTTCGCGGCCGCGGAATCGGGCCGAGCCGAAGAACACCACGGTGTCCTGAATCTGCTCTTTGCGGAAGCGGGCCAGCGGCTCGCAGTACTCGGCCACGATGCGAATGAGGCGGCCATCGGCGCTGTTCAAGAATGTGGGGTTTTCATAGGCGAGTTGCGCGCGATCGAGAGCCGGCGGCGCACCATTGCCGGGGATAATAGCGGGGCCCGGGACTTCCTGGACTGTTCCCTGTTCCCTATTCCCTATTCCCTTTTCACTGTCTTCCATGTGTCTTATCCGTCCCGGTGGTGGATCGCGTCTCGAAAGGCTATCCAGAGATTCAACAGCCCCAAACCGGATATGATGCCGCGCACAGCTCCATTGGCCGCATAAATCGACAAGGTGGGGTATTGCACAAAGAGGGGGTTCTGGTCCCAAAACATGTGCGACCACGGCGCGTAGCAAACCGCCAGGCCGATGTACATGCGCAGCAGCACACGCAGGAACAGCTCAGCCCTCTCAAGCCAGCGAGGAATGCGCTGCGGATGTTTGTGTGCGGGCGCGGGTGGGGTGATGTCGGGCGCGGCGCTGGAAACGGACCCCGTGACGGCCCTGGGCTGCGGAGCCGGGCTTGCGGTTATCGGAGGCGATGTGATTTCCGGCTGCTGCGACATTCTATCGGTACGTCTCCCGCCCCGATCAGGCCCAATCTTCAGGCTTCGGCAAACGCCCGGAAACCCACGCTCGGCTCAGGGACGACGTAATGCAACGGTATCACAGCACGGGTGGCGGACAGGGAGGCCGGGAACCGGGTATCCGGCCACTGCGGCAGCCTCAATGGCCGGAGATCAGCATGATGGGGTCGGGTGTCGCCTGACAAAACTCCGGGTGCCCCGTTACCTTCCAGGTCGATCCGTCGGCATAGGTGATGGACCGGAGGTCGACCCGGGTTGCAGCGGTCATGCCCGGCAGCACGAGTTCGGCGAAGAAGGTCTTATCGTCGTCGAGACCCAATTTCACATCCATTGTCCTCGTAATTTCAGCCGGGCCGTCATTGTTTGAGAGTGCGAGCACCATTCCCGCTTTGCCGTTCGATCCGTGCACCGTAACCGTGGCGCCCGTAATCTGCGCCGGGCTCGCCTTTGCAGATTGCGGAGCCCACAGGTTCAGGCGAAGACGTGCAGCGAAGACCCTGGTGCGCTGCCCGTCTTTCGCTTCCAGCATTTGGCTGCCAACCCCCTGCCGGACATGCATCCCGATTGGGCAGGGAGTCATTCCTGGAGCGACAACAAGCCCGGTCTGCACCGTCACCGACATCGGCGCCGGACTGGGGCTCTGGGCTACCGCTGAAAGAGCGCCCTGCAAGAGTAAAAGCCCGACGAGTGTGGCGATTTTCATGGCGCCTCCTTGAACCGGCAACTCGGAACCGGCAACTCGTCCGAATCGCGTACACCCACACGATACTCCGCTGTTGATTGACGATCAATGCGCTGTCCGTTTGGTGAGTGGATGGCGAGCTTTGGGCAACCGTGATAGGCTCTGTTTCAATCTCGTCAACAAAGCCAGGATGGCCGATGCGCGTAGCGCTTTTTACAGAAACGTTCCTCCCAAAAATCGACGGGATTGTCACCACCCTCTGCGAAACCATCCGGCAACTGCATAAGCTCGGACACGAGGCGCTGATTTTTGCTCCCGACGGCGGGCTCGACGAGTTCGAGGGCGCTCGCATCGTCCGCATGAAGAGCCGCGCGTTTCCTCTGTACCCGGAGCTTCGGCTTTCGTTGCCGCACGCCTCCATGCGGGCGACGCTCTGTGAATTCCAGCCTGACCTTCTGCATGTGGCCGACCCGGCCCTGCTGGGGATCGCGGGGCTTTATTACGGAGGCGGAGACCACGGCGGCGCGCTGCATCTGCCGCTGGTCGTCTCCTACCACACCGATCTGCCGGCCTACCTGCACTACTACAAGCTGAGATTTATGGAGCCTGTGACCTGGCCCATTCTGCGGGCCCGGCATAATCGCGCCACCATCAACCTGGGCACCTCTGTCGCGATTGTCGAGCAGTTGCAACGCCACGGTGTGAAACGCGTCGCGCTTTGGCCGGGCGGCGTGGATACGGAGCGATTTCGTCCCGGTCGCGGGTCGCCTGAGATGCGGGCGCACCTGACCGGCGGCCACCCGGAGAGTCCGCTGCTGACTTACGTCGGGCGCCTTTCCGCCGAAAAGAGTATCGAACGGCTCAAGCCCATTCTTGAAGCGTTTCCGGGCGCCAGGCTCGCGCTGGTGGGCGACGGACCCCATCACAAGGCTCTCCGCGAGCATTTCGCGGGCATGCCGGTCACCATGGCGGGCTTCCTGCGCGGAGACGAACTGGCCACTGCCTTTGCCTCCAGTGACATTTTCGTGATGCCGTCGCGCACCGAGACCCTGGGGCTGGTAATTCTTGAGGCCATGTCCTCCGGGGTTCCTGTGGTTGCGGCACGAGCAGGCGGCATTCCAGAACTGATTGAGGACGGCGTTACGGGCTACCTCTTCGATGAGGAGACGGAGGCGATCGCGGCGATCCAGAACCTCCTAAGGTCGCAGGAGACAAGGTCAGCTATCGGGATCGCCGGCCGCCAGTGGGCGTCCGAACACAGTTGGGCAGCGGCCACGCAGGAACTGATCAAGTGTTACCAGGCCGCATGCGAAGGGCAGAACGTTTCAGACGATCCCGCACAAGAGCATCCCAGCCTGCGATTCCGGGCTAGGAGAGCTGCCCGAAGGACCACCCTCTTCGCGATTCGCAAGCTGCTGCCGTAGGCCGAGTCTCAACAGGCTGCGGGAAAAGGCGAAGGTTCGAAGAGAACCCCAAAGAACATGCCTCAGGGGCTAAAGCCATGCTCTTTATTTTCATATGTTTGCGGCACGACTAAAGTCGTGCCATTTCAAAGCAACAGAATCTTTCCGCAGTGCTTTAAGCGTGGATCTAGAAACCGCCTTCGGGGACCACCGCTGCCGGTACGACCTGGTAAGTCCCGTAATCGATGGTGAGCACCGCGGTGCCGCCGAGACGCGCCTTAGTCTCGCTGCGGTTCTTCTGTGGCAGCCAGAAGGCCCCTGTCTTGGCATATTCATGGTGGATCTGGGTCTTCGTGATCCAGAAGGAGGGGTTTTGGGCCGGTTGCGCCTCGATCTTCGCCACCGCGAAGTCGTGGGCATCGACCCAGATCTTGCCGCGATAGAGGAGCTTGCTCTTCACCAGCGGTTCCACATCGAGGACGTAGGCCGGGCGGCCCGCTACGTTCTCACTCCCGGCCAGGCGAAACGTATAGTTTGCCAACGTCAACGCGGTCGATCTCTGGTTCTTCCAAGCTTCCTGTTCGGAATCGAGGAGCCGCTTGAGCACCTTATCCAGCAGGAGTTTCGATCCGCTCTGCGAGACGATGCGCAGAGTCTTTCCGGTAACGGAGTCGTAATCCGCCGCAACGGTCATTTTGGCCGCCAGCGCTGGAAACCCTTTGTATTGAACTTCGTAGTGGCGCAAGGACTGGTAGTGCTTCAGATCGTCCGCCCGAACCTGGTTGTGGCGCTGCATCAGGTCCACAATCTCCGCAGCGGAGAGCGGCGCAGGCGAGGTCTTGTCGGCGGCCTGGCCCCAAGCCATTCCCGCCAGAACAAGAAAACAAAGGGTCGCGAGGGAACATTCGGTGAGGAGAAGAACTTTGCGGGAAAAAAACGACATTAGGAGATGATAACGCGGCGGGTTAAGATTCGGTTACTTTCCCGCCGGCGCGTGCGCAGTTTCCGCCGCCACAGTTGGATGGTAGCTTCCCCAGCACGATGAAAGCGTTTGCAGAACTTCGCTCAACCGATTTACGATTGTGGGCCTATGAAGAAACTGGTTCGTTGCCTGCCTCTGTTCCTGCTCGCCGCCGCGCCGCTGCTTTTGGCGCAGGCCCCCGCCCCGACATCTGACCCGCTGGCTCCCACTCTGGGCGTCAAATCTGCCGTGGAGATCGACCGCGAATGGCAGCAGTCGGTGAGCAAGTACGACGCCGAACGAAACCGACTGCTGGCCGAGGCCCAGAAGCTGGAAAACGACGGCCCCTACCGCCCCGACTGGGCCACGCTGATGAAGTACCAGCAGCCGCAGTGGTACAAGGACGCCAAGTTCGGCATCTTCATCCACTGGGGCGTGTACTCCGTACCAGCAGCGGAGAACGAGTGGTATCCCCGCAACATGTACCGTCCCGGCGAGGGCGCCTACAAGAACTTCCGCGAGCACTTTGCCGGCGGCGATGAGTCGAAGGGCTACAAGGACCTGATTCCGCAATTCAAGGCCGAGCACTTTGACGCCGCCGTGTGGGCCAAACTGTTCAAGGATTCGGGCGCGCAATATGTGGTGCCGGTGGCCGAGCACCACGACGGNNCGCGACACGCTGGGGGAACTTTCCAAGGCCATTCGTGCCGAGGGCCTGCACTTCGGGCTCAGTTCGCACCGCGCCGAGCACAACTTCTTCTATGACGGCGGGCGCGCCATCCGCTCCGACGTCAACGATCCGAAATACGCGTCGCTCTACGGACCGGCACACCAGTGGTTCGAGGCCGGCGGCGATGCGCACGGCCTGGAGAATGACTGGACCTGGGTGAGCGAGGCATGGACCCGCGACTGGCTGGCGCGCGACACCGAATTGGTGGAGAAGTACAAGCCCGAGATTGTCTACTTCGACTGGTGGATCGGGCAGCCGAACTTCCGCCGCGCCGTCGCCGAATTTGCCGCCATGTATTACAACTTCGCCTCTGCCCACGGCTACACCGGCGTGGTTGACTTCAAGGACTACTCGTTGAACTGGAAGGCCGGGACCCGCGACTTCGAGCGCGGCCAGCAGGACCACATCATCGCCGACCACTGGCAGACCGATACCTCAATCAGCAACGCCAGCTGGGGTTACATCGAACACGACACCTTCAAGTCCCCGGAGTTCCTCGTTCACCAGCTCGTGGATATCGTGAGCAAGAACGGCAACCTGCTGCTCAACTTCGGCCCGCGCGCGGACGGCACCATTCCCGACGAGGTGAAGAACACCCTGCTGGAAATGGGCGCGTGGCTCAAGGTGAACGGCGAAGCCATCTACGCGACCACGCCCTGGAAGACCTTTGGCGAAGGACCGACGAAGGTGGTGGGCGGGGCCTTCCACGACACCGATACCAAGTCCTACACTCCGGATGATTTCCGCTTCACGGCAAAGGGGAGCACGGTCTACGCCATCGGCATGGCCTGCCCCAAGGACGGAAAAGCGACCATCCACTCGCTCGGTTGGGCCCACGAGGGAGCCTCGCTGCCCGTCGCCAAGGTGGAACTGCTGGGCTCCGCGGACAAGGTCACGTGGACGCAGGGAGCGGAGACGCTGGACGTAACGCTGCCCTCGAGCGCAACCTGCAAATATGCCTACGCGCTGAAGATAACGGCCGCGACTAAGTAGTTTTGCTGTCCGTTAACCTCCGTTCGACCGCCGCAGTTTCCTTGTTGCGGCCAAGGCTTGGGAATTGTCGATTGACGTCGCAGGAAACGCGGTGCATTGCGGGGATCGAACGTTCCCGCTGCCGGCGCTGCCCTGGCCGCGACCTGAACCGCGAATGTTTCTCGACGGAACGGTGATCGAGTTGTTCATCGGCGGGCGGGAGGCGCTGACCAGCCGTGTCTACACGCTGGAGCCCGGCGAAACGCAAATTGAGGTCGCAGTTGAAGACGCGGGACACGTCGAAGTGGAGGCGTGGCTATTGAAAACCGTTTCGGCGGACCGGCTGACGACGTGAGGCGGAGGGCTGGGGCCGACTTTGACAGCCTGACCATGGCGGGTCGCGACAAGCTGCTGACCGAGCAGGGCGTAGAGGACTGGCCCAATGCAACGGGTCATGCACTGACCAAGTGGGACGACAAGTTCACCGTGAAACTATCGATCACTGTCGGCGGCGGAATGGGCGGCGGTGGGGTGGTGGTGGTTACGGTCGGCTGCACTCCGAGCGCTTCAACCAGGATCGTCGTGGCGCTGACCGTGATGCGCAGAAAGCCCCAGTCGGTCTCGTTGTACTGGTCGAGCGTGATGGTGTTGCCCTGCCCATCGGGTTCGGTGTGCTGACCGGCGACGGGCTTGGCGCCGCTCGCAGTCAGCTTGATCTTCGACAGGTTGTAGTAGCCTCCATTGCCCGCCACCACGTAGGGAATTTGCCGGCCGTCGGACTTCATGGTGCGCGTGTAGCGCTCGTAGAGGTGCGCGTGCCCTGAGATCACCATGTCAGGCCAGATGCCGGCCTGCTGGCAGCAGGTATCGATCTGGGCCAGCATGGATGCGCTGGGAAAATGCTGGCTGCTGCCGGTGAACGGAGGATGGTGCACGGCGATGATCAACGCCTGCGGATTCTTGTTCTGGGGGTCGGCCTGCCGCGCCGCCAGGGCCGCCTTCAGTTGCGCGGTAAGAAATGTGACCTGGTCTTCGCCGATCTGCGCGCTTCCCAGCACGCCCACGCTCTCGCCCGCGTTGGAGTAGAGCCCGATGATGCGGGTGAACGGCGCCGTCATGACAAAGTAGACGCCCGGCTGCGTCATGGTGGTGCGCGCAAAGTTCGGCGCGGTCTGCACCGAGGCCGCAGTGCAGAAGTTCTCAATGAAGGGCTGCAGCGAGTACGAAATCGGCTCCTTCTTGTACATCACGCCGTCGTGGTTGCCGGGAATGGCGAAGATGGGCGCATCGTAGTTGCGATAGGGATCGTAAAACTGCTCGGGATAATACTGCTCCTGGCCGAAGTAGTAGACCACGTCGCCAAGATGGAAAAAGAAGGCCGGCAAGCCTGTGGCGTAGGTCTTCCCCGTGAGGTCGGCCGCCATGGCGTCTGATACGGAGAGTTGCGGCTCGGCGCGCACGATGCCGCCGGTGTCTCCCACCGAATGAAAGACGAGGCTGCCGGACGCGTGAATCTGAGCCACAGCCGCCGCGGGCAACACCGAGCCCATGTCGAACACGGGCGGTTGAACGCGGGGCGCGGGAATGGGCTCGAGCACTTGTTCGGCCTGGAGCTTGGAATCGCCTGCCAGGTCGCCCGCGCTGTACTGGAAGAAGTTGTCGGCGGTAAAGGTTGGGTTGGCAAAGGTGAACCCTTGATTGGACATGGGGGGATCCTCTCTTTTGGGGGAAGTATCGTCCCTGCCGCCGCATTTGGCGGGCGACCCGGTGGCGACTTGTTTCCGGATTCTACTATTGAACTGTGAGACGCAGGTGAAATCTCACTAGCGACGCAAACCTAATGCCGGGCTGTACCATTTGAAGATGGCGCTGGTCGAGGTCGATGCGGTAAGCAAGAGCTATCCCCGGCGTGTGGGGCTGCGCACGGAACTGCACCCGGTGGTAGAGAACGTTTCGTTCACCATCGAGCCTGGCGAGACGCTGGGGCTAGTGGGCGAATCCGGCTCAGGCAAGACCACCGTGGCGCGCATGATCCTGGGGCTGGTTGAGCCGACCAGTGGCGCCGTGCGCGTGGATGGCGTGGACGTGGCGCGCGCGTCCGCGGCAGAATTGCACCGCCTTCGCCGCCAGATGCAACCCGTCTTTCAGGATCCCTACGCCGCACTGAATCCGCGCATGAAAGTGCTGGAGATCGTCACCGAGCCGTGGATCATCCACCGCGGCAGCAACGACGGTGCGTTCGACTTTCCGACGACGCGGGCTGCGCTGCGGGCGAAGGCNNGAGCCGGTCTCCGCGTTGGATGTGAGCGTGGGAGCGCAGATCGTGAACCTGCTGCGCCGGTTACAGCGCGAGCATGGGTTGACCTACCTGTTCATTTCACACTCCATGCCGCTGGTGCGCTACCTGAGCACGCGCATCGCGGTGATGGAGCGGGGCTGGCTGGTGGAAACCGGCGAAGCCGTGGAACTGTGTGCCGCGCCTCAGCAGGACTACACGCGGCAACTGCTGGCGGCCACGCCGGAGTTGCCCTCCAGCGTGGCTTGAGCGAGGGAGCCCCTATTTGGGCTGTGGCGGTGTCGCCGGCTGTGCCGGAGCCGGTGGCGTCGCGGGAGCGGCCGGCTTGGCCGAAGCGTCAGGCTGCGCCGGATGGGCGTTGACCGTACCGCCCGGGTGAGTTGGCATTCCCCCGGGCATCCCGCCCGGCATTCCGCCCATTCCAGGATGGCTTGGCGGCGTGGGCAGGTCGGTGATGTCGACCACTTCAACGTCAAAGATAAGATCGGATTTCGCGGGAATTCCCGGATGGTCCGCACCATGGTCAGGCATCGCCCGTGTGCCATAGGCCAGTTGCCAGGGGATAAACAGGCGGCGCTTGCCGCCCACTTTCATGCCGGTAAAGCCCTGGTCAAAGCCGGGAATCATGCGGCCGAGACCGACAGGAAAGCTGGCGGGTTCAGGGTCCCCCAGCTTGGGCTTTCCGTCCTCGCCCGTCACAGGCTTGCCGTCTTTGTCGAGAACGGGTTGCCGGTGATCGTCCCATGAGTCGAACTTGACGCCGTCCGCGGCCCGCCAGCCGGTGTACTTCACCTTGTACATCTTCATGGGCTCGGCATCGGCGCCGGTACCAATTTTGACGTCTTCATAGCGAAGGGAAAAAGCCGTTTTCACGATCCCGTGCACCACGGGCACGTTGGAAGGAAGCTTGACCGCGCTTGCGGTGGAAGCGGAGTGGGCGGCAGTGGCGGGCTTGGCTGCATGAGCCGCCGGTTTGGCAGCAGTCTGGGCATGTGCGGCGAGAGCGGCCGCCATCAAAAACACAAAAATAGTTGGTTTCATTGGGTGAGTCAACTCCAGCTTAGTTCTTGACGGGAGTGTAACAGGCCCTCGCGCATCTGGACATTGCTCCAGGCCAACTGCGCAAATTGCGGAACCCTTATGAGTCTTTATGCGGTTACCCCCTACAGTGAAACATGGCCGCCTTTTTCGTCCCTATTCTTCAATATCTCTGGCTCCCCGTCGCCTCGTTTTTTGCCGGCGTTCTGAACACAGTCGCGGGGGGAGGGTCTTTTCTCTCTCTGCCACCCCTGATTGCCGGAACTTCGGTCATAGGATTGGGCGCTGTAACCGCGCAAACCACCAACACGGTGGCGCTGTGGCCGGGACAACTGACATCGCTGGTGGCATTCCGCCAGCCATTGCGCGCATACGGCTGGAAGCTGCTGCCGCTGGGCGTGGCCGCGGGCGTGGGAGGAGAGATCGGCGGCCAACTGCTGCTCAGGACTGGCAACCGCATGTTTCGCGAGATGTTGCCCTGGCTTCTGCTGTTCGCGGCGGTGATGTTTGTCCTGAGCTTTCCGCTGGGCAGGTGGCTGGCCACCCTCTCCGGCGGCCGGCGCTATAACACCTGCCTCATCATCGGCATGGTGGTGGTGAGCGTCTACGTGGGCTACTTCGGGGCCGGAGGGGGCTTCCTGGTGATGTCGCTGTTTGGCATCTGCGGCATCCACGACGTGCATGAGATGAACGCGCTGAAGGTGCTTACCGCGGCCGTTTCCATCGGGATACCGGCCATCACGTTCATTATGGCCAGACGAGTGGAATGGCAGTTTTGCCTGCAGATGGCGGTGCTGGCCGGCATCGGTGGCTACCTGGCTGCCCACTACAGCCGCAGGGTAAACCAGCGGGCCATGAGGTGGGCCGTCGCCAGCATCGGCTTGCTGACGGCAGGGTACTTCTTCCTGCAAAACTACCGCCACGCGTAAGCGGGAAACGTCGCGGCATTATCGGGCGCCGTCACTCGGGCGGCGGATAAAACGGCAGCTTGTCGTTCTTTTCATTGGCGCGCTTGATCGTCACATCGCTCAGCAGCAGCGCGGGGGCCAGGACGGTGACCGGCACTTCACCGAGATAATTGCCAATCCAAAGGTCCTTGCCCGCAGCCTCAACGCCTGAGCGCAGAGCCCGCTGGTCAAGGTCCTCCAGCACGGCGCCGCGCATGAGTTCCCGCTTTCCATCGAGGGTCACTCGATAAATCAGCCGCGGTGTCAGATCGCCGCCCAGAGTGGCCACATAATAGGTGCTCTTGAGGCCGCGGTCCTTCGCCATGTCAAGCAGCTTGCGATTCAGTTCCTCGTCCGCAATTCCGTTTTGCGCTGTCACCTTGAGCACGCTGATCGACGGGCGCGCCGGACCCGTAACTGCCGCGCGCGCGTGGCCGTTCGACTGCGGAAAGTCACGCACCGGCTCGCGGCCAACCAGGTAGTTTTCAAACCGCCCGCCCGTCACCAGCTTCACCGACTGTGCGGGCACGCCCTCATCGTCCACATCGTAGGCGCCCAGCAGTTCGTGTCCTTCAAAGCTCTTGAGTTCGGGATCGTCCACCACATCCATGAAGTCGGGCAGCACCCGCGCGTGATAGCTGGAGGCAAACGGTCCGTTGGTGCGCGCCTCCGTGCCCAGACGCGGTCGCGTGGCTGTTACGCCGCCGGCCATGATGGTACGCATCACGTCAGCACCGGCGTCGGCGCTGAGCAGTACCGGCCCGTGATACTCCTCTTCGACCAGTGGGGCGTTGCGCAGGTCGGCAAGCGAGGCGATCAGCGTCACCGCATGCTTCTGAAAGGTTTCCGGCGCATCCAGTTCCTTGAGTTCAACTCCGGTTGAGGCGTAGGAGCGGTCAAGCCGCATGCCGTCCGCGGCCTGCGTGCCCACACCAAACACCTCCTGGTAGCCGCCCTCCGACTTGCGCACGATGGTTCCCTCGCTGTTGACCAGCCAGGTGTTGGTCACGCGCCCATGAAATGTGGTCACGGAGTACTGCACGTCCCGCTGAGCGGCCTTCACAGAGGCGTCGGTACGGTAGAGGCCGCTGTCCTTTGCCACGCGCTCAGCCCACGCGGCCTCATCGATTTTGAGTTTCGATGGAGATTCGAGCATCACCACGGGCTTCTCTTTGCTGAAGTCATCGGCCTGAGGCGGGGTCTGCACCTGCTTCAGTTCCGCCTGCTTCTGCGCATAGGCTGACAGGGCCGCCTTGTACGCCTGGTCGGTGGCCGACCACAACGCCGACCGCACCGCGATTGGATCGTCATCGAGAGCCGACAGCTCCAATGCGCCATCGCCACGGGCGCCGGAACTGTCCGTCTTGTAGTCGCCCACACGCACCGTGATGCGGGCCACGCGCTGATGAGTGCGCATTGAACCTTCGGTGGCGCCGAACTCCGCTTTGGTTTCGAAGTTGTCAACGTCTTCAACGCGGTACTGGATGAAGAACGGCTTCTCGAAGCCCTTCAATTGCAGTTCGGTCTTGCTGCGGTCGAGCTCTTCGAGCATGGCCTTGAAGAGAGGATCTTTTTCGGCGTCGGCGCGGCTGGCTTGGGCGGCGCTCAAACACGGCGCTGCGAGACAGGCCGCAAGGAATCCGGCTCCAGCTAAGATCGCGATAGTACGAAATAACTTCACCGAGCCTCCATACTTCCATTCGCAGACCACTGACTGAAGATTGTCAGCTCTCAGATTCTTTGCTGCGGTCCTCTTCGGCAGAGGGAGATAAGAAGAAAGACAACCGCAGATCCTTCGACTTCG